>NZ_JAOARH010000020.1 GCF_025210595.1 Winogradskyella sp.
AATACAACATTACCTGTATTCTTTTATGGTAGAGTTGATAGAAATGTTTTACATAAAGAATTGCTAAAGTATGATGTTGCTATTATCCCTTTATTAAATAGAATTTACGGCTCTGTGCCCTCTAAAATCTTTGAGTATGCTAAATTAGGCATGCCTATGTTATACTTTGGTGGAGGAGAAGGCGAAATAATTATTAAAGATTATAAATTAGGCTGGATTGCGGAAGCAGGTAATTACAGTAATTTAAATTCGATTATAAATTCTATTGATAAAACTGAAGTAAAACAGGAAAGAAAACAAGCAATTCAAAGAGTTGCGTATGAAAATTTTGACTTTAAAAACCAACTAAATAGTCTTAATAAAAAGCTTTAATAAGCTTTGTCGTCGCCTTTTACAGAGCGTATAAAGGTTTGAATTATAATTTTTATATCTAGCAATAAAGACCAGTTTTCAATATAGAAAATATCGTATTTTACTCTACCAATAATATCTTTATCTGTTTCTACTTCGCCTCTAAAACCACTGACTTGAGCTAAACCAGTAATTCCTGGTTTTACAAAGTGCCTCACCATAAACTTATCTATTTTTTTTGCATACATGTTTGTATGGCTTACCATATGAGGTCTTGGACCTACAACACTCATATCTCCAAAAAGCACATTGAAAAATTGAGGAAGCTCATCTAAACTTGTTTTTCTTAAAAACTTCCCTACTTTAGTTACACGTTGATCACCTCTTGTCACCTGATGCAAATGAGCATTTTTATTTGGTGTCATTGAGCGAAACTTAAAACAATCAAATTCTTTGTAATTAAACCCATTTCTAGATTGTTTAAAGAAAACAGGTCCTTTAGACTCAAGCTTAATAAATATTGCTATTATAGGAGTTATCCATGATAAAACAAATAAAATTACAAAACTTGAAAACAATATATCAAAAGTGCGCTTTATAATTGTATTCGCAGAATCTTCTAACGGAATAGTCCTCAATGTTAAGATTGGTATATAATCGTAATATTCATAACGGAGTTTTTTTGAATAAATCTCCTTACTATCTGGTATAAATTTTAAGATTTTAAGATTATTATCTGCAAAATCTACAATATCAGCAATTTGAGAGTTTGTTAATTCTGAAATGGAACAATAGATCTCATCAACACCTTCACCGATAACATATTCAAAACACTCTTCTAATGCTTGTTTTTTATTCTTAAAATCATAAGTTTTTTTATGAGAATAACCATATTCTGGGCTTTTATTGAAGAAATTTTCTAAAGCTATCGTTTTTTTATTTAATCCCAAAATAACTGTAGACCTATAATTTCCTCCTAACGAAACCCTATATCTTTGAAGTAAATAATAAATTGCAAATTTTAGAATTGTAATTAACACAAAACAAAATAACGTGTATTTTACTATTGGCCGAGGGTAAATTTTAAATTCATGGTATAAACCCGCAAAAGCAAATACAAAAAGTAAAAATAAAATAGACTGCTTTAAAATTAATGAAAAAATATTGACAGGTCTCGTATATCTATAAACCTCATAAAATTTAGAATAAATAGATAAAAGTATCCAACCTATAGATATAAACGAAGTAAAAATGACAGGGTCTTTATCCTGTAAAAGGTATAATACACCTAAACCATTAATAATACTTAAATCTATTAAGTATGAAATTGGCCTTAAATAGCCTGAATATCTGCCTTGTTTAAATAGACTCAATTTCTAACTAGTTTTTGCTCTTAAACACAAAACACTTTTTAAAACCTAGCGCTCTAAAATGTTTAATTTTCTTAAACTTTGTAATTTTTTAAATAAAAACCACAATAATTCAGCAAGACAAAAAAAGCTAATCACATGATCGAGAGACGCTTATTTATATTAATAAATTAACACCTTACTCATTTATTGGTTTTTATCAAATATAGTATGATTTCTCGTTGAAATTTGGTTTTTTAAAAAAAAATGTGAAAATCTTCATTCAGTTGTCAAATAACACTTTATAATGACCTTATTATCCGTAAATTAAGAAAAATAGATTTTACGGTTAACCAGATTTGGTATTTACAAAGAGTTACTCTTTTCTATTTGCTTATCAGCACCTAACACCTTTTCGTTTAGACAAAATAATGTTAAAATAAGCAGCAACGAAGCTAAGGGCAAATAAAATAAATTTCCTGTAAAAAAAGATGTAGTGAGTGCAGTTACAAGCAAGATAATTGCCAAATAATTTTTTCTTATAATTTTATATAGATTGAAAACAAAATACGTGTAAACCATTAAACCAATAACCCCAAAAAACAAAACAATATCAACTAACTGAAGCTCTAGTCTTATTTTAAGCAATCTCGTTGCGCCAATCAAAACATTAAAATTCTCTTTAGTCAATTCTGAAATTAGCAAAACGAGATTATCTGTTCTATATGAAAAAATTGCTGTAAGAAGCTCTCCAGATTTTATCAATTCCTTAAAAGGGGACATACTTAGAGTAACCAAAGTCACCAATATAAAAACAAAGAACAGCACAAATATTGACTTAACTTTAAAGGTTCTATCTAGTGTTTTGTCGCAAAATACAATTAATGTCATAGCCATAAACTCAGCCATATAAACCCCTTTTATACCAGAAACTAACGCAATTAAGGCTATAATTAAAAGCATTAATTTATCTTTTAGATGCCAAAACATTATGCTTGCACACAAATAAACAAAAGGAGTAAAGCCTTGACTTAAAAGGATTCCATTAAAGCCAAACCTGTTCGCATTATATGTCTTAAAAATTTGTATATCAAATAATATTCCCAATAATATAAGTGCCGCATTTAGAATAATAATATACTTTAAAAAACTATAAAACAACGTAGTAATACTGATTTTACTGTACGATACTACATAAAACAAAAGAGGGAATGAAATAAATAAAATAATATATCTTAGAAACTCCACTTTATAGAGATTATAATTTTCTCCTTTTAAAAAAAACACAATCGATAGAATTAATAATGAAATCATTACAAATTTTATCTTTTTAAAAATGAATTTATAGTATGTAATACAAAAACCTATAGAATAAATCAAAAAAACAATTTTTAATAATCTATTTAACTTAATAAAATCTATCTTATAAAAGATACAAACCTTGTCAATAAAATCGGTAAAAAAACTTAATATTAAGAATAAAAAAAGCGCCAAAGGGTGGCTATAATTTACACTCTTAAGATTTAATCTCATTTTTTCTTTTTATTGGTTCTTATCCTCTGAACTATAAATTGTTCGTATTTAAAATTTATTAAATCCCAATTATAAAAGTTACGAACCTTGTTAATATTTGCATTAGAAAAATCATCTTTTAAATTAAATAAACTATCCTCATTTAATAGCTCTTCTATATCTTTAGAATCATTGAAGTACAACGCATCTTTTTCTAAAATATTTTTATTAAAAACATTATCGTTTGCAATAATCAATGTGTTTGATGCCATTGCTTCTAACAACGAAGGATTAGTACCGCCTACTGAATGGCCATGAAAATAATACCTTGAAAAATATCTTAAATTGTTTAATTGATCCTGATTATAATTAGCACCAACAAACCGTATTCTAGAATCATTAGAATAGGTTTTTTTTAATCTTTTGCCATACTCGTTTAATCCTCCAAAAATAATTAAAGGAAATGTTATTTTTGACTTTATGTAGCCACGTACAATGGTTTCGATATTGTTTTCTGGCTCTAACCTTGCAATAATTATACAATATTGATTTTTCACCACCTTGTACTCCGACAAAACAGCATCATTGGGTGCATTAAATACTGAAGCCCCATAGGCAATAAATTCTGAAGGTTTTTTATACGTTTTTGTTAAATAATCCTGAACACCAATAGAGTCTGCAATTAAATAATCACTACTTTTTACCGCTAAGCGTTCCGCCACTTTTAAAAACCTTCTTACCGTTTTAGAATATTTAGAACGCTTCCATTCCATACCATCCATATTAGTGATAATAATAGACTTTTTAGGCAACAACTTATACCAAATAGAATTTGAAGTATAGCCCAATTGCAATATGACATCGAAATTTCTTTTTCTGGAGTCTTTAATGCAATTATAGTCGTAAATAAACTGACCAGTAGTTCCTATTTTATATTCAGGGTCATAACAATGAATTATATGTACTCCATTATATTTTTTACTCTGATAAGGATGATCGTGGGAGTTATATACATAAACATCATGGTCTTTTGAAGCTAAATACACCGAAAAATATTCTGCAAACTGCTCAAAGCCTCCATGATTATTTGGCACTCCCCTAGTCCCTAATATGGCTATTTTCATTGATTGTATTTGAATTCATAAGTATTAAAAGCACTGTGGTAAAAAAATAGATCCCGTTTACTCTACCAAAAACAGATTCTGACCACATTACAGCAAACATAAATAATGAAAACTGAACTAATAATTTATTTTTATTTTTAAGCCCTATTATAAAACTATAAGCAGGAATTAAAATCAGCAAAATTAGCCCAATAATTCCTGTTCTCCAAAACGTATCGACATACTGATTATGAGGATTAAAGCTTTTATGCTCTAGCAATCCTAAATTAAATATTCTTTTTTCTAAAAGCATATCCGTTTGTTTAGTTACCCCTTTACCAATAATATAATCTATTCCACTCATGGTCGCTAGTGCTTCTTTCCATAAAATTAACCGCAACGTTAAACCGTTAATCCTAGGATCGTTTTCATTTTCTATGTGCTCCTCCTTCAGAATCGTTAAATCTTCTTTATTTAAAATGTCTTTAAACCTACGCTTTAGAGGAGAGAACAGCAGAGTAATTAGTATTAGCGGAATAGCAACAAAGATTGTTTTTTTGTTCTTTAAAAGCCCTATTAAAACTACTAACAATGAAAATACAAACACCATTTTAGACCCGCTAAATATTAAAAAAACAAAAAGAATAAATTCTATAATATATTTTAACCAACCTTTCATATATGCATCAATATAGCAAATTGAAAAAAACAATAGGTATGAAAAGTATACTGGATGCAAATACTTGGTATAATTTTCAAAAGATAAAAATTCAATATTTTTATACACATATACATCATAAATTGATGTTATAAGAAAACCAAAACCAATTACAATAGCAGATGATGGTAAAAAATTCAACAATTTTCTATTGGATACTCTATGCAAGGCTATAGGTAATATTAAAAACGGCAAAAACCTTTCAATTGTCCTCATACTTGCATAACCTTCTTGTGAAACAAATAAGTTGTTAAATAAATAAATAAAAAAAAACACAACTACTAGTATGTTATTTTTATTTGCTAATAATATGCTAACCTTAAAGTTTTTTACACTAAGAATAACTGCTAATATTAAAGCAATATTATAAATTGGTGGTGGTAAAAATATACTCGTCAACAAAAAAACTATTGACAACTCATGTAAGTCTCGTATTTTAAAAGATACCCAAAATTTTATTTTAGCTAAAATAAAAGCAATTATTACCAAGGGTATTAGAAGTAAGTAAATAGCTTTAAAATCTGAAGTATACAACATTGACTTTGAAGCTTCTATATAAGCATTGGATTTATGAATCTCTAATTTTAATTTATCCCTTTTTATTATTTGCTTTAAGTGCTCTGATTTGTTTAGCTTTTCTACTGCTAATATGTGTTTTTGTTTATCAGTTATAATTGTGAAATTAGATATTGTAACTTGCTCATTGGGGTATTCAAAATACAATCTGAATTTTCTTAATATTATCGGATCTTCAAAACTTACAATATAAACACTGTCTCTAAGCCTATTAAATCGAAAAACCTTTGAATAATCTAACTTAGATTGTTTCGATTCCGATATATACATAATAGGGAGTCCTTTCTTAGTAACATCCTTATTAAAAGTGACTTCAATAGCGTTAACATGAGTATTAAAAAAGAAATAGTTATAATAGCTATAACTTAATATAAGACCAGTCATAGCAAGAAATATTAATATATAAAAGTGTTTTCTCAATTTTTGATGTTTTTGCTATGTTCTATCAAAAGATGATAATATTCTTTTGATATTATTTTCCAATTATATCTAGAAAGGATTTTCTTATAATCTTCTTTTAAACTAAATGAACTTCTCAACTGGATTTCAATTTTTTGCTTTAGTTCATTCACATCTTCAGGGTCAAATGTTATTGTGTTTGGTAATTTAAAATCTTCCATTGCCGTGTTTTTTGAACACAGTATTTTTTTATTATAAGTCATTGCTTCTAAAGGGGGAATTCCAAAACCTTCTGCAAAAGAAGGAAATACAAAAAGTTCACAATTTCTATAATACATTTTCAACATATCATTTGAAACATTTTCTAACCATAATATAGATTCTTTTTCTTTCGGATGAATTTTATCGACATACTCTTCCAACTTAGAAAATGATATATCTTTTTTGCCAATAAAAATAATCTTATATCCTTTTGAGGCTAGTTTTAATTCAACAAATGCCTTTAATAAGTTTAAATGATTCTTTCTTGGTTCTACTCTTGAAACGTATAATAAATATTTTCCTAATCTATTTTTAACCAACAAATCTTTAGAGCTTTCTTCTTCATAAATCAAATTTACAGCGTTAGGTGTTATTTTAATTTTTTCTTCAGGAATCTTATATATTTCGGAAATCTTTTTCTTAGAATAATTAGAAACCGTTAATAAAACATCCGCCCTTTTAGCAGACCATTTAAATAAAATACCGTTAATAATTCTATATTTTAATGGAAAAAAAAGCTTGTATTCTTTTTGTTCAAAAAGAATATCATGAGTTGTTATTATTACTTTACAGTTTTTAAATGGTGGGCATATGTATTGATAATGTGCATAGTCAATTTTATTCTTTTTTATGATTTGGGGTAATTCTATTAACAAACGATAAAATTTGTTTTGGCTTTTTAAAGGTATATATGTTACATTTTCGTGTTCTCCAAATTCATTTTTTAAATTATTTATATCTCTTGCAGCCATAAAAAAATGAATCTTTCTGGAAACAAGAAAAAGTTGAGAATAAAGCCCTTTTAAATATGTTCTTGTACCTTGAAATTTATCATCAAACACATGTGCATCAATTAATAAATTCATAACGTTTTAGGTTTTATATTATTAGTACTAAGCCCATAATATACCATTATTAACACAAAATAATAAAACCCTTGTTTTGGGATATCTGTTCCTATTATATTAAGATAAAACGCGATTAAGAAAAAGAGTGATAATCTATTTTTATTATGAAAAAACAACTCTGAAAATGAAAGCAGCATTAGTACAAAACCTATAACCCCCTTTTCAGCTAAAGACATTAGTAAATAGGCATCTGTAACCTTAAAATAAAAGACTTTATCTGGTATTTCTTTGTGTAAATTTGTAATACCTGCGTAAATTTTGTTATTTGCATTAGTTGAAGACAGCGCACCAATACCATTTCCTAATGGGTTTTCATAAAACTTATTTAATGAATAATTTGTAAATGCTGATCGCTGTGAAAACACGTTTTTCTCTGTAAATGGATTAAAAGTTGCAACGTATTTTTGAAGATTATTATCATTAATAATATAAATAATACTACTAACTAACAAAATAAATAATACGCCTACAATTAACAATAGCTTCTTTGTTATTCTGATTTTTTTTGGCAAATAAACAGCCATCAGCAACAACACCAAGATTGTCAATGGCCCTCTAGAAAATGTTAAAACAGCCACTACACTAAGCAATATTACATCTCTATAACTTTTAGTCTTACCTAAATAATATAAGATTATTAAATACAAACAGGCTAATTGACCCATAATTCTGAAATCAAAAACAAAACCTGTATTTCTTGGAATAGACCGATTAATTCTTAATGCTATTGTGTAAGATGGCTCTTTAAAAATAATAGCGCCTGAGAACAAATGGCGCATTTGATCGTAAAAATATGGTGACAAATAAATTAAGATACTAGCTATAAATGTGTATCTAAAAAACTTTAGCAGATAAGTGTAATTTATTTTATTTTCACCATTAGAGAATATTACTAGTAGAAAAAATAACAATGGAAGTATTTCTTTTGCAAATTCAGTTATTGCAAAAGAAATATGCAAAAAACTAAATAACATCATGAACAATAAAAATAAAATTGTCCATTTTAAAGACTTTATTTTCTCAACATTTACAGTTTTAGTTTCACTAAAATTATAGAATAATATTATTAATATTGGTATATAATTACACACTAAATTAAGAATATTAAAAGAGACATTATTATTAATAATAAATGGTCCCATTATAAGTCGTGCAGAAAGCATCAATATTAAGACCGTAGTAATGTCTCTTTTAATAATAATTCTATAATACGAAATACTTAAAACAGGTAAAATGAGTATAAACGCATATTCAGGAGCTTTAAATACGACTATTATAAGTAAAAGAATTATAAAGAGATAATAATCAACTTTTAAATGTTTCAAAATATTTATTTAATAACTGTTAAAAATGCACTACTTAAAGCTTTAATATTTTCTACTTGCATACATCGTGGGTCACCATACGCATCAGACATGATGCCTTCGAACGAATTTTTTAATAACCAATTAGAAAACTCATTAACAGCTATACCACTACTATTGTTTTCTATTAAAGTCGTCAATGAATTATTCTTAAAGTCTTTCCAGGTTATCTCTATACACCCTTGCATTTTATTAAAGAAAACAGGGGCAAAAGTAAAAGCTTTTTTTTCTTTTAATGCAGCTTCATAAGCTATAGTCCCTGAAACTGTAAAAACAGCTTCAACCTCATCTAACAATTTATGCGAATCTGACTTATTATCAATTAGATAGGTGTTACGTAAGCTTTTTACTGATTTATAAAAACTCACCCCTCTATCTCCAATAGCATTAGAGTGCTCTTTAACTAAAAGAATATAATTCTGAGGTAATATTCTCCAAATATTTGTAATCAATTCTAATTGACTCTCATAGTATCGGCCAATAACATCAATTGAAGCTTCTGGTTGCTTATGTAACGTAAAAAGAACTGCTTTTTTATTTTCAGGTAAGTCTTTAATTAATGTTTCGTCAACAAATCTTTTAAATAAAAATCGATTATAAACTTCTACAATTCTAATTTTAAATTGAGTAAGTGGTTTTGTATATAATGTTGGGTCGTTAACATCTTGATTCGTTCTTAAAACAAAGTTTTTTAATAGAGTTAAATTGTGTTTAAATGTACCTTTCTTTGCTATTAATTTATCATTTATTTCAAGATATGAAGGTTTTTCAAGTTTAATCTGAGAATTTTCAATAGATGGTGAATTAAAAACTTCTTTAATATTTGATTGAAATTCATCAGTAAAAAATGTAAACCTCCCATTTGGCATTCTAATTGTGTGAGGGTTTAAAAACTGACAATCAAGCTCATTTACTGCTTTAGTTAATCTATGTATAATTAATTCGTGAGCCCATGTTACTTCTCCAAAAACAAATTTTATATTATTAGTTTTAATAAAATGATGCACTAAACTCTGAAGTTTTAACAAATACTTAAACGTCCATGACTTAGGTTCTTCTCTTAAGACTCTATCCCCAAAAATAAGCTCGTTAATTTTTAAATCAATACTTAATTCATCAATACTTGACGCTAGCACTTCTTTTTTCCCAATATATAATAATTGATTTTTTGAAAATTTTGTCTTTAAACTTTCATATTGTTTTCTATTTGGAATTATCCAATAGCTAATTATATTATGCTTTTTTAAGTTTTTAGCAATTTCAACAAAAACATCTGTTTTGTAATAGTTTGCGATAAAACATACACTCTTCATATCCATTCCATGTTGGGTATATAATACTTACGTTATGCTATTTTATAATTTCTCTTATAAAGAATAAAGATACTTACCAATAAAGACAAAAAAGTACTAACAAACATCGCTATTGATATTTTTTCTAAAAAATTCATGTCTAAAACGATTAAAATAAAAAGAAATACAAAAGCGCTAAACAATGCTAAATATAACTTAATAATATTTTTATTTTCTCTACCATAATGCACTTCTAAATAAGCATATACACACGCTAAAAATGTTTGGCCTATTATTAAAATAGAAATATAAGATACTCTAAATAAATCATTATAATTATTTGCAAGATATATTTCTGTTACAAAAATTACAAAACTTAAAGCAAGTGTTAAAAACGCTAAGTATTTATACAATAAATTCCGTCTTATAATCAATACATTTTTTTCCACATAAAGATCTTTTAAAACAAAAGCCCATATAGATGAATGTGTTAAAAAAATGACCATAGAAAAACGTTGAACTAAAGATAGCAAGACGCCATCATCCAAAGACATTTTGGTTAAAACATTTATTTTACCAAAATTTGTAATAAACATCATAATAAAAACTTGCATTATTGATGGCCAAGAAAATAATAATGCTTTTAAAAATATTTTCTTTATCTGCTCTTGATAAGATTTTGTATTATTTTTTAATAAAACATCTATAATACATTTAAAAAAATAGATAATAGAAAATAAAATCTGACCAATAAATATTAGCCATAATGAAAACTCTAAACTTAAAAAGAAATATCCAAAAAGAAATGACAATGATATAATATTTGAAGCAAGTGTAATATATACAGCCTTTTCTGGCCTATTGGTAAGTCGATAATAAGATGCAAAAAAAACAGTAGCTAAAACAAACAGTAATCTAGAAACTATAAAAACTATAAATGACTCAAACTCAAAACTAAAATAATTTAAAGCAATTAAACCTAAACCGATAAAACAAACTATTATATATAGCCGTTGAAAAGATTTAACAAAAATATTTACAGTGAATTCCTTATCATCACTATTTCTATACGCATAAAAGAAATATCCCGACAACCCTAAATCTATTAAAGGAATAACGACTGTTGTTATTGAATATATATATTCAATTGATATGTATATTTTTTGATCTTTAAAAAGTTGAAAAACCAATAGAGGAAGCAAAAAAACAATAGCTTTATCTAGATAGCTTAAAGCCATGAACCTAAATAAGTCTTTATTGCTTATAAAAAGTTTTTTTGCTCTTTTCAACATAAATTAATACTGAAAAACATTAAAATTCTACATCGAAATTTTCGATAAATTGCAAATTTAAAGGAGTCCCCTTAACTATATTATTAGAAAATGATTTTCCAAGTATTTGATTATAATACTTAGGGTGCAACCCATAACCAGGACGTATTGATCTCACATTCTCGGAAGTAATAATTTCTCCGGCTTTAACATCTTTAACCACAAATAATGATCTTGCAAATTTTCTGTTCTTTTTTACTTTTTCAGAAACTTCGTAAGACACTTTTCCTAATAACTTTTCAGCATCTCTTACTTGATCTACCATTTCTTTAAATTCATTAACATCAAGAGAAAAATCAGCATCAGGACCGCCAATATTTTTATCTAATATAAAATGTTTCTCTATAACTTTTGCACCAAGAGTAACAGCTATAGTTGGAGCCAAACTACCATAAGTATGATCACTAAATCCAACTTCTACATCAAAACGTGTTTTTAGGTCTGGTATTGTATTAAGATTAGCCAACTCTAATGGGGCTGGATAACTTGATGTGCATTTTAACAATATAATATCATTATTCCCTACTTTTCTACATGTTTCTACCGCCAATTGAATATCTTCTTCCGTAGCAATACCTGTAGACATTATTATTGGCTTCCCCTTTGAAGCTGCATATTCAATTAATGGAATATCTTGTATCTCAAAAGAAGCTATTTTATAAGCAGGCATATCATATTTCTCAAGAAAATCTACAGCTGTTAAATCAAATGGTGATGAGAAACAAATTAAACCTTCTTTCTCTGCTGCTTCAAATAACTGATCGTGCCATTCCCAAGGAGTATATGCTTCACCATATAATTCATGTAAAGTTTTACCATCCCATAAAGTACCTTCATTAATTTGAAAATACTTGTTATCTACATCTATTGTCATAGTGTCGGGAGTATACGTTTGAAGCTTTATTGCATCTGCTCCACATCTTTTTGCTGCTTTTATTGTTTCTATGGCAACATCCAAATTTCCATTATGATTTGCTGATAATTCTGCGATAATAAAAGATGGATAATCTTTTCCTATATTTTTATTTCCTATTTTCATTTCTTAAGCTATTATTCTAACAATATTAAATGCTTCCGCATATGGCTTTCCTACCATTACACCTCTTTGTTTTGCTAATATAGTTAAGGCTTCTGGTGATCTTGGATGCGGATAGTTTCTTTTTTCAAATTCATAACTTTCCATCCCTTTTATTTTCGCATCAATGTCCTTTTGAGATACTTCTATAAACATATTTGGAATAAAGTGTCTTGGATCTGTACTGGCACGCCATTCAGTTCCTGAAGGAGTTTCAAAGGTTATGATAGTCGACACTTTTTCATGCTCCATTGGTCTAGTAGCAGTTATTACAGCTTCAAACGTGCGTTGATGATCTATATTTACATCTCCTCCGTGATGTGTAAATATAACTTCGGGTTGAAACTGTGTTTTTTCTGCTTCTATAACTTTTATAATATCTAATAGGTTAACCGCATCAAATCTATTATCTGGAAAATCATAAACTCCCACAGATTCATATCCTATTGCTAATCTTGCACTTTCAATATTTTTTTTGTGCTCCTCCAGTTGTTCTTTCCATAATTCTGGATCTCTTTTATCTGATCTAGATGTTATTCCTTCTCCAAGTATAATGGTTCTAACAATAGCATTATGTTCATGTATTAATTTATGCATAGTAGCACCTAAGCCTAATAATTCATCATCTGGGTGCGCTACGACTACAAGTATTCTTTTATTTTTTAGTAATTCTAACATCTGCAATTATAGATTGATTAGCTTTTAGAGAAGCTCTTGTAAATTCAATTTTAAAATGATTTGTTTCTAAATATGCATGAGGATATCCTTCAGCATCCAGCATTCTAATATGATCAAATAAAGACTCTAAGTCTATTATTTGATCTGTAGCAATATTACTCATTTCAGGAGTTCTTCTTACAAATAAGGTAGATTCTCCTTCTTGAGGAACAGGTTGCATTCCTTTTTCTATTATTTCAGTAATAGCAATCGCCACTACTTTATTGGCTCTTAAAAAAACTTCTTCAGCAGTTCCATTCAAGTTAAGGTCTTTCTTTAAATAAATATCTCCTGCATCTATCTCCTCTGTTACTTTAATAGCACTTATTTTTGTAGTTTCAATATCTCTTGCTATCAAATTTTGAAGTGGACTACCTCCTCTACCAAAAGGCAAATCAGTCATATGAAATACTATACACTCAAAGTTTGAATAAATTTGTTCTGGTATATAATATGACCAATGTGGAATAAAAATATACTGAGGGTTTATTTCTTTTACCAACTCATAATTAAAATCATTCTTATCGTTAATAAAAGACCAAGTATCATTAGGGAAAAGGCTCTTCATCATATTAGGTAATGAAGCATTCCAACTTTTATGTGATAATATCAGATAATTATTCATCTTCCTTATATATTTTTAAAAAGTACTTTTGCCCATTATAATTAAAAAATGCAGGATACCTTTCGTTATCGCATATTCTAAGCAAATTAAACTGATCTTTAATTGTTTGATTTATATCTAACTCACTATCCTTATTAGTTCTTCTAGGGTAGAAACTCTCTTCCCCTTCTTGTTCTTTACCTTCAACAGGAAAGTTTCTTAAAAACTCTAAGATTAATTCTTGTGTTTTTATACCTTGTTGGTGTTTAATTTCAGTTAACAATTCATGACCTTCCAATTCCATGTACTGCTTTCCATAAATTCTTCCCGAATCTACTTTTTCTGCAGCCTCAAATAGTGTTACAGGAATTCTTGACACTCCTTCTAACACTTGCCAACTTACAGGTGACCAACCTTTTCCTTTTGGAAGATCACTTTCATGAACAACCAAATTATAATTGTTATAAGATAAATGTTTAAATATTTTTTCACAAGAAAGCAAGCACAAAACATCACCTCTCTTTACATCTTTATGCTCATTAATAAACACAACGTCATATCCAAATTCTTTTTCAATCTGTTGCTTTAGTTCTTCTGCATATGGAATAATCCATGATGTAGGATTATCTACAAGTATTTGAATTAACATATGGCTTGTTGTATTAGTTCTAAAAAGTGCGTTTTTTGCTTTCCGTCAAATAGTTTTTGTTGTTGGTTTATTTTTAGGTGGTAATTATTCTTGTCATCATTCAATATCATATCAACCTGGCTTTTAAAATCATCTGGTGTATATTCATTAAAATCTTCCGCTGCATATATCAACTCGTTTTCTACAAACCCTTTGTATATATTATATTGATTATCGATATAATATCCTCCTAATACAACCATTTTTACAGCGCATATTTCATAACTTATCGTACTAGTTGGCACTATTGCTAATTGGCAATTCTTCATTAACTTAATCATGTCCTGTTCTGATAAGCTCTTATGAATTGTTATTTTATCTTTATTGTCTTTTTCTAGATCAAAAATTTCTTTGTGCTTATAGGCGCTTCCAACAACTACAGATATTTTATCTATGGTTTTCAATTTCAACAAACCTTTAACACATTTCTCTGTAAGATTATAGAAATCAGCTCCTCCAAAACACACAAAAATATTCTTAATACTATTAATTTCTCTTTTTTGAGATGCTTCTTGCAAAAAGGAAGGTCTTAAAACTGCATATTTAGCACCAAGCGCATAAATAGTATCCTTTGAACCTTCAAAATCACTAGGGGTTAATGTTAATGAGTGATTTACAACAATATCAGCATACATCTTTTCTTTTGCTAAATCATCGATATACATTAGCTTATACCCCATGTTTTTTAATGCTAATTGATAATTACTATTAAAATGATATCCATCAGCTATAATGAAATACTCATTAGAAGTGAAATTCTCCTCAAGCCAAATTGGCTCCTCATTTATTTCTATGGATTCTGGAATAACTTGTAAGTTGTACTCTTTAGGAATAACATCAAGTGTAGAATTGCTTCTTGTGATAAAAATATAATCATAATTGTCTTTATATATTTCAACCAAAGCAAATAATCTAAACATATGGCCTAAGCCTGTTTCTGAATTACCATCTGCTCTAAAAATTAGTTTCATTATCAACTAACAATTTATATTTTAACTCAGCAAGTTTCCAATCCATAAGCGTATCTATATCTTGCCCTTTAAGTTCATCAATTTCAATAACTCCAGTATTATCGGTCCATAATACTTGTTTTTTTATAATAGTTTCTGGTTTAAAAAAATAAAACTGACCTGCATCATGAAATGCTTTTTCTAAATCTTGAGATCTTGAAGATTGATGTTCTGGATAGAACATTGTCATTTTTCCAAAAGAATTTTTTCTTACCGCTCTTTGTATTGGAAAAGAAAAAGGTAACACAGGAAATACACAATCGAAATTATTATTGTCTAATAAATTGCTCGCTTGATTTAATATTTCTGATGTAACAAAAGGAGCCGTAGGATAAATACAACATGCTCTTTTAATAATTTTTCCTTCTCTCTTATAAAACTCTATAATTTCTTTGATAACATCAAAAGTTGTAGCAAAATCATCTGAGTTTTTTTTACTTCTCAAAAATGGTACTTTCGCGCCATATTGTTTAGCTACTTCAGCAATCTCATCATCATCTGTAGAGACCATTACCTCATTAAACAAATTACTATTTAAAGCTGTCTCTATTGAATATGCTATTATTGGTTTTCCTAAAAAAGATTTTATGTTTTTTCTAGGAATTCTTTTACTTCCACCTCGTGCAGGTATGACAGCTAAATTAGTCATTTAAAAATTTAAATATTCTTTCTATGACAAACTCTTGTTCATCATCGGTTAAAGTTGGATACATTGGTAAACTAATACACTTAGAATAATAAACCTCAGAATTACTTAAATCAGCATTGCCATAACCTATGGTCTTGTAATAAGGTAAGGTGTGAACTGGTATATAGTGTATTTGAGCAAATACACCTGCTTGTCTTAAATAATCATAAAGCCCTTTACGGTTTTCAACCTCAATAACAAATAGATGGTGTGCATTATAAACTCCTTGTGGTAAACTTTGAAACTTAATTTTACCATCAAATGCTTGCTTATAGTTTTGAGCTATTTCATTTCTACGCTTAACACCAGCATCGTTTTTCTCTAATTGAGTTATTCCTAAAGCCGATTGGATATCTGTAAGCCTATAGTTAAAACCTAACTCTTGCATTTCGTAATACCAACCTCCATGATTTTCACTCATATTTTCTTTTGTGATGCCATGAGTCCTAAGCTTAGATAATTTGTTATACAATACCTCATCATTGGTTGTAACCATACCGCCTTCACCACAGGCTATATGTTTAACTGGGTGAAATGAAAAAATACCAATATTGGCATACATGCCATTTCCACATAATTGCTTATCTCCTTTTGAATCCGTAAAATATCCACCTGGTGCATGGCAAGCGTCTTCTATAATCCACAAATTATACTCATCTGCAAGGCTTCTAAATGCTTCTAGGTTTACTGGTAAACCAGCAAAATCTACAGGAATAATTCCTTTAAAAAAACCTTTAGGCTTACTTTCTATAAGTTGTTTAGTACTTTCTAAAGAAAGCGTATAAGTATCTGGATCTATATCTGCAAACCATACTTCACCACCACAGTATCTTACACAATTTGCAGATGCTGCAAAAGTTATTGGTGTGGTTATTACTCTTTCGCCTGGTTTTAGCCCTAAAGCCATAACAGCAATATGCAATCCTGCTGTAGCATTAGATACAGCTACGGCATACTTACTACCAACATAACTTGCAAATTTTTCTTCAAACTCTTTAACTTTTGGTCCTTGTGTTAAAAAATCTGCTTTTAGTGTCTCTATTACAGTTTCTATATCTTTTTGGTCAATATATTGACGTCCGTATGGAATAATAGAATTTTTCATTATACTTCAAAGGTTGGGTCTACGTGCTCTTTTATTAGCGTTCTTAAACTTTGTATTGTTTCCCAATCTTCATTCCCACCAGAGTTATAACTAAAACCTAAAGGTACTTTTTTAGCATTGAATGTTTCTATATATTCTTGTAAACTCCATTGATGAGTTGCTGGTAAAATAGTATAATATTTTCCTAAATCATAAGTATAAAAAGAATCTGAAGCCGTTATCATTTCTTCGTGTACTTTTTCACCAGGTCTTATACCTATTACTGGTTTTTCGCAATTAGGTCCTATAGCCTCAGCTACATCTAAAATCTTATATGAAGGAATTTTAGGAACAAATAATTCTCCTCCCCAAGCATGTTCTAAAGCGTGCATTACCATATCTACACCTCCTTGTAAAGATATGTTAAACCTTGTCATATTAGGATCTGTGATAGGTAATTTGTTTTCTTCTTTTTTCTTGTTAATAAAAAACGGAATTACCGAGCCGTTTGACCCCATTACATTGCCATATCTTACCACAGAAAATCTAATTGGGTTTTGCCCTTTTATATTATTTGCAGCGATAAACAACTTATCTGATGTTAGTTTGGTTGCTCCATATAAATTTATTGGTGCACAAGCTTTATCTGTAGATAAAGCTACTACGCGCTCTACATTAGTTCTAAGGCAAGCATCAACAACATTTTCGGCACCATTTATATTTGTTTTTATACACTCATCTGGGTTATACTCAGCTATATGTACATGCTTCATTGCTGCTGCGTGAATAACGTAATCTATATGCTGAAAAGCTCTTACCAATCGCTCTCTATCTCTTACATCACCAATAAAAAATCTAATTTGTGGGTACTTCTCTATAGGAAACTCTTGAGCCATTTGAAATTGCTTTTGCTCATCTCTAGAAAATATCACTAACTTTTTAATATTTGGGTGATTTTTAAGTATATGACTTGTAAGTGCCTTTCCTAAAGAGCCTGTTCCTCCAGTAATTAAGATTGATTTGTTATTTAATGTAAACATATTTATTTCTTTAACTTATAAGTTTATATTTTATTTCAAAATTATTACACAACCATTCCTGCTGCAACCGTTTCATTCGTAGTATCATCAACTAAAATAATACTGCCTGTTGTCCGATTTTCTCGGTAAGTATCAGTCATTAAAGGCTTAGTGGTTCTAATTTTCACCTTAGAGATATCATTCATTTTTAATTCTTTATCCTCACTATTTCGATCCAAAGTGTTAATATCTATTTTATAGACAATTTCTTTAATCATTGCCTTTTGATCGTTTGAAGTATGTTTTATGGTATATTTTGCTCTAGGTTTAGCCGGACTATTATTTAGCCAACATAACATAACTTCAATATCTTGAGAAGTATCTGGTTTATTGTTAGAACGTACAATCATATCACCACGACTTATATCAATATCATCTTCTAAAGTTATAGATACAGACATAGGCGCAAATGCTTCCTTAACTTCACCAGCATAGGTTTCAATAGTTTTAATCTTACTTGTAAAACCAGATGGTAGAACTGTAACCTCATCTTCAGGCCTCAATACACCACTTGCTATACGTCCTGCATAACCTCTATAGTCTCTGTTATTATCATTACTTTGTGGCCTTAACACTGTTTGCACAGGAAAACGTGCATCTACTTTATTAATATCACTACTAATGTGCATGGTCTCTAATGTGTGTAATAAGGGAGCTCCTTGATACCAACTCATTGCTGTAGATCTGTTTACTACATTATCTCCTTTTAATGCGCTAATTGGAATAAAACGAACATCTTTTACCAACATTTTTGACGAAAATTCTTCAAATTGGTTAATAACTTTGTTATATGCTTCTTCACTATAATCCACCAAATCCATTTTGTTGACACAAACAATAATATGTGGAATTTGTAAAAGTGAAGCTATAAAAGCATGACGTCTAGTTTGCTCAATAACACCATATCTAGCATCTACTAAAATAATAGCTGCATTTGCCGTAGAAGCACCTGTTACCATGTTTCTTGTGTATTGAATATGACCAGGTGTATCTGCAATAATAAATTTACGCTTAGGTGTTGTAAAGTATCTATAGGCAACATCTATTGTAATACCTTGTTCTCTTTCATCTCTTAATCCGTCAGTAAACAAAGCTAAATCAACTCCTTCATGACCTTTCTTCTTACTTGTATTTTCTATGGCTTGTAATTGGTCTTCAAAAATAGATTTAGAATCATAAAGCAACCTTCCTATGAGAGTGCTCTTACCATCATCTACACTACCTGCTGTGGTAAACCTTAAAAGCTGATTGTTATCTAACATGTGTTTTATATATGAAATGTTTCCGATAGTAATCGGAACAACATTAAAATTTTTACTTTAAATTAAAAATATCCTTGACGCTTACGATCTTCCATGGCAGATTCAGAACGTTTATCATCACTACGGTTTCCGCGTTCTGTTTGACGCATTCCAGAGACCTCAAGTGCAATTTTTTCTATGGTATCTGCATCAGATTCAATTCCGCCTGTTATTGTAATATCACCTAAAGTTCTAAAGCGTACTTTTTTTGTTACAATTTCTTCGGAATCTTCTAATATTAGGAATTCAGAATTTGGAATCCAGGAATCTTGTCTTCTAACTACTTCGCGCTCATGTGCAAAATAAAGTGAAGGTATTGCTATGTTTTCTCTTTTTATATAATTCCAAACGTCCATTTCTGTCCAATTACTAATAGGAAAGGCTCTAAAGTGTTCTCCTTCAAAATGTTTTCCGTTAAAAATATTCCAAAGCTCTGGCCTTTGGTTTTTTGGATCCCATTGCCCAAAATCATCTCTATGTGAAAAGAAACGTTCTTTAGCTCTTGCTTTTTCTTCATCTCTTCGTCCTCCTCCAATAGCGCAATCTATTTTATTATGCTCTATAGCATCTAAAAGTGTAGTAATTTGAAGTGCATTTCGTGTGGCATTTTTTCCTTTTTCTTCTGCTACTCTACCTTCATCTATAGACTCTTGTACAGACCCAACAATAAGTTTAACACCAAGTTCTTCAATGATATCGTCTCTAAACTTAATAGTTTCAGGAAAATTGTGTCCTGTATCTACATGCATTAAAGAAAAAGGAATTTTACATGGATGAAACGCCTTCTTGGCTAAATGAGTTACAACAATAGAATCTTTACCACCCGAAAATAATATGACTGGATTGTCAAATTGTGCCCAAACTTCTCGTAAAACATATATCGCTTCACTCTCTAACTCGTCAAGGTAATTTAAATAATATTTACTCATCGTTGAGTTTTAATTTTAATGTTATAAAATCTACAATCCGTTGAGCGGCTGCTTCAACAGACTCTTCTTCTGTTTTTATTTCTATATCAGGATTTTCTGGCGCCTCATAAGGTGCTGAAATACCTGTCATATTTTTTATTTCTCCTGCTCTTGCTTTTTTATAAAGCCCTTTCACATCTCTACGTTCACACTCTTCAATACTTGTGTTGACATAAACCTCAACAAAGTTAACATCTTTAACTATAGTTCTTATATTATCTCTGTCTTTTTTATAGGGAGAAACAAAAGCAGCTAGTGTTACTAAACCTGCATCAATCATTAAATTAGACACCTCTGCAATTCTCCTAATATTCTCTGTTCTATCCTTAGGTGAAAACGATAAATCATTATTTATACCATTTCTAATATTATCACCATCAAGCGAATAGGTTTTTATTCCTTTTTGATACAACTTTTGCTCTACTACATTTGCTATTGTAGATTTTCCAGAACCTGAAAGACCTGTAAACCATAACAAAAAAGAATTGTGATTATTACGTTGTCTTCTATCGTTTTTAGATATTTGATAATTATGAGGTACGATGTTATCTTTCATTTTAATCTTCTTTTTCTTTTAGACAACCCAAAGTTTATTTTATACCAAGCACGTTCATGTAAATAATACAGAATCATTTTTGTAACCACTTCTACAAAACTTATTTGTAGCGCTACAAATGAATCTCCTGAAATAATCCAAGCTAAAGTCATTGTATCTAATGTACCTATAAAACGCCAAGTAATCGTTTTTGCTATATGACGCTTTCTGCTTTCTAGTTTTATTCCATTCTTAGAAAAATTTATTTTATACCATACACGCTCGTGCAAATAGTATAATACAGTTTTGGTTGTTACTTCAGCTAAGCCAATCTTTAAACCTGCTAATGGATTTCCTATGATAATCCAAGAAAGCATAATAGTGTCTAAGGTTCCTAATATGCGCCAAGTAATTGTTTTTGCTATATGTCTTTTGTACGAAACATCTGCCATATTACTTGCTGACAATAAAATAGCTATTAAGTAAATTTTCTTTGTTATATTGTAATGTTTCGTTGGTTTCATTAGAAATTACCTTTACACCAACGGCTTCGCAAATAGATTGACCTGCTGCCGTATCCCATTCCATTGTTGGTGCAAAACGCGGATAAATGTCTGCTTTGCCTTCTGCTACTAAACAAAATTTTAATGAACTTCCTTTAGAAACTATACTCACTTTTTTCCCAGAAGATTTTAAACTTTCTATAAAATCTAATGTTGCTTGACTCATGTGCGACCTACTACCTACAACTTCAATGTTATTTGAAGCCCTTTTGGGTTGAAGTTCAATGGTATTATTAAAAATACTTTCTAATGATGCCTTATGTGAAAGTAACTCAGCTTTGTAAGCTCGTTTTTTTGTGACGTCTGCAAAATATAAGGTTTGGGTTGCTGGTACGTAAATAACACCTAACCTTGGCTTACCTTGCTCTACAAGCGCAATATTAACGGTAAACTCACCATTTCGTTTTATAAATTCTTTTGTACCATCAACTGGGTCTACAATCCAACATGTACCCCATGATTTTCTAATAGCATAATCAATTTGTTTATTTTCTTCGCTAATTATAGGAATATGAGTTGGTTTCAAGCAGCTATTTATTACGTCATTTGCTTCTTTATCTGCCTGAGTTAATGGTGACTTATCATCTTTATATTCTACCTCTATTACTGAGTTATAAACATCCATTATTGCTTCACCTGCTTTAAGAGATGCTTCAATAGCTATAGTTAAGTTTTTATCTATGCTTAGTTCTTTCACGGAAAGATTGTTTTGGGTATTGATTATGAAAGTTTATTTAAATTTAAAATGGCTTTCCTGAGACTTTTTCTCCAATGCGGAATAGTAATATCTAAACTTGCTTTTATTTTTGTCTTATCTAGTACACTAAAATTTGGTCTCGTAGCAGGTGTAGGATAATTTTTTGTTTTAATAGGTGAAACTTTAATATCTGTTTTAGTTTCTTCAAAAATAGCAACTGTAAAATCGTACCAACTAGCAACACCTTCGTTACTGAAATGATATAATCCAAAAGCATTATTATTTTTATTTATAATTTCTAATAATATTTGAGCTAAATCTTTAGCATAAGTTGGTGTACCTATTTGATCTGAAACCACGCTAATCTCATCTCTAGTATTCGCCAAACGAAGCATGGTTTTTAAAAAGTTATGATTATACTCTGAATACAACCAAGAGGTTCTAATAATAAAATACTGACTACATGTTTCTTGTATTGCTATTTCACCTTTTAACTTACTAAGACCATAAATACTAAGTGGGTTGGTTTCATATGTTTCGTTATAAGGCTTTGAAGCATTTCCATCGAACACAAAATCTGTTGAAATATGAATTAAAACCACATTATATTCTGAACAGATTTTAGCCAAATGTTTTACTCCTATTTCATTTACTTTATAGGCAGCATCTGTATCTTCTTCAGCCTTATCAACCGAAGTATAAGCAGCACAATTAATACACCAATTGATGTTATTAGATTTAAAAAAATCATCTAACTCTGATGTGTTAGTAATATCTAAAAAAGATTTATCAGCAAATAAAAACTTAATATTTGAGTACTTATCTTGAATAGACTTAATGCATGTTCCTAATTGACCTTTTGAACCAGTAACTAATACATTTGTCATAGTTTAGCATCATTAAAGTTAGGAAATAATGTGTCTTTTTCTGAAATTATTAAATCTACATCTTTAAAATTCCAATCAATATTAAGCGTTTTATCATTATAAATAATACCACCTTCTGAAGCTTTATTATAATAATTATCACATTTGTACGAAAAGATAGCTGTATCACTTAATACTAAAAAACCATGAGCAAAACCTTTAGGTATAAATAATTGCTTTTTATTATCTTCAGATAATTCAATTGAAAAATGCTCTCCAAAGGTTTTAGAGTTTTCTCTAATATCTACAACAACATCTAACACGCACCCTTTAACAACTCTTACAAGCTTAGCTTGTGCAAACTCACCTTTTTGATAATGTAGTCCTCTAATTACGCCTTTTGAAGAAAAAGACTCGTTATCTTGAACAAAGTTAACCTTTAGTTTTAAACTATCATTAAATGTGTTTTGATTAAAGCTTTCAAAAAAATAACCTCTACTATCTCCAAAAACCTTTGGTTCTATAATAAAACAGCCTTTTAATTTAGTTTCTATAATATTCATGTTCTACCTTTAAGTAATCCTAGCAAGTTTTTGCCATAACCACTCTTCATAAGTGGTTCTGCTAAAGCTCGAAATTGATTTTCATTAATAAACCCCATTTCGTAAGCTGCAGCTTCAATAGAGCCTACTTTTAAACCTTGGCGTTCCTCAATAACTTCAACAAATTGTGAAGCTTGCATTAAAGATTGAAAGGTTCCTGTATCTAACCAAGCTGTGCCTCTATCTAATATGCTTACGTTAAGTTTATTTTGCTCTAAATAAGCTTTATTGACATCTGTAATCTCTAATTCTCCTCTGTGGCTTGGCGCTATGTTTCTTGCAATTTCAACCACAGAATTATCGTAAAAATAAATACCAGGAACTGCAAAATTAGATTTTGGAACTTTAGGTTTTTCTTCTATAGATATGGCTTGTCCATTTTCGTCAAATTCAACTACGCCATAGCGTTCAGGATCGTGAACTCTATAAGCATAAATAATACCCCCATTAGGATTATTATTTGCTTGAAGTAATTTTGAAAGTCCAGAGCCATAAAATATGTTATCACCTAAAATAAGTGCAACCTTATCGTTTCCTATAAAATCAGCACCTATAATAAAGGCTTCGGCTAAACCATTTGGGTGCTCTTGGATTGCATATTCAAACTGGCAACCAAATTTTCCCCCATCTCCTAATAAACCTTTAAAAAACAATAAATCTTTAGGCGTAGAAATAATTAATATCTCTTTGATACCTGCATACATTAATGTAGACAAAGGATAATAAATCATGGGCTTATCATAAACAGGCATAAGTTGTTTACTGATAGTCAAGGTTAATGGATGTAGTCTAGTCCCTGAACCCCCAGCTAAAATAATTCCTTTCATTGTTATCCGTACTGTTTTTGATAATAAGCTTGATATGCACCATTAATAATATTAGCTAACCATCTTTTGTTATTTAAATACCAATCTATCGTTAATTCTAAACCTTGTTCAAAAGTTACAGATGGCTCCCAACTTAATTCATTTTTAATTTTTGAAGCATCAATTGCATATCTTAAGTCATGACCTGGTCTATCTTTAACAAAAGTGATTAATTGTTCTGATGCTTTTGATGCTCTATTGAGTTTTTGATCCATCTGCTTACACAACAACTTTACTAAATCAATGTTTTTCCACTCATTAAATCCACCAATATTATAGGTTTCACCTTGTTTTCCTTTATGAAATATTAAATCTATAGCAATGGCATGATCTTTAACATACAGCCAATCTCTTGTATAATTTCCATCTCCATAAACAGGTAATGGTTTATTATTAATGATGTTATTGATAAACAACGGTATTAATTTTTCTGGAAACTGATTTTGTCCATAATTATTTGAGCAATTAGAAATAACATAGGGCAACTTATAAGTTTCACCATAAGCTCTTACAAAATGATCTGAACTTGCCTTTGAAGCAGAATAAGGCGAATTAGGGTCATAAGGTGTAGTTTCAATAAACAATCCTGTTTCACCTAAAGTCCCATAAACCTCATCCGTACTAATATGGTAAAACAATTTATCTTCAAAATCATCTTTCCAACAATCCTTAAATGCATTTAACAACACAATTGTTCCTATAACATTTGTTTTTACAAATGCTAATGGATCTGTAATTGAGCGATCAACATGAGATTCAGCTGCTAAATGAATTACACCTTCAAACTTATAAGTATCGAAAAGTTCTTGTATAAATAATTCGTCTGTAATATCTCCTTTTATAAAAGTATAATTAGGTTGATTTTCTAAATCGCTCAAATTTTCTAGATTCCCAGCATAAGTTAATGCATCTAGATTATAAATATGATAATTAGGATATTTTTGGACAAATAGTCTAACTACATGAGAACCTATAAAACCTGCACCACCTGTAATTAGTATTGTCTTACTTCTACTCATAATCTTTGATATAATTAAAGACTTTTACAAAAATAAATGTGAAAACAATTATAGCTAAAGCTACGATAGGAAATAATACCGAGTACCTCTTCATAAAATTCTTTTGAGGTGTTCCCATCTCTTCAAAACTAGACAAAACATCATAATATTCACTTTCTATAATCATTTGCTGATCTATGTCTCTTATTGAATCCCTTAACCTTACTTCTTGACTAAACAAATCGTACTCCCTTGTTATAGGCTTTTCGTTAGTTAAAGGAAGAAGTCCTTCAACACCTATTTTATAACCTTCTTCTTTTGACTGTTCTTTTAAAACTTCTAAATAAATTTTCTGTAAACTATCATTTCGTTCTAACTGCTTAGAAAATGTCTTTCTTTTAATCTCAAAAAATCTATCTCTTAAGTTTTTTTGCTTTTCAGAGTGCTTGTTTTTAAATGTCTTTTCAAAGCCTTTCTCTAGACTCGTAAAAATATCTTTTTTATAAGATGATGCGGTAATAGAAAACGTAGTTCCAGATAAAATATTTCTATTTTCTATATAAATTTCAAATGTAACATCTTTAGCAATAGTACTATCGATATTCTTTAAATAGGAATCATACTCCACAAGAATATCATTAGGTGTTTCAGGCCCCACTTCTATCTCAAAAGAAATTAATTCTTTAGCATCTAAAGTATCAAGTTCAAATATTTTAGATAGCTGATTATAATCATTGGATGATATTAAGGCATTAAAGTAATCGACATTATTTGCTAATTGATATTTTGAATCAAAATAAGGTTTAACCAACATATCAGATGCATAAACAGGCTTATTAAATTTTTCTAAAACAAATCCTATTACTGCTGCAACCATTAGAATTACCGCAATTAATTTAAAATTATTTACAATTGGTTTTAGTGCATAAATTATAATTTTAAAAACACCTAATAAAATCTGCTTTATAAATGAAAAGAATTTTTCAAATAACCGTCCTATTGCATTAAATAATTGCCCTAAATCTACTTCTTCGTTTTGAGTATTTTCTGGTAATTTATCACTCATATATTATGAATTAAATATTTGTTCAAGTATTTTTTTTGTTATTACATAGGTTGGTTTCACACCTGAAGTGCCTAATCCTCCAGAAGCTAAAGTGCTTCCTGTTTCTAAAGGGTTGTCACTTGCATAATACGCATATCTAACTTTTACATCTTCGTTAATGCTGCTTCTTACTTTAGATGCAGCTTGAATTGCTTTTTGATAATGCGCACCTTCCATCTCAAGACCTATGACATTCCATGTAGAATTTTTAAAAAACTTTAAAATCTCCTTATTCTGTAAAGATGTGCCTAAAACGGTTATCATAGTGCCTTCATAAACGTCAACTCCACAATCTAATAAATCGCTTTTGTTTAACTCATTTTTAAATGGGTAATTATCTGCTGTGCCTTCAAAAATATGAGCTGATGGTATCATTACATCTCCTTTTCCTCCTTCAAGAATACCTGCTTTACCCATAATAGATATTGATTTAACATCTAAATGGATCTTTTGATCATCTATTATAACAGGTTTTAAAAACTCATCTAAGGTTTCATAAGCTTGTTCTCCAAAAGCATAATCCATTACAAAAATAACGGCTTTGTTATCCTTGTCTGATTCCTTGTAATCAAAATCTGTCTTAGAAAAATCTATTTTATCTGTATCAAAAATTTGTACATCAATGTTGGTTCCAGAAGTGTCTTTTATATAGATCATTCCGTTTTGCAACGCTGATTTTTCTACTTTATTGCGCATTGAGACACTTTTAGAATCACTAAGTGTTTCGTATATCTCAAAAATGTTCTTTTCAGACTCTGTTCCTTTTAAAGTTCCTTTTACAAACAATGAGTTCATAACACTATGCATATTGGCGCTTATGATATGAATAGGTCTTTGTAATAAACCTTGCTTATGCAATACAGACTTTATATTATCTGCCCAAATTTCTCCGTGAATATGATGTCCTAAACGCTCTCTTAATACAGGGCTAAAAGTTATTGTTCTTTTATTGCTATTAACCACCTCTTCTATAGCCAATTTACCTAACCAATAAACAATATGCAGTAAACGTTCTGGTTGGTTTTCGGTGGCAAATTTCGGGTAGGCTTCTGTTAATTCATTAAAGGTTCTGCCTAAAATATTTGCCGTATGCGTTATGGCTATTTCGCGTTCTTTTTGAGTTAGTTTTTTCTTTGTTGTAACGGCCGTTTCTAACTTTTGCCAATCTCTTACTGTATCTCCCTCTTCATTGATTAGTACGCGCTTACTAATTTTATGAGACTCAACAAACAAAAAGGTTAAATGGGTTAAAATGTCATAAATCTCTGAGCGTCCTCTAGTGATTTCAATATTCATCTGCTCATCGTCTATACGATAACAGTTACGTCTTCGTTTTGGAGGAATTATAGGCTTAAAATGAGAATTAGCATAACCTTCATCACTAGTTAGGTTTATGAATGTACATTCTTCAATGCCTTGAGGTAAACGATCTATAACATATAGCAATCCATCTAATTCTGCCTTCTCATCTGCTATTGAGCCATAGATTTCTGGTCGTAATAATAATAAAGCTTCTCTTAGAGTTTCTCCAGAAACTCCCATGGGTTTATAAAATCCACGATTAAATAAATGACGCATGGTAATGTACATGCGCTCAATAGCGTTTGAGCTTTCTTGAGCCCTTGTTCTTTCGTGTCTTTTTTTAGTTGTACCCATACCCTATTTTAACCTACAAATATACTTTATTTAGTTAATTTAAACTCATACATTTTATCTGCTATTTTTCTATCGTTAGACAATCTTGGAATTTTATTTTGACCGCCTAATTTTCCTATAGATTTCATATAAACCTGAAACCCATCTTTTTTTATTCTAGTTATCATTAAAGGTCGCAATACTTTCCCTTCAATTAAATCAAAATAATAGCTGTTTTGGTTTTGAAGCGATTGCTCTAAATCGTTAATAAACGTCAACTCATCTTCTGGTTCATTTTCAAATTCTATAAACCATTCATGATATGGCAAACCTTCCTCTGGACTAATTTGAGGTGCCACAGTAAACTCATTAACTGATATATTAGTATTTTCTGTCGCTTCTTTTAAAGCTTGTTCCACTTCTTTTCCTATAACGTGTTCTCCAAAAGCGGAAATAAAATGTTTTATTCTTCCACTAACAATAACTCTATAAGGTTTAAGTGAAGTAAACTGAACCGTATCGCCAATATTATATGCCCAAAGACCTGCTGTAGTAGAAATAATCATTACATAATTAACACCTAGTTTTACATCCTTAATAGTAATACGTTCTGGATGGTCTTTAAAAAAGTGTTCTGCTTCTATAAACTCATAAAAAATACCTGAATTTAACTGCAACAACATGCCTTTTTCGTTCTGCTTATCTTGAAAAGCAAAAAAGCCTTCACTGGCAGGATACAGTTCTATACTATCTACGCGTCTTCCTATTAAGTTTTCAAATTTTGCTCTATAAGGTTCATAATTTACTCCACCAAAAATGAATAGATTAAAGTTTTTAAAGATTTCACCAACCTTCTTGTTTTTCTTTTCAATTAGCTTTTCAAAATACATCTGAACCCAAGACGGAATGCCAGAAATAATTGACATATCTTCTTCTATTGTCTCATCAACAATAGCATTTACTTTGGTTTCCCAATCCTCTATACAATTAGTTTTAAGGCTAGGCATTCTGTTTTTTTGAAGATATTTTGGCACATAATGCGCTACAATGCCAGAAAGTCGCCCAAGTTTTATACCGTTTTTTTCTTCGAGAATAGGACTTCCTTGAAGAAAAATCATTTTACCATCTACAAATTTTGAATTTCCTGTTTCGTGAATGTATAACAAAATTGCATTTCTTGCAGCTTCAACATGTGTTGGCATACTTTCCTTTGTTATTGGAATGTATTTTGCTCCAGAAGTTGTTCCTGATGTTTTAGCAAAATATATTGGTTTTCCTTTCCAAAGTATATTTTCTTCTCCATCAACAACACGCTCCACATAAGGTCTAAGTGCTTCATAATCTCTTACAGGAACGTTAGATTTAAAATCTTCATAAGTTGTTATGTCTCTAAAATTATGATCCTTACCAAAAACAGTGTTTCGGGCTTCTTTTATAAGATTTTGAAACACTTTGTCTTGGGTTTCAATTGGTTTTAAAGCCCATTTTTTAATACGTTTTGCTATGAGCTTAGCAAATGGTTTTGAGAGTGCTGCTTTAACCGATGCCATTACTGAAAATCAATAAAATTAGTTGGATTAACAGGATAACCTTTGCTCCAAAGTTCGAAATGAAGATGTGGCCCTGTACTTAATTCGCCAGCATTGCCAGACATAGCAATAACTTCGCCTGCTTTAACCAAATCTCCTTGAGCTTTAGTAATTGCAGAATTGTGTTTATATACTGATATTAATTCTTGATTGTGCTCTATAATAACCACATAACCTGTTTCAATGGTCCATTCTGCAAAAATAACCGTTCCGTCTGCCGTGGCTTTAACTGGAGTATTAGCTGCTACAACAACGTCTACAGCAAAATGCTTATCTTCAATACTATAGCCTTCTGAAATTGTTCCGTTTACAGGCGGAAAAAGCACAAAGTTGTTTTGGTCTATAGATTCTTCAAACAAATTGTATTTATCTTCTTTTTCTACTTTAGCTCTTAGTAAAGAGTCTTCTTTATTTGTGGCTACCTGCAATAAATCTAAATCGTTTTTTGCGACTTCTAAAACAGAATCTCTATTAAATTCTACCATAGTAACGTCTCCTGTTAAAACCTTTCGGATTGAAGCATAGTAACGCTTATTTAGCTCTAATTCTTGTACAAGTGAATCTGTTTTGTAATTTAAAATTGAAGCTTCTTTTTTAAGCTTTGCTGAAGAATAACCAGGTATATATTCTCGTAAGGGAGTAAATGCAATTAAAAGTATCGTTAAGACAATTAGAAAAATTGCAGATATAGATGTTAATACAAACACATTGAGGCGTGTTAGCTTTATTGCAAAACGCTCTTCAAAAGTATCTTCATTTAGTATAACCAAACGGTACTGATGAAGTAACTTTTTAGTAAATTTCTTTTCCTTTTTTTTATCTCTCGCCATTAAAACAAAATTAGTTAAAATAGTGAAATACCACTACCAATACCTACTAAAGTTAGCTTTACAACGTAATAATTAAAGTATAATTACTAACTTTGCAGTCTAAATTAAAAATTATGATTTCATCGAGTATATTTTTAGGTGCAATTGGTCCTGGTTCTTGGGTTTTAATTGCTTTAGCGATTTTGTTATTATTTGGTGGTAAAAAAATCCCTGAATTAATGAGAGGTCTAGGTAGTGGAATTAAAGAGTTTAAAGACGCAAGCAAAGAAGAGTCTTCTGAAAACAATAAGGACAAAGAATAAAAATATTTTATCAAACACAAAAAAGCCAACTGTTTCAGTTGGCTTTTTTGTTATTTAATTGCTATAGATTTAATAATAGATTCGAGCTCAAAAACATACTCGCTTTTATTAAGTGATGGCGCATAAACATAACCATCTGCAATAAGGAAACGTTTATTAACTTTATCTTCTATTGCGTAGGTAATAAAAGGACCTGCCATAGTAAAGCCTTTCATTTCCCATATACCTCTTACTTCATAAGCTTGCTTGTTATCAATTATGGTTTTAAACATTGATGGAGCAAAGGCATCTTCTACAGCCATGTATATACCATCTTCTCCAGGAATTTTTGTTTTGGTAATCGCATTCCTCATTTTTATAATATCTACTATAGTACTATCTCCTTTTGAAATGGTTTCTAACGGTACTTCATAAAACATAACTTCAATGGTTTTGGAGTTACTCAAGTTTTTTCTTAACCAGAAAAAATCATCTTCTGCTTTTGATATTCTATAGGCTGATGGAATGTTTAGCGTAAAGCCCATTTTCTTCTCTATATCGCTAACATTTAATAAATCTAATTTTATACGTCTTTGCTTTTCTTTTACCTCTTCTTTATTAAAAGCATCAATAATCTTAGCTTTATTTTCTTTTAATTGGGCAATAATATCCTTATTTGTTTTTCCGCCAACTACAGCAACTGTTTGTGGTTTAGCAAAAGGATTGTTGGCTATTTTAGTAGTAGATTCAACATTTCCTTTTTCAATTTTTAAAACAATTCGGCTTCGTGTTGCAAAACCATCAAATACTTGAGGTGGAATTTGACGCAATTTAAACATTGGTTCATCTACTGGTAAGCCATTAAGTGGAGCAGCAAAAATAGCTCTAATACTCTCGCCAACACTCCCATCCCAAAGAGAATTATCTACTACAACCGAAATACTATTTAAATTACCATTAGAAGCTGGAAGATAAGCTGTTTTATCTCCTTTTTTTTCATTTCCACATGCTGTTAAAAACACGCAAAATAATAATGCATATAATGTTCTCATAAATCCTTGTTTTTGTTGGTTTATTACTCAGACACAATAAGCGTCATTCCTATTTTGAGTTTGTTACCACTAATATCGTTCCAATCTTTAAGATTTTGAACAGAAACTCCAGAAAATTTTTGAGCAATACTCCAAAATGAATCTCCCGACTTTACTTTATAAGTCTTTTTACCTTTAGAACTTACCGTTTTTTTAGTGGTTTTAGGCTTTGACACATTCATAACTGGTTTACGTGGATAAATGGTTAAACGTTGCCCAATTTTAAGATTATTGCTTCTAAGTCCATTCCAACGTTTTATCTGGCTAACCCTTACTCCATATCGTCTTGCTATTTTACCTAAATAATCTCCACTCTTAACACGATATCTTACCTTATCATCTGCATTAAAAAGTTGTGGCAATGGCTTTTCTCTTTTATCAAATTCAGCTTTAGCAAAGGCGTAAATTTTATCTTCGTTTGAAGTGAAAATTCCTATGGCTTCTCTCGGTAAACGTAAAGCATAAGTTTTACCTTCTATTTTAGGAATAATATCTAATTTATACGAAGGATTTAGAAACTGTAGTTCTTCTATATTAACACCTGTGGTTTCCGCAACCTGATCTAAAGTAATCATTTGCTTTACATGCACTGTATCGGTTTGAATATGCTGAAAAAGTGGTCGCTCTGGTTTAAATCCGTGTTCTTCGGCAAATTCAAAAATATACATGGTTGCTAAAAACGCTGGCACATAACCTGCTGTTTCACGTGGAAGGTTTTGACGAATATTCCAATAGTTTTTATAGCCTCCTGAACGTCTAATAGCTTTATTTACATTTCCAGGTCCAGAATTATAAGCTGCCAATGCTAAATCCCAATCTCCAAAAATTTTATACAATCTGGCAAGATATTTTGCGGCTGCATTGGTAGAGCTTATTGGGTCGATACGCTCATCTACATAACTACTAACATCAAGCCCATATTCTTTACCTGTACCAAACATAAACTGCCATAAACCTGTTGCTCCAACTCTAGATCTTGCTTTAGGTTTTAACGCAGATTCTACTATAGATAAATACTTCATCTCTAGTGGAATGTTATAATTATCAAACTCTTGCTCAAACATTGGAAAGTAGAAATGGCTTAGACCCATAAGTCTTTCCATTGAAACTCTTCTATGTTTTAAATAACGTTTTATAACACTTTCTAAAGATGGATTGTATTCAACATTAAAAGGAGTTCTGGCATTTAACCGTTTTAGTCTTGCTTTTAAAGTATCTGTTGTTAACTCTGGATAATCAATTGGTTCATAAGTTAACTCGGTTACAGATTTGTAAATGGTATCATATAATGCATTGCTATACAATTCTTCTAGCCATTTTTGATCTAATTCTACTACTTCTGGTAAATCTTCAAGTGTTTTTATTCCTAGTGAATCTATCTCAGCAGGAATAGATTTTTGGTTACCTATCTGTTCACCATCTATTTTTAGGTTAGCTGTTACAGGTTTTGATGAGTTATCAACGGATTCTTTATAATAAATAACACCATTAATAATTGTATCTTTAGCATAAGTTTTACCTGGAACAAAATTCTCTTTTGTAATTCTTTTATTTGAAGTTTTTAAGGTCTCTTTTTGAGCCCAACCTAAACTTACAATACACGATACTATTAAACTGTAAACTATCCGCATGGTGCCGAATTTATAAAAAAAACGCAAATTCTTAAATTATGGTATCTTTTTTATAGATTTTTAAACCTCTTTATTTAACTGATTTTGTTATTAAAAACCATAGTGCTCTTAAACACAACTATATGAGATTTTTTTTATTTTTATTTAGCTTTTCATTTTTAAGTTACGGACAAGAAATAAACCTAAACCCATTTTTTGTTTGGGCAGAAAATGGCTTGTCATTAAGATCTGAGCCAAGGGTTGATTCCGAAAAAATCACTACTATTCCCTTTGGCAGTTCACTTCAATTTATCAGTTATGATAGTAACACTTATACAACCGAAGAGTTTAAAGGTTTTAAACACACGTCTAAATGGATGAAAGTGGCATACAAATCCTTTCAAGGTTATGTGGTTTCAGACTATACATCTATGCTAAAAACACCAAGTACCGAATTACAAAATGCCTCATTATTAAACTATCTAAAAAACACATTTAAACTACTAGATACTAAAATTATTACAACATATAGCGATGATTGCCAAGAGCAGGATTGTGCTAAAGAGTACATACTCACTTTCGAAAACGGTATTGTTCATACTTACTGGGAAGAAGAAGGAGGTGGAACAGAAACTTTATCGTTACCAAAATCTAATATGCTTCATGGTTTTTTATTAGCGGCTAAATATTGTGATATGTATAAAGAATTTGAAACGGTGTATTCAAAAGAACCTTTGCCCTATATTCGTGTTTTAAGAAATGACATAGGTTGTGATTTTAGTATTACCAGTCTTGATGAACTCGTTATTATTGTTTGGTCTGGCGGCTGCTAACTTAATAGTTATTATTATACCATCTAAGCCAACTACATTCTTTTAAAACCTCTTTATAGTAATTGGTTTTTGAATAATTTTCTCTTAGATTTTTAAAGTAGTCTTTGTGATTTTCACAGAGATCAAAATCATATGTATTATTAGTATTATTCCAACTTAAATCAAAACAACTAATAGTTTTAGCAAGCATAAATGTAAGTTTTGCTTTTACCTCATTATCACCTTTAGAGCTCAAGCCTTCATTAAAATATTGCTCTGCCCAAAGCATAGCATGATCTGGCGCTTCAATATTATTTTCTGAATATGTATCCCACAAATTATTTCTACTATCGTTGCTTATATAGTAAAGATTATTTACAAACCAACCGGAAGCACTCATGTTATACCAAGCATTACCCAACATATAATAATATTCTGCAGCATTATCTTTATTCTTTTTAGCTAAAGTTTTAAGCTTCATTAGAATTTTTATAAGCTTTATTTTATTGTCATTATAATTTTCTCTAAAAAGCTGTGGGTCTTCTTTTAGGTTAGGAACCTGATTTAATCCTAATTCTTCGGTATAATCCAGATGAATTTTATCTGAAATACTTTCAAAATCAACATTCATCCATTCTTTTATTGAACCTGAAAAAATTTCGGAACGAACTTCCTCTTCCCAAAACTCTGATGGATTTTTAATTGCTTCATATGCTTTTAATGCTTTACTCAATTCATTTTGACCTAAATAATACGTGCCTCGTAATTCGTTTACAAAATCAGCTGCGTTAATCTGAATACGATCTAATATAGTTTGCTCAAAAGCATTGTGAATTGGTAACTTTAAAAATTTATCAAAACTATTAATAACATTAATATCTAAGAATGGGTATTTAGTTTCTAAGCTATAATTGTAAGCATAACTTTTATTTATGGTGTTCCAATTAAAAGTTTTATTTGGAGTATAACTGTCATAATCTGTAGCAATAAAAGCACTTAAAATCGGGTTTTCTTGAGAATACAATGCACTAATATGATTAAAAAACACTGCTACTGTTGGCTTGTAAGAATTAAGCTCTTTATCTTTATCTATTTTGTTAAAAATAGAGTTTATTTGATTAGAATTTGGTGTTTTAATAGCCATAACATCTATAGCAAAATGCAATCTTTTTTTATGCGCTTTATTGGTTAACCACTTGCCTGGAGCATTTAATATTACTTTAGCTTCATTATATTTCCCTATACTTATTTTGGCAATTGCTTTTAAAAGTAAAAGTGCAGATTTATCTTGTAAATCTTCATTTAAAAGAATGGTGTTTGTTGTTTTTAAAATAGAATTAACAACCTCTTTGTTAATGGTTTTGTTGTTATCAAAGTAATAACTATTATATCCATGTTGAAAAATATTAGCCTGAAGCTCATCAATTTGCCTAGCTATTAATACTTTTAAATATGGAGAATTAGGATTAACATTTGCAATATTTTGCATTTCCTTAAGTAAATCTCCTCGACCATAATAGGCCTTAAAAAATGAAAATATTATTTTATGAACAGGGCTTTTAAATTGTCTTTTTGTTTCAGTAAACTGTGACCAATCTATATATCGTAAACTTAGTGCACAGCTCTCTCTTCTGTCTGGTAATTTGTCAAAAATGTTTATATAATTTTTTGCGGCTATTGTATGCTTTCCTATATTAAAGTAAGCACCTGAAACTTGTTCTAAAGCTCTATAATAAATATACTTAGAATTGTTCTTTAACTTTAAATACTTATTAAATACTTCAATAGCTAATGCATTATCTTGCTTATAATGCGCTAGTTTTACAATTTGAAATCCAACACGGTTTTTAAAAAACTGATTGGGTGCATCTTTCATTAAAAGAAAAGCTTTTTCTATCCAATAAGATTTATCATTTGAACTATGAACTTCTCCTTGATACCATCCTTCAGCATATCCTTTATCACTAGATAGATGCTCTGTACTTTTTGCTAACAATAAATAACGCTTAAAATATGCATACTTTTTTTGGTTTATTTTTTGAAACAACAGTTTCTCTCTTGTATTAATTGTTTCTTCTCCCTGTATCCACGCTACTGTTTTTTTATAGATAAGCTGTAATATTTCATCTTGAGAAAAACTTCCTTTAAAATAATTATGCCATTCTTCTATATTACTATCGTAAGCACTGTCTGGAATAAATTCGCAGAACACAACATTAGGGCAGTTTAAAAAAGCCCAATATGGTTCATCTACTAAATCGTATTGATTAATTATAGGATAATACACATCTTCCCAAGCAGGATCCCAACCACAAAACGATGGTAATCTATTATTTGCATTACTATTTATAACAAATAGCAACCCAAAAAGATTAGTAATAACAATACGTTTTAAGTTCATTGTTTGAAAATTGTTTTATTAAAGGCGAACTAATATGATAAAAAATTGTTTCGTAAGGATGCTGTGAAGCCTTTCGAATAATATCTGAAAGAACTTTAAGATCATTTTTAGATACCGTTTCTGTTCTTAATAAATCTGATTGGTATATAAATGTACCATTAATATAACAATCGTGTTTTGCCTTATAGATGTTTTCTGTATTTGTCTTTTTAAAGTTCACCTTTAAGTCTTCTGAATTATACTGGTTTAAAATTGCTACAACTTTACCTCTTCTATATAAAACTGCCCATTCAAATACAGGTAATGCAACGTCATAAGGTAAAGGATAATCACTTAAACGCTCTAAATATTTTGCAGTAATAGAAGCACTAATAATTGAATTTTCTTCTTCAATATTTTCAATATTTCCTACATTATAAGCCATTAGTACTGCAGAATCTACTGGAGGAATACCTGTTTCTTCTCTATATTTTACTTGATGCAAACGTAAAGTTGCAGAAAGCTTATAAGCTTTAAAATATGTTTTTAATTGTTGTAAAAAACTGAAATATTTATGCTTTGTGGATCTTGACCAATCGCAATCTATCTGAATTTCGCTACATGAATTACCATTTTTTAAATGAGTCTTTAGCAAACGTTTTATTTTATACGAAACCTGTTTGGCTAAATCATTACAAGCAGATTCATCTAAGGTATTAAACACCTCGTTGGTTATAAAAACTACTGGAATTATATCTTTAGCAACATCATCTATTTTTATTTTAAACTGTGTTGTAGCAATTGGCAAAGCTTTATTTTGCTTAGCATTATAGTAGATATCAAAAAAACGGAGATACAATTTATTTGCACCTCCGTTCTTAATTATTAATTTATCTTCTTTAGATAGATTGAAATCTGTTTTCCAATGGTAGAAGCTATATGTTACTACTTTATTGTTTTCACAAGAAATCAATCCCAGAAATAGGACAAAAACAAGATGTATACATTTATTTTTAATCATTTATAATAGCCGCAATTCCTGGTAAAGTTTTACCCTCTAGACTTTCTAGCATAGCTCCTCCTCCAGTACTTACATAGCTTACTTTATCTTGAAAACCAAATTGTTTCACTGCTGCAACAGAGTCTCCTCCTCCAACAAGTGAAAATGCACCATTTTTAGTAGCATTGGCTATAGAATTACCCAATTCAATAGTAGCGTTAGCAAAAGATTCTAATTCAAAAACACCTAATGGTCCATTCCAAAGAATCGTTTTACATGCACTAACCACATCATCAAAATTTGCTACAGATTTTGGTCCACAATCTAATCCTTGCCATCCTTCAGGGATTGCATTAACATCCACGATTTGCGTTTCAGCATCATTACTAAATGCATTTGCAGCAACGACATCTACAGGTAAATGTACTTTGACATTTTTAGCTTCAGCTTGTTTTAAAATCTCTAAAGCCAATTCCATTTTATCATCCTCACAAATAGAGTCACCAATGTTTCCACCTTGTGCTTTGATAAATGTAAAAGTCATTCCTCCACCAACAATTAGGTGATCGATTTTATCTAAAATGTTCTCGATAATGGTAATTTTTGAAGATACTTTAGCGCCTCCCAAAATAGCTAGAACAGGTTTTTCTCCTGTATTCATCACTTTATTAATGCTTTCTATTTCTTTAGCTAATAACGTCCCAAAACACTTGTTATCTTCAAAATATTGCGCTACAACAGTTGTAGATGCATGTGCTCTATGCGCAGTACCAAAAGCATCATTAACATAGATATCTCCATGTTTAGATAAGGCTTGAGCAAAAGCTTCATCTCCTTTTTTCTCTTCTTCATGGAAACGTAAATTTTCTAACAATAAAATTTGTCCTGCTTCCAAATTAGCAGCAGCTTGTTCTGCTTCTTCTCCAACACAATTAGAAGCAAATTTTACTTCTACACCAATGATTTCTTCAACCTTACTAACAATATGTTGTAATGAAAACTCTTCTTGAACACCTTTTGGTCGTCCCAAATGCGACATTAAAATACAGCTTCCTCCATCTTCCAAAATCTTAATGATTGTAGGCTTTGCAGAAAGAATTCTTGTAGCATCTGTAACTTCAAATTTGTCATTTAAAGGCACATTAAAATCTACTCTAATTAGTGCTTTTTTGTTTTCGAAATTGAAGTCGTTTAAGGTTTTCATATCTAGTCTTTATTTTTGAAGATTGAGACACAAAAGTAGTTAATAAAACTAACGGATAAAAACTGTTTTTTTATGAAGTAATGTTCTAAAATTTTTCACTTTTAAAAAACTCAATTTTATCAAATTTTGTCAATATAAAATCTAATGGTCTTTTTTCAATTTTGCAAAAACAACACCCTTTAAAATTTAAAGTTATACATGTGTTTCATTATGATAGAATTAGTAATTTAGCGCAGATTAAAACGTGGAGACGAAGTTGTAGAGGCTGAGGTAACGTTTTAATAACTGTTTAGTCGTCAAGCACTAATGGCTTTATCTACATTTACGTTTAACCTCTTTAATAGTATAATCCTTGCAGGTGTTTTGCAGGGATTTATCTTTTCATTGGTTGTTTTAATCAATAAAAGGTATAAAACGACAAGTACAATATTTTTAGTGTGTTTAATTTTAGTATTCTCATTAAGTAACCTTCAGTTTTATGTATTGGACATTAATTTGATTGAGACTTATGCACAGTTTTATAAAACAATTTACCTTAATTGGTCTTTGTTAATACCAACTTTTCTTTGGTTATATGCGGTTTCATTTATCAAGCCCAATTTTAAGTTTAAGTCCAAGTATCTATTACTTTTTTCTCTTTTTATAGTTAGCAGTGTTGGCTTAGTAGCGTACAAAATTATGAGCTATACAGGCCAAAGCAATGCAATTATAATTGGTTTTGCGGAGCTTTTAGTTGCTTATGGAGAATATGCTGCCATGCTGTTTAATTTAGCTGTTGTTGTCTATGCATATAAAGTTTTAAGCAAAACACAAAACATATATAAAAAGCAGTGGTTACAATATGCTTTAACAGCAATAACATTGGCAACAGTCTTATGGTTTGTTTCGGTTGTTTTTGATGAAAATTATTATTTCCTATGGATTTTGGTTTCTGTAATTATTTATTGGTTAGGTCATGTGGGAATATATAAATATGGCATACTAAAAGAGGCAGATCAAATTCATGTTTTAAAATACCAGTCGGAAAAAAAGGAGTTTAAATCAAAGTCAAAAAACAAAAAAATCATGGCTTTTGAAGCTCTAGTCAAAGGAGAAAAAAAGTATTTAGATCCATTAGCTAGTCAAAGAAATATTGCTGAAAATTTAGATTTAAGCCCAGAACACCTTTCTACATTAATTAATCAAGAATTAGGAAAATCATTCAATACCTATATTAACGAATTACGAATAGAGGAAGTAAAAATGATGCTTAAAAACCCCGAATTTGATAATTATAGTTTAATGGCTATTGGACTAGAATCTGGCTTTAATAGTAAATCGTCTTTCTATGCATCATTTAAAAAACATACAGGACAAACACCTTCGCAATACAAACAATCCCTATAAAAAAGAGTCTTAAAATTTAAGATGCTTAGTTTTTAAGACCGTAAAGAATAAGAGGTATATAGTTTTGACAACGAATTAAAAATCAAAACTCATATCCAGAAAATGCACATCACTAAAAGCACCTACATTTTAATTGTATTATTTTTTATAAACTATTCTTTTCAAGTTTATGCTCAAGATTGTTCAGCACTTATACAAGACGCACCTACACATACCATTTATTTCTCAAAAAACAGTTCTGATGGAGAAGTAGGTATATATGGTATGGATAGCAGTGGCAGTTTATTGGGAGAATGTGGCTTTATGCTTGGTGCTAATAGCTATCCAAGTTTTTCATTTTTTGAGTATGATTTATATGCTGCAGGAACGCAAGGTTTTACAGTTGGTGTTTTAAATTCAGATAGTTATGGATTAGAATTATTAGACGAAAATATCAGCACACTTGGCACAACATTTTACAGTACTTATGCTATTGAGGTATTGGATGGATATATGTTATACAATCAAGGCGGACAGTTGTTTATTCATGATCCATTTGAAGCGGATATTATGCTATCGGATTTCACTTTTGATATTAAAGGAATTACAGGCTATGTTTCTGAGACAGATAGTTCGTTAAATATGTTTGTAACCACAGGAGATCATATTTATAAAATATCTTATGACCCAGCAATTGGGTTGTCTTCGTTAGCACAAACCTTAGTATATACAGGCACTAATTTGGGTGCAATAGAATGGTTAGATGCAAAACTTTATGTTGTTGAAGATGTTATGATGCTAAGACGAATGGAGGATAACGGAAATAACTCAACACTCATTTATTCGCATATAGAAGGTTTGGTGTCAGGTATTTTGGATATAACCGTAAGTAAGGAAGACGAGGCTGTATTTTTCTCTACGAGAACACAATATACACCTTCTGGATCTACTTGGGATATTTCAATAAAAAAATTAGATGCCTCAGAGAGTGTTGTTGATATTGTTGCTAAAGATCAAGATAGTCCTAATTACTATTACGAATCTTTTGATGCTATTGAGGTGAATTTGTCAAATCCATCGTCATTGAGTGTTTCTGAAATACCAAAAATGAATAGCTATACATTGTATCCAAATCCAGCGAAAACTACGTTAAATGTACAAGGAATGCTTAATGATGAGGTCTATAACGTTTACACTTTACAAGGACAACTTATAAAGCAAGGAAAAACATTGCATAAGCAGTTAGAGGTTGAAGACTTAAAACCAGGAGTATATTTAATTCAAATAGGAAAAAAATCAACCTTAAAGTTTGTTAAGCATTAATCCTTTAAACTAAAAAACTTAAGTAACGTGAATTAAATATGAAGTGTTCTAAAAAAGTTATACTATATTTTTGGGTCTTCTGCAAAATCTAAAAGGTTTTGGCTTTTAAAAATTTCAATAAAACCCCTGTTTTTATTAGCCTTCATACCATAAAATTATCTTCTGAGCTAAATGAATATTTTCATTTTATAATAAAAAAATACGTAGGTTTGCTACATGCTATTCTCTGATATTTTAGGGCAATCCCACATAAAAAATCATCTTACCAAAAGTGTAGATGAAGGTAGAATTGCTCATGCACAGTTATTTGTTGGACCAGAAGGCTCTGGCACATTACCAATGGCTTTAGCTTATGCTCAGTATCTACTTTGCAGCAATAAAAATGGTGAAAATAATGGCGGAAACGACGCTTGTAATTTAAAGTTTAAGAATTTTTCGCATCCCGATTTACATTTTGCTTTTCCAGTAACTACAAGCGATAAAGTAAAAAGCAAACCTGTTTCTAATTTTTACTTAGAAGAATGGAGACAACTCTTAGAACAACAACCTTATGGTAACTTATTTGATTGGTACAAATTACTTGGTGTTGACAATAAACAAGGGCAAATTGGTGTTGATGAAGCTCACGAAATTGTAAAATCATTAACATTAAAATCTTATGAAGGTGGTTATAAAGTTATGATTATATGGATGGCAGAAAAAATGAATATTGCTGCAGCAAATAAATTGTTGAAACTTATTGAAGAGCCACCAGAAAAAACCATTTTTATTTTAATTGCTGAAGACGAAGAGCAAATTATAAACACCATTCGTTCTCGTTGTCAAATCCTTAGTTTTCCACCTTTAGCAGAGGAAGCCATTTCCGAAGCTTTGATTAAAAATTACCAAGTTGAAAATACAGTTGCCACAAAAATTGCGCATCAAGCCAATGGTAATTACAATAAAGCTTGTGATTTAATTTATCAAGATAGTGAAGATATTCAGTTTGAAAAGTGGTTTATCCTTTGGGTACGCTCAGCATTTAAAGCTAAAGGCAATAAAAGTGCTATACACGATTTAATTTCCTGGTCAGAGGAAATAGCGAAAACAGGTCGCGAAACTCAAAAGAAGTTTTTAGCCTTTTGTTTGAACTATTTTAGACAAGCTTTACTTCTAAATTATAGGGCTAACGAATTGGTTTATTTAGAACCTAAAGCTGAAAATTTTAAATTAGAAAATTTTGCGCCATTTGTACACGATGCTAATATTCTTGAAATTTCTGATCAATTACAAGATGCTATTTATCATATAGAGCGTAATGGCAATTCTAAGATAATTCTTACAGATTTATCAATTAAATTGACTAGATTATTGCATAAAAAAAGCCAAGCATAAGCTCGGCTTTTATATAGTTCTGTATAACTAAGTCTTACTCTTTAGTTTCAGGTTTAGCTTCAGATTTTTCTTCTGTAGGTTCAACTGCTTTTTCTTCAGATTTGCTAGTAAACTCACTATTTAAAGCTTTGGTTACACTTTCTGTAATATCCTTACTATCAATACCATACATTACACTGCCTGCCTGATTTTTACCAAAAATAAACGTGTAACCGTTTTTCTTACCATAATCTTCAATAAACTTATTTACTTTAGAAATTACAGAATCTATTTCGGTATTAAATTCTTGTTGCATTATTTGTTGCTCGTACTGAAATTGTTGCTGGAGCACTTGTTGTTTTTGTCCTAATTCTTGATATTTCTTTTGTTGTGCACTTTTAGACATTTTAGCTGCTGCCATTTGAAAAGCTTGTGCTTCTATCTGAAAAGCCTGCCCTATACTATCAGTTTTCTTTTTAAAAGCTTCATCTTTTAGTTTGAAACGTTCTTCAATATCAATTTTCATTTGAAAATCGTTAATCACTTTAGAATTATCTATAAATGCAACTTTATCTTGTTCTTGACAAGAAGATAATAATGCCAAAACGACTAATGCTCCAATTATTTTTTTCATGATATTTTTAAAATTAAATTTTTGCAAATGTATAAAAGTTAGATTGCGATTTATAGAAATCTTCATCTATAAATAAAAACTATAATAAAACTATTACACATTCAATACATCAATTAAAAACAACTTTAAATAAGCCTTTTTAAGCGCATTTTATTTTTTAGGCTTACGATATTGCAATTTGTAAATAGATGGTTAAACAAGCTAGCTTAAATTAAGAATTCTCGTGTTTTAACACATAAATATGAGAAGAATACTCTTTTGAACGCTTTGCTTTTAAATTAGAACGCATTCCAACCCAAAAAGCTTTGAATGGGTTCATCCAGCCAGATTTATACTTTTCAGAAAGTAGACTTACATAATATGCATCAAAAACCATAGGTAAAGTTGTAATCAACTTTATATTTTCTTTTTTAAATAATTCAGCAATTGATGTTTTTGAAAAGTGCCAAAGGTGTCTAGGTACGTCATAAGCAGCCCAGAAATTTTTATAATGTTTAGCATCATAACTTTTAAAATTTGGAACAGCAATCACTAAAGTTCCATTTGGTTTTAAAAGATGCTTTAATAACTTAATGTGCAATTCTAATTCTGGTAAATGCTCTAACACATGCCAAAGCGTAATCACATCAAAACTATTTTCTTCTAAAGTTTCTAAGTATTCTATTTCAAAAACAGAGTTGCTAGTTTTAGAATTAGCTATTTGCCTTGCATTTTTATTAGGTTCAATTCCTGTGATTTTCCAATTGTCGTTTTGTGCTGTTGCTAAAAAATCTCCTGTTCCACAACCAATATCTAAAAGTGTTTTTGATTCGGATTGAAATGAATTAATCAGTTTTAATTTTCGTTTTAAAGAAATAGTCCTCACTATATGGTAAACTTTTTCTAGCAGGTTTCGTTTAGTATCTGTATGCGAAATATAGTCTTCACTTTTATAATATTCTGAAAGATTTTCTGCTTTTGGCTGTGGAAAAGTTTCTAGCATATCTAATACTTCACTATACAACAATTGGAAATCTTCTCCTGAAACAGAATGATCTTTTACGGTTAGGTATGTAGGTTTTTTATTCAAGGTTTTTTCTTAACTCTATGATTGAAATTAATTGCAAATAACGCGGTCTATTATAGCGTTGAACAAAAACGGGATAAAGGTGAAATAATACATTTAAAAACAATAACCAAAACACATTATATGTTTGACAAAAAAACAAAGCAATAACAATAAAATGAAAGACCAAAATAATATGAGCCAATTCCGCTTCTCGTGTATGCTTTTCTCTTTTTTTAAGTCGAGTTAAATCATATTTTATTTTCCCATTGGCAGAATTACTAAATCGTTCCCATTGGATTATTTTTAAAAACTTTCTAAAAACATTCACCCCAAAACAACTATAAATTAAACCCTTTTTTTCAAACGATTTTGGCTCATAGTAAAAACTATTGTATTGCAATTTTAATTTAGGTAATGAAAAAGCATACCATGCCATTAATAAAAAATGCAGCTCAAAAGCAAAAAGAAAACTTTCAACAGGAAAATATTTCGGCAGCATCTTTAATAAATAAACCACAATTACAGTAACAGTAATTGTAGCAACGAACCATAAAGACAGCTTTATTTTAATATTCAATTTACAGTTAAAATTATATTCCTTAGAAATCGTTCCACGTGGAACACATACTTTAATTCATAAGACTCCTACTAAAGCAGAAATTTGTTATCTCCCTAAATACACCAATAAAACCGAAATATCATTTGGCGAAACCCCACTAATTCTAGAGGCTTGTGATATGGTTACGGGTTGTATTTCAGTTAACTTCAATCTAGCTTCCATGCTCATAGATTTCAGTTTTGAATAATCGAAATTAGATGGAATCTTTACGTTTTCTAGGCGGTTCAACTTATCAGCATTATTCTTTTCCTTTTCAATATAACCAGCATATTTCACCTGAATTTCTGTTTGCTCAATCACCTCAGCATCTAAATCATTATCTAAAATATAACTACCAACAGAAGCTACTTTTCGCATATCATCTATTGTAATATTTGGTCGCGCATATAGCTTAAACATCTTATCTTGTTGCTTAACTTTTGCTGATTTTTTTGATTCTAAAACAGGGTTTATCTCATCTGGTTTTACGCTTGTGTCTTTAAAAAATTGAACAAAAGCATCAGATTTTAATTGCTTTTCTTCCATTCTTCTTAAACGTTTTTCAGAAGCCAAACCTAAATCATAGCCTTTTGGTGTTAACCTAAAATCTGCATTATCTTGCCGTAAAAGTGTTCTGTATTCTGCTCTTGAAGTAAACATACGATAAGGCTCTTCTGTACCCTTAGTAATAAGATCATCAATTAAAACACCAATATAAGCTTCATCTCTTTTTAAAGTAAACGGA
>NZ_JAOARH010000124.1 GCF_025210595.1 Winogradskyella sp.
AAAATCTGGAGAAGGTTTCTATGACTATTCTGAAAGTCGTAAGGCTGAAAAGGTAGCTTCTCAATTTTCAAAATAAGACAATAAATGTCATTGCGAGTGCAAAAAATCTGGCAACATCATAATTAAAAACCGAGTTGTGAAAAATCAATTCAACTTCTTAATTTTTCTATTCATATTATCATGTAATAATATGAATAGAAAAATTAACAAAGAAGGTCTTGGCTCTCAAAATGAAATTATTAAAACAGAACCCAAAATTGAGATTAGTAAAGACATTAAGTATTTCAAAATATTTGAAGAAAACATAGAATTTGTTGCTTCTAATGGATTTGATTTTCCTGTAGGTAAACCAGATGGTAAAGGCTACTATAATGCACAAAAATTTCAAGAAAACAATCATTTAGGAGATGATTGGAATGGTGTTGGTGGTGGAAACTCAGATTTAGGAGATTCAATATATGCTATTGGAAATGGTTATATTAGTGAAGCTAAAGATTATGAAGGAGGTTGGGGAAATGTGATAAGAATCATTCACTTGTATAAAGGTAAACTTTATGAATCTTTATACGCACACTGCGATTCTATTTATGTTAAACCAAATCAATTTGTAAATAAAGGTGATCAAATTGCAACAATCGGAAATTGTGATGGCATATATTATGCTCATCTTCATTTAGAAATTAGGGATTCTGTAGATTTAGAAATTGGTGGTGGATACTCTACAATTACCAAAGGATATTTAGATCCAACAGAATTCATCAGTAAAAACAGATAAAAAATGGCAAAAATAATTCCTTTTAAAGCAGTTAAACCAAAAAGAGCTGTTGTTGGCTTGGTTGCTTCGCGTCCTTATCAGAGCTATACAATAGCTGAGCGAGAATCTCGTATGAACTATAATCCATATTGTTTTCTTCATATTGTAAATCCTGGTTATAAATACGATCAAGAAGTAACTGGCAATAAACGCTATGAGCTTGTTAAAAACCGTTACCAAGAGTTTAAAGAAGATGGCATTTTTGTTACCGATAAAGAACCTTCACTTTATGTTTACAAAATCGTAAACAGAAACAAACAGGTTTTTAATGGTATTATAGCTGCAACAAGTGCTGAAGATTATGAAAAAGATATCATTAAAAAGCACGAAGAAACCATAGCAAAACGCGAAGAAACATTTAAAAACTATATACAAACCGTAGGTTTTAATGCAGAGCCCGTGTTATTAACCTATCCTGATAATGAAGTTATAGCCAATATCATTAAAGAAACTCAAAAAGGTCATGCAGAGTTTGAGTTTACGATGACCTACAAAGACACACATTATCTTTGGAAAATAGACGATAAAGAGACCATTAAAGCTATTCAAGAAGAATTTAATAACATAAAAACTATCTATATAGCAGATGGCCACCATAGATCAGCTTCTTCTTATTTATTGCATAAAAATGAAAAAGAAAACAACGCCAATCATAATGGTACAGAGTCTTATAACTTTTTTATGTCTTATTTAATACCAGAATCTGATTTGGTAATTCAGGAATTTAGTCGTTTAGTTAAAGATTTAAATGGGTTAAGCAAAAAAGAGTTTTTAATAAAACTTGATGCCATCTATAGAATTGAAAACAGAGGATTAACACCTTACAGTCCTTCTAAACCTCATCATTTTAGCATGTATTTAGATGGTGAATTTTACTCGCTGTATTTAAGGAAAACCATTTACAAGTTTGATACTGCGCTAGAAAAATTAGATGCGCAATTACTTTACAAAACTATTTTACAACCTATTTTGGGTATAGATGATTTACGAAATGATAGTAGAATAGAATATGTGCATGGCAAACACGAAATGATTACCATAAAAAGTAGTGTAGATAGTGGCGAGTTTAAGGTTGGTTTTGGCATGTGCCCAGCAACAGTACAACAAATGAAAGAAATTGCGGATGAAGGTCTAAAAATGCCACCAAAAAGTACTTATATTTTACCAAAACTAAGAAGTGGAGTTACCGTTTATGAGTATTAAAAAAGTTTAATCGTATAGTTATTTATTCGTTTAACTCAACAGCAAACTATTTAAATGAGTATAAAACAAAACCTTCAGAATATTAAGTCTACTTTACCCAACAGCGTTACACTTGTAGCTGTTTCCAAAACCAAACCTGTAAGTGATTTAATGGAAGCATACCATGCTGGTCAACGTGTTTTTGGTGAAAACAAAATTCAGGAAATGGCTGAAAAGCATGAACAGATGCCAAAAGATATTATATGGCATATGATTGGTCATGTACAACGCAATAAGGTTAAATATATGGCTGAATTTGTGAGCTTAATTCATGGTGTAGATAATACTAAGCTATTAAAAGAGATAAATAAGCAAGCCTTAAAACATAATAGAATTATTGACTGCTTGCTTCAAATAAAAATAGCAGAAGAAGACAGTAAATTTGGTATGTCTGCCGAAGAAGCTTCTGCTTTACTTCAATCTGAAGAATTTTCAGAATTAAAAAATGTGAATGTTGTTGGGCTAATGGGAATGGCAACATTTACAGATAATATGGAGCAAATAGAGAATGAATTTAAATACTTAAATTCATTTTTCAACAAACTCAAGGCTCAAAACTCAAAGCTCAAAACACTAAGTATGGGTATGAGTGGAGATTACAAATTAGCTATTGAATGTGGTAGTAATATGATTCGTGTGGGAAGTAGTATATTTGGCGCTAGGAATTATCTGTAAGTAGAAAGCAAAATTATATTTTAAACCTTTAACTAATTTACGCAATATTAGACATAGAAACCACTGGTGGTAAGTACAATGAAGAAGGCATTACAGAGATTGCTATCTATCGTTTTGATGGTCATAAGACCATTGATCAATTTATTTCCTTGGTAAATCCAGAGCGAGAGATTCAACCTTTTGTAGTTAACCTTACTGGCATTAACTCTAATATGCTAAAGAATGCTCCTAAGTTTTACGAAGTTGCTAAGCGTATTGTAGAAATAACAGAAGATTGTATTATCGTTGCTCACAATGCTGATTTTGATTACCGTATTCTTAAAACAGAATTTAAACGATTAGGCTTTAATTTTAAACGAAAAACCCTTTGTACAGTAGAATTATCTAAGCAGCTAATACCAGATATGGAGTCTTATAGCTTAGGTAAACTAACACGTGCCCTTGGTATTCCAGTAAGTGATAGGCATCGTGCTAATGGTGATGCTCAGGCTACAGTAAAATTATTTAAAATGTTACTGAACAAAGACCTTGAAAAAACCATCATTAAAAATGCCATAAAAATTGAAAAAAAATCTAACCTCTCTACTAATTTAAAAGACATAATAGAAGAACTACCTACAGATACAGGCGTTTATTATATTCATAATGCAAATGGTGATATTATTTATATAGGTAAGAGCAGAAATATAAAAAAGCGCATAACACAACACTTCACCAACAAAAGCTCAAAGTCTAAAAAAATTCAGGCATTGGTAAGTGCTGTAACTTATGAAAAAACAGGTAGTGAATTAGCAGCTCTATTAAAAGAAAGTGAAGAAATAAAGAAGAATAAACCCATTTTTAATCGTGCATTAAGAAGAACTATTTTTACACATGCGCTTTATAGTTTTAAAGATGAAAACGGTTATCTTAATCTAAAAATAGATAAAGCAAATGGTCGAGAATTACCAATTACAACTTTTGGCACCAGATCTAGTGGCAAGCACTTTATGTTTAAAGCTACTCAAGATTACAACCTTTGCCAAAAGCTCACTGGTTTATACGTTTCTAGTACAAGTTGTTTTGAATATAATGTAAAAGAATGCTATGGAGCATGCATAAATGAAGAACTACCAGAAGATTATAATAAACGTGTAAGCGCTTTAATAGAAAAACATAGTTACGAAAATAAAAACATGCTCATCATTGACAAAGGAAGAGATCTCGATGAGAAAAGTGTTTACTTAATAGAAAATGGAATTTTTAAAGGTATGGGCTTTTTTGATCTTAACCACCAAATTAATAACAAAGAAGTGTTGCAATCTCTAATAACTCCAATGGAAAACAATAAAGATAATCAACATATCATTCAGAGTTATATACGCAAAAATAAGCGTATAAAAATTATTCAACTAAAAGATTAATTATGAAATTAAACTTTACGATAGCTATATTACTTTTTTCTGTTTTTTGCCTTGGTCAAAATTACAATATTGGTATGCAAGTATTAAAAAATGATTTAAAACTCAATACCTATGCAAAAGACTCTTCCTCAAATGCGCTAGTTATATATGACTATGGAAACAGTTATATTGATAAAAAAACGTTTAAGTTAGTATTTCAGCTAAAACAAAAAATTAAAATCCTTAAAACTGATGGTATAGAGCGAGGTGAATTTAAGGTAAAACTATATAAAGGCAAATCGTCTAAAGAAACCATAAGGAACATTAAAGGTGCTACCTTTAATCTCGTTAATGGTGAAATAGAGAAAATAGAGCTCAAAAAAAACGGTATTTTTAAAGAAGAGAACGAAAACTATACATTAGTTAAAATTGTATTACCAAAAGTAAAAGTAGGTAGCGTTATTACTATAAGCTATGAAACAGAATCTAAATTTATATCCAAATATCAACCATGGTATTTTCAAGGACAAGATCCAGTTTTATATAGCGAATATAATACAAGTATACCAGGAAATTACGAATACCATATAAAACTAGTTGGTAATATACCATTAGCCACAAATGACACTAAGCTTGAAAAAAAATGCTTAGAAGTTGGTAATGGAGGTTTTGCACATTGTTCTGTTTCTAAATATATAATGAAAGAAATACCTGCATATAAAGACGAGGGCTTTACTACTACACCTCTAAATTATATGTCAAGACTTGAATATGAGCTTAGTGTGTTACGTGGTTTTGATGGAAGTGTTGATAAGATTACTAATACATGGGAATATGCAGACAGAGAATTTAAAAACGATTCTGATTTTGGTAAACAGATTAACAAAAAAAGCCTTGTTAAAAAAGTTTTACCTAATGACATAAGTAATATTGGAGAACCATTAGATAAGGCTAAAGCCATTTACAACTATGTTTTAGACAACTACAATTGGGATAAAAAATATGGCCGTTTTGACGCTTCTGTCAAAGATTTATTAAAAGATAAAGTAGGCAACGCTTTTGAAATTAACTTATTATTACTTAATCTGCTATTTAATGAAAATTTTGAAGTATATCCTGTATTAATATCTACTAGAGAACGTGGACTAGCTACTAAATTATATCCTATACTTACAGAATTTGATTATGTAATTGTTAGCGTAAAAATAAATGGTAACACCTATTTTTTAGATGCCACAAATCCATATTTATCTTTTGGAGAGTTACCTTATAGATGCCTTAACCAATATGGAAGATTAATGGATTTAAAAGAAGGAAGTTATTGGGTGGATATTGATCCAAAAAAATATTCTGTAAGACAACATAGAGTTCAGTTAAATTCTTTTGACGAAACATCAATTTCTGGAGAATTAGCAAGTAACTTTTCGGGTTATCATTCACATGCATTAAAACGTAAATTTGATGAAAACATTCAGAATTACAAAAAAATAAAAGCTGAGAATTATACCAATTTTGAAGTAAACAATCTTGAAGTATTAGATTTTGATAAAAAAGACTTGAATTTTAAAGAACGTATTGACTTTACTTTTGAGCCAGAATTTATTGGTAACAAAATCTACCTCAATCCTTTTTTAATTACTTTTTTTGAAGAAAACCCTTTTAAAATACAAGAACGAACATACCCTATTGACTTTGGGTATAAAGATTCTTATCTATATGTTATGAGCATTGATCTTGGAAATGATTTAAAAATTCTTGAAATACCTAAATCCTTAAACTATGCTTTACCAAACAAATCTGGTTCATTTATATGTAATTATGAAGCCAAAAACAATAAATTATCTTTATACTTCAAAGTTAAATTTGATAAAGCCATATACGAATCAGAATATTACCCATATTTAAAAACCTTTATGGATAAAGTTATAGAAGCTCAAAAGAATAGTATAATAGTGTTAGAAAAACAATAAATCTACTTTTTAGTATTTTAAAACGTGAAAGAAAATAAAAAACAAAACTGGCGATCTAAACTTCATATAATCATTTATGAAGCAGATACACCTAAAGGAAAGCTCTTTGATGTCGTTTTACTTTTTGCAATTATTGCCAGTATTGTTTTGGTAATGTTAGAAAGTGTAGAATGGATTGACAATAAGTATCATGATATTTTAGACATTTCGGAATGGATTATAACCATTTTATTCACTATAGAATATATAGCAAGAATCGTTGTGGTAAAAAAGCCTATAAAGTATATTACCAGCTTTTATGGTATTATTGATTTACTTTCAACCATACCAAATTATCTAACGTTGTTTTTTGCTGGTTCACCACCACTTGTTGCTTTTAGAGCATTACGTCTATTGAGAGTATTTAGAGTATTAAAACTAACCAGATATATTGGAGAATCTACAAATTTTGTTAGAGCCTTAAAAGCGAGTAGAGCAAAGATTACCGTTTTCTTATTTTTTGTTGTAATACTATGTATTATTCTAGGTACAGTAATGTATTTAGTAGAAAGTAAAGAAAGTGGTTTTACAAGCATACCTCGAAGCGTATATTGGGCTATTGTTACGCTAACTACGGTAGGTTATGGTGATATTGCACCAATAACACCCTTAGGGCAATTTATTGCTTCAATAATAATGATAATGGGTTATGGTATTATTGCGGTACCTACAGGTATTGTCTCTTCAGAGATGACTAAAGTTAGCAAAAAAGACGTACAAACAAACACTCAATCCTGCCCAAGTTGCGCATCAGAACATCATAGAGATGATGCCGAATTCTGCCATCAATGCGGTCACAAATTATAACATGAATAAAACTCTAATTTCAGTAATAGGACCAACAGCTATTGGTAAAACTGCGCTTAGTATTAAGTTAGCACAACATTTTAACACCGAAATTGTTTCTGCGGACTCCAGACAGTTTTATAAAGAAATGAATATTGGTACTGCTGTACCATCTATTGAAGAACTAAAAGCTGCAAAACATCATTTTATTCAGCATAAATCTATAAAAGACAATTATTCTGTTGGCGATTTTGAACGCGATGCTATTTCCACCATTTCAAAAATTCACAGCTCTAATCCTGTTGCTATTATGGTTGGTGGCTCTGGACTATATGTAAAAGCCGTTACTAAAGGATTAGACGATCTCCCTAATGTAAATGAAGATATTAGATTAGATTTAAATGAAAAATTAAAAAATGAAGGTTTATTATCCTTACAAGAACAACTAAAAACATTAGACCCAAAGGCATACAAAATCATAGCTATTGATAATCCGCAAAGAGTCATAAGAGCTTTAGAAATATGTATTGGTACAGGTAAGCCTTACTCTTCATTTTTAACCAACACTGAAAAAACACGCGATTTTAAAACCATATCTATTGGCTTAGATGCAGAGCGTTCTATAATTTATGATAGAATAAACCAACGTGTAGATATTATGATTAATGAAGGGCTTGTTGAAGAAGTCGAAAAACTAATTCCCTTCAAAGATTTAAACGCATTAAATACAGTAGGCTACAAAGAATTATTTCAATATTTTGAAGGCAACTACAGTTTAGATTTTGCCATTTCAGAAATAAAGAAAAACACAAGACGCTTTGCCAAACGTCAATTAACCTGGTTTAGAAAAGATGATAGCGTACTGTGGTTTAACTACGAAACAGATACAGAAGCTATTATAAATTCCATTAAAGAACAGCTATAAAAAAACCGATACAATTGTATCGGTTTTATATTTTCTATTTATCAACTCCATTGATAACCAACCTAAACCCTTCACCATGTATATTTAATATTTCCACATGTGGATCTGGTTTTAAATATTTACGAAGTTTAGCAATATACACATCCATACTACGAGAAGTAAAGTAATTGTCGTCTCTCCAAATTTTTGTTAATGCTAACTCTCTAGGCATTAAATCGTTTTCGTGTAATGCTAACAAACGAAGTAATTCATTTTCTTTTGGTGATAACTTTGTTGGTTCTCCACCATCTAACTTAAGAAAACGAAGCTTAGAATTTAAATCAAAACGTCCAATCTTAAACTCAAACTGTTTGCTATCTGCTACTGAGTCTGTTGCTTTACGTTGCATAATAGCTTTAATCTTCATTAATAAGACTTCGCTATCAAAAGGCTTATTTAGGTAATCGTCTGCACCTACTTTATAACCTTTAAGTACGTCTTCTTTCATTGCTTTTGCTGTTAAGAAGATAATAGGCACTTCGGTATTTTTTTCGCGTATTTCTTTAGCTAGAGTAAAACCATCCTTATAAGGCATCATTACATCTAAAATACATAGATCGTAATCGTCTTTTTTGAACTTCTCAAAACCTTCCATTCCATTTTTGGCATGGACAACGTCGTAATCGTTCATCATTAAATAATCTTTTAAAACAGTTCCAAAATTTGGATCATCTTCAACTAAAAGAATTTTCTTGTTTTGTTCTTCCATGGTTCGTTTTTATGATATTAATGGCAACTTTATAATAAAAGTACTGCCTTTTCCTTTTTCACTTTCTACTGATATATGACCTTGGTGGTCATCTACTATTCTTTTTACATAGGCTAATCCTAACCCATGCCCTTTTACATTATGTACATTGCCTGTGTGCTCTCTATAAAATTTTTCGAATACACGCTTGGCAACTTGCTTAGACATACCATTACCTTGATCTGTAATCTTTAGAATAATATTGTTTGCAATATTTTCTGTGTATACATCGATCTTTGGCTCATCATCTGAATACTTTATGGCATTATCTAAAATATTAACGATCACATTTGTAAAATGTGTTTCGTTAGCTAAAACTGAAGATTTTACAGCTTCTAAATGTGTTTTCACATACCCTTTTCTATCTTCTACAATTAACTCTACATGGGTTATAGCATCCTCAATTAAGTCGTGAAGCCTCATACGCTCCTTACTTATATTTAGCTCATTTTTTTCTAGTTTAGATATACGCAATACGTTTTCTACTTGCGCGTGCATACGCTTATTTTCATCCTTAATCATACCCAAATAACGTTTCACCTTGTCTTGGTCTGCAATTATTTTTGGGTTTTTTATGGCATCTAATGCTAAATTTATAGTGGCAATTGGTGTTTTAAACTCATGCGTCATATTATTAATAAAGTCGGTTTTTATCTGCGATATTTTGCGTTGCTTTATTAATTGGTATATCGCACTAGAAAATGCCAAAATAATTACACCTGTAAAAACAATAGAGAGCACAATCATAGGTAATATTGTGGATACCAAATACTTTTTTCTATTTGGAAAATCTAGCCACAATCTATAACTACTTTCATTATTACTGTCTATAAAGATAGGTATTCCATAATAGGCATTATTTTTTTCAAAGTTTCTTGTTTGAACTTTAGTTGCCAAATCATCATCATATATGGCAAATTCAAAACCTAAATCTATACCTTCACTTTTTAATTTTCGCTTTAGTAACGTTTCAATCTGTAAAATGCTTACCCTTTTATGTATTGGTACTTTTCTAAGTAAGGTCTTAAAAGAATCTTCATAAGCTTTTTTATCAATCTCGGTTAGATTAGAGAACTCTACTAATGTCTTAGATGGTTTAATTCCTAAATTTCCGTCTATTGTTGACCTATCATAAAAATCTGTAGTACGCTCGCTAGTATAATTACTTATATCTATACTGTCTGTATCTATTTCAAAGAACAAAGAAGGCACTTTAAAACGCTCTTCTAATATAGTATTGCGATGAATAATGGTTTGATCATTTACATCATCTGGTGCGGTAATATACAAATGTCTAATTACCGTTGAATCTGGCTTTTTATTTTCAGCGATATAAGGCTGAATTAGACCGTAATATTTTCTTATTTCATAATCTTGAATGTCTCTTGAAACAAAACTCAACGCTCTAGTTACACTCAGCGTAAAATTCTTTTCCTCATTTTCTAAACTATTGTTTATAAAAAATGATTGCACAAAAATTATTCCAATGAGAGACAAACTCATTAAAATCACCAATAAGATGAATAGTTTTTTACTCATCAGTCAAATTTAACATTTTAACATTTAGAATAAATTATGTTTAACCTTACATTAACAAACAGAAGTCTTATAATTATATTGTTTTTTGAAGTAAGATTTCATGAATTTCATTAGCTTGTTTTTTAGCATCGGCTAAACTATCATTGACAATAACAAAGTGAGATTTTTCAACTTTTTCTTCATCTGAAAGTTGATTTCTAATAATAGATTCTACTTTTTTTTGATTGACATCATCTCGCTGCATTACACGCTCAATTCTTAATCCTTCTTCTGCAACAACTGTTATAATATAGTCGTATTGATATTCTAAATTGTTTTCAAAAATAATAGCTGCTTCTTTTATTATGTAGGGTGCATCTTGTTTTTTTAACCAACGCTTAAAATGTGAAGCAACCTTAGGATGAACAATAGCATTCATTTTGGACAAAAGTGTTTTGTCATTAAAAATTTTTGAAGCCAAATATTCTCTATTAAGCTCATTGTCTTTATATGCCAAATCACCAAACAATTGAATAAGTTTGCGCTTAATAACTTTAGAACGATTCATTAAAGCTTTGGCTTCTTTATCAGCAATATAAACAGGAATACCGTACGACTCAAAGCATTTTGCTATAGTCGTTTTTCCGCTTCCAATTCCTCCTGTAAGACCAACTATTTTCACACATTTAAATTTTGATAATTAATTGATTTTATAATTTTATAAAATCAACGCGCTTTTGTTTAATATGCATACGTTTTATAAACTTAGGACTCTTAGTAATCTTAGGTACAAAATACATTTGATTATCACTAATATCTCTAAAATTACATTCAACACTAAAATCGTTAGACATAATAGAATTATAATTTTCTAAATCTACATAATATGAAACAGATACTGTTTTGGGAAAATAATTAATTACAACATTTTTTGGCTTATTGGTAATAATTATTGGTACTTCTATGACGCCTTCTGTAAAACGTTTTACCTCTGCTGAGACATTTACAGATTCGGGAAAAATATTTACATCTTCAATCTTTACCAACTTAATCGTCTTGTCTATGCTTTTATTAACTCCCTTAAGCTTTAATTGCTTTGTAGATACATGAGTAATTTCTTTTAATCTATCTGTAGACCCAACTATTTTAGCACTATCAACACTTAAATTATAATCTCCTTTAATATCAAAACCTGCAGCATATCCTATGTTAGAATTTATCGCTATTGGCACATATTTTGAAGCTCTTTTTGAAAAAGGTAATGACAATGTATCTGGCTTTAAGGATAATATTTTGTATGAAGATCCTAATTGGTCTTCAATAAGAAAATTATGCTTTTGCACATCAAAAATATATTCTCTTTGCTTTGTAATAACGTCTTTATTTACCTCTAAAACTAAAGATTTAGAATTATTAAAAACATAAGGTACTAAAGCAAAGCCTTTAGCTTCTACTAAAACATTTATTGTATTCAAAGAATCTTCCGTAAGGATAATTTCTTCTTCTACACCAACTAATCTTACGTCCAGATGTATAATCTGTTTATAATCGTTCGAAAGTTTTGAAATAATTAAGAATACAAATGCAATTGCTACAAACATGCTAAAGCGCTTTACATTTCGCTTTTTTAGATATTCTAATATGTTTAATCTTTTCTTTGAGTTCATGTCTATTAAAAAAACAAATCAGGAAATGTTTCCTCTGGCTTTTTTCTTAATAATGTAATGTTTATTATAGATTTAAGGAAACCATATCCGTAGCCAAAAAACTGAACTAAAATAGCCAAAAGGGCAAAAATGGCCACAGTAATACTTTTACTACTTATTATCGCTAAAATAAAAGCAATTACAAAATAAAATACATAAAGATATAATGGCAACATTATGCCAAGTGTACTCATTAATACAGCTATTATAAGACCCAATGAAAACAAAGTTGGAAACCAATACATTAAACTTTTAGATTTTGGATGCCACAAATTTAGAATGGGTCTTACAAGTCCAAACCTTTTCACTTGTTTATAAAACTTAGACCAAGATATACGACGTTTATGATAAACATAAGCCGTTCTTATTAATATAGTTTTGTATCCTAGTTTACGTAATCGCAAAGATAAATCTGGATCTTCCCCTGGATGAATTTTTCCAAATCCACCAGAATCAATAAAGGCTTTTTTAGATAAACCCATATTAAAGCTTCTTGGCTGAAAATCTTCAACCTGCTGCTTACCACCTCTAATTCCACCAGTAGTAATAAATGATGTCATTGAAAAATTTATAGCTTTCTGAAGATTAGAAAACGATTGATGTGCTGCATCAGGTCCTCCAAAACAGTCATAATAGGTTTTAGAAAGAAAAGCATCAACTTCTGTTAAATAATTCGCTGGCAAAATAACATCAGAATCTAATATGATAAAATAGTTTCCTTTTGCCTTTTTCATTCCGTAATTTCTAGAATCACCAGGACCAGAGTTTTTTTTATAGTAATACGATATATTTAATTGCGCTTTAAAATTATTTATAACTGCCTCTGAAGTATCTTTTGAGCCATCTTCAATGATTACTATTTCGTAATTAAAATTTCCTTCAAGATTCACAAAGCTTTCTAATAACTCTCTTACTTCTTCAGGCCTGTCAAATACAGGAATTATAAATGAAAAGCTTAATATATCCATATCTACAAAGGTAACTAAAGAAAATACAAAAGCCACCTAATAGGTGGCTTTTGATAAGCTAAGTAAGCTATACCTATTGCTTAATAACTCTTATAGTTTTTGTAACGCCAGCTATAGTAACTTTCACAAAGTAAGTACCATCTTGTAAGCTAGACATATCTAATTCACTATTCACAGTATTAGGAGTAGCTCTTAATACTTCTTGACCTAGCATGTTATACATAGCAACATTCTCAATAGAGTTTTGAGCATTTAATGTTAATGTATTTTGTACTGGGTTTGGATAGTAAGTAAATGCAGCTGCATTTTCAAAAGAAAGATTTGACAAAGTAGCTGAATATGCAGATACTTGAAACTCTCCTGTTGCATTATTCCCATACTCCCATACTCTAAAGTATATCGTTTGATTTGCTAAAGCTATGTCATTTACATTTATAATTGGATGCGATCCATTTGTACTACCATCATCATTACACTCTATAAGAGTTAAAGATCCACAAGATCCTGAATAAGCTGCACCACCTGTATCTGAAACACCACCAGTTTGTGTATTTACTTCTAAAGTTATCATACCATCACTAGGAACCACTACACTATACCATGCATCCCCTCCTTGATAACTTGCACAACCTGGTGCCAACTCACCTGAGTCTGTTGCTCCTACATTAGTACCTACAATAGGGTTATCTGCAAATACAGCTCCTGGTGTTAATGCTATAGCATCTGCACAATCATTATTAGCTGGTGGACATGTATATGAAAAAGATCCTAATCCAAAATCACATGCTGCATCTGAATGCTCTAATGTTAAAGTTACTGAAGCACCTGAAGCATAAGGACCTACTTGAACAACTCCTACTCCTGAAATGGCAAATGTTGATGTCCCATCATTTATTTGAGTTCCATCACCTACTGTAGTAACATCTACATCTACATAGAACTGCCCATTTGCACAATCTTCATTAATTACTGAAGAATTCACAACTGCCTGAGTACAAAGAGGTGCTTCTCTTAAACTAATATCATCAAGTAAGATATCATGATTAAATGTAAATCCACCTGCACTATTGTCTCCTGTTATTGTAAAACGTAATTGTACATCTCCTGTTATAGTTAATGTAGATAAATCTGTAGTATACTCCATCCAATTAGCACCTAAATTAGCTTGAACAGTATTTACAACATTCCATGCAGCACCATCGTATACTTCTACCTGTAAAATATTTAATGCTGCATCATCAACATTATTACTAAATACCCAATAATTTAATTGTGGTGTAGTAAGACCTGAAACATCTACTAGAGGCGATAATAAAACGCTTGATTCCCCATTTCCATTATCAGAACCATCCATTCCTATAAATGTACCTCCACCACCTGTAGTATGGTCTGCAACATTACTTGCTCCATAATCAGCAAAACCAGCTGGTGTAGTTCCATTTGTACTACCATATTCCCATGTGTTATCTCCACTCTCAGACCAACAGTTTGGTAAACTATTTGTTGCAAATGGCTCTGACCATGGCGCAGTAAA
>NZ_JAOARH010000125.1 GCF_025210595.1 Winogradskyella sp.
AAATGTAAATGCAGATACAACACCGCCAGTAATTACATTAATTGGTTCATCTACAATAAATCTTACAGTTGGTGATACTTATACAGATCAAGGAGCAACAGCTACAGATAATCTTGATGGAGATTTAACAAGTAGTATTGTGGTAGTTAATAATGTTAATACAAGTTTAGCAAATAGCTATGCTGTAACTTATAATGTAAGTGATGCGGCAGGTAATGCGGCAATAGAAGTTGTTAGAACTGTTAATGTATCTGATCCATCATCTGGATGTTCTGGAGGAGTTTCAACTTATCCTTATGCTGAAGGTTTTGAAGGTTCTATAGGAATGTGGTCACAATCTACTGCAGATGATTTAAATTGGACTGTAGATGCAAGCGGAACACCTTCAAGTGGTACTGGACCATCAAGTGCTGTGCAAGGTTCAGATTACATCTATGTTGAAGCTTCAGGAAATGGAACAGGTTATCCTGATAAAAGAGCAATAATAACATCACCATGTTTTGATTTAAGTGGACTTACAAATCCAGTGTTTAGTTTCCAATATCATATGTATGGAGCATCAAATATGGGTTCTATTGACCTTGAAATCTCTGATGATGATGGTGCTAATTGGACTAGTATATGGAATCAAACAGGTAATCAAGGCAATCAATGGTTAAAAGTAGAGCTAGATTTATCGGCTTATATAGGAAATAATATTCAGGTAAGATTTAATCGTTTTGTTGGTAGTACTTGGCAAGCAGATATAGCTATAGATGATGTACAATTATTTGAACCAGCTGCACCAACATGTAATGATGGTATACAAAATGGAGACGAAACAGGTGTAGATTGTGGAGGTTCTTCTTGTGCGCCTTGTAGTACAGCTAATGTTGTGTTAAACGAAGGTTATTTTGAAACCGGATGGGACAACTGGCAAGATGGCGGAAGCGATTGTGCTAGAGTAAGTTCTGCAAATTCTTACGAAGGTAATTATTCAATAAGAATTAGAGACAATTCTGGTGTAGCTTCAGCTATGACACTTTCAAATATAGATGTATCTCCTTATTCATCTGTTGAAATAGATTTTTATTTCTATGTATTTAGTATGGAAAATGGTGAGGATTTCTGGTTACGTTTTTATGACGGATCAACGTGGAGTACAGTACAAACTTGGGCTAGAGGAACTGATATAGAAAATAACACCTTTTATAACGCTACTGTTACTTTAACACCAGCACAATATAACTTTGCTGTGAATTCTGGATTCAGATTCCAATGTGATGCTTCTGGAAATCAAGATCAGATATTTATTGATCAAGTAACAATAACTGGAATTTCAGGAAGCTCTAAAGGAAAAGGAAATCAATTAGAAGCTGTTGGATATGCAGAATCGCCAGAAATTGCTGAATTAGATATAAACTTATATCCAAACCCAGTAAAAGGAAGTATACTAAATGTTGAAATACCTAGCTTAGAAACATTTAAATATAGAATAGTTAATATTCAAGGAAGGACAGTTTTAAATGGAATTTCAGAGGGAAAAATTAACGTCTCTAAACTTGATGGTGGAATGTACTTTATTGAGGTTAATGATGGTGATGAAATTATCACTAAGAAGTTTATTAAGGACTAATCATTAGTCTATTAACCCTAACCTAAGAAAAACCCAGAAGAATTAATTCTTCTGGGTTTTTTATATATGTTTAATTTCGTGGTTTTGTAATAACTCATCTCCACGTAGTCTCAATAAAATTTGAGCTACTGCAACAGTGTCTTTTTCGCAATAATTGATAATACGGTCTATATCATTGTTTTGATAATATACATTGTAAACTTCGCTACCATCAATATCATCTTTAGGAGAAGGAATTCCTAAAACGTTAGTTAATAATTTAAGTGATGTGTAGGTTTTATAATCACCAAATTTCCATAGCTCTAAAGTGTCTAGATGAGGCACTTCCCATGGTTTTTTACCAAAGAGATTGAGTTTGTATGGCAATTCTATATTATGAATAATCATGCGTCTGGAGATATAAGGAAAATCGAATTCTTTACCATTATGAGCACATAATAGATGTTTGTTTTGACTAAAATGAGAGATGACTAAGTTTTTAAAATCTTTTAGAATTTTTATTTCATCACCATAAAACGAGGTAACCCTAAAACTTCTAATATCTCCTTCCATTTTAAAATACCCAACTGAAATACAGATAATCTTACCAAACTCAGCCCAAATACCAGCTCTGTCATAAAACTCTTCTGCAGAAAATTCTTCTTTACGTTGATATCTAGATTTAGCCTCCCAAAGCTCTTGTTTGGCTACATCTAAATCTGAAAATTGTTCCGTTTCCGGAACAGTTTCAATATCTAAGAATAATATGTTTTCGAGATTGAGTTTTGAAATCATAATCCTAACATCTCATAAGCTTCTTCAACATATAGACCAATATCATCAGTAAAAGTTTCTAATGGATTACCTGGCCCTTTTGAATGTCCAAGCCTAACGATAATGATATTGTCTTGAGGCTGAACAATAACATATTGACCTAAATGGCCTCGCATCATAAAAAAGTTTTTTCCAAGATAATCATTCATCCAAAAGCCATAACCATATTCTGGACTTTCCGGAAAACGCGGTACTACAGATTTAGCTACAAACGCAGAATCTAAGATTTGCTTTTCATTCCATTTGCCATGGTCTTTGTATAGTTTTCCGAATCGCGCAAAATCTTTAGCATTACTAGCAATACAGCAATAGGCTTTTACCAAATCATGATCCTCACTATCTACTTGCCATAATGTGCTATTTTCACTGCCTAAAGGTTTCCAAAAACTTTCTTCAAGATATTGATAGAGTTTTTTACCTGTAGCTTTTTCAATAACCATAGCTAACATTTGTGTATCACCACTAGCGTATTTAAAAGCTTTTCCAGGTTCGTCAACAACCTTTAGTCCGTTACTTACTTTAGCTAAATCATCATCAAAATAAGCTCTTGTGGTTATAGATAATGGTGAATAATAAGCTTCGTCCCAATTGGTTCCAGAAGACATAGATGATAAGTCTCCAACCGTCATTTTAGCGGCTTTGTCTTCGCAAAATTCTGGTAAGAAATCGCAAACGGGTTGATCTAAACTTTTAATATGCCCTTCCATTATGGCTTTGCCAAGTAAGCCAGATACATAACTTTTTGCCATTGAGAAGGAATTGGATTTTGAACCTTCACCAAAACCATCGTAATATTCTTCAAACCAGATACTATCATTTTTAATGATAACGTATGCTATGGTTCCCCAATCTTTATTGGCTTTAGCTAAAGCTTCTGTTGGTTTAACCGAATTGTAATCTTGGTGATTTGGCCAGGATTGTGGGTTGTCGCTGGCTTCAATTGTTTTATTATCGAAATGGTTATAATCTTCGAGGTAAGCTGTGGTATGCCCTTTCATATATATTGTGCGTACAGCTTTGATAAGATAATCTGTATCTGTAGCATATAGCACAACAATTAACAAACCGAAAAAGATAACAAGGAATTTAAGTAGTTTTTTTAAGAATTTCATATGTGTTATTATTTTGAAATTTTAAAGCGCTTAGGCATATATGTATACCTAGCATAGCATTAATTTAGTGATTGACGCTTCTTAAGTTTTTCTTTATAATAAGTTTTATCTGCTATGTAAAGCGTTTTATTAAAAGTAGCAATTATATTTTGTTCTGTATCAACAAGATTCATCGTTTTTAAAATATCGATCTCATTATTTGTTGCTACTTGTTGTTTTATAGTATCTATTTCTTCTTTGCTAAAATGAAATTCACCATATATTGTAGTCTTTGCAGGTTTTTTGTAGCGTGCTTCTACGGCTTTATCCCAAACTACATAATCATTGCCCAAAATTTGAATTAATTGTATCATGTAAATAGGATCTGTGGCTGCTAACATGCTTCCTCCAAAAATAGTGCCTGCATAATTCTTGTTTTTCCAATTAAGCTTCATTCTAATCTTTACAAAATGTAAATCGTCACTAACCTCAATTAATTTAGCGGTTGTTCTGCGATACATTGGCGACCAGTTAAAACCATATTTGTATATGGTAGAAACCTTAAAGAATCTTTTTAAAAACTCTGTGCTAGTTTTATACATCTAAAAAAGAGTTTGCTGTTTGTATTCACTTTCATGGTTAAGTAGCCATTGTTTTCTATAAAGTCCGCCAGCATAACCAGTAAGACTACCATCACTTCCTATAACTCTATGGCATGGCACAATAATCCAAAGTGGATTTTTTCCGTTGGCATTTGCGACAGCTCTAATAGCCTTAACATCTCCTAATTGTTTAGATAGCTCTAGATAAGAGATGCTTTTACCATAAGGAATCGCTAAGAGTTGTTTCCAAACTTTTTTCTGAAAAACAGTCGCTTCAGGATTTAATTTTAAATCAAAATTTTTGAGCTGATTATTAAAATAAGCTTTAAGTTGTGTGGCGCAATCTAAAAGCGATTCTGGAATAATTTCAGATAATTCTTCTTTGGTATCTAAAATCGAAACTGAGGCTATGCCATTATTGTTACCAATAATTTTTGCATGTCCAAGAGGTGTTTCAATATAGCAGATATCCATTAGTTTTTTGGGCTCTCGTTTTCTAGTAGTCCTAATCGTTTAGCTCTGGTTTCCCAGCTTTTTCTGGCTAACATTTGTAAATCCGAAACATTATCGCTCTCGTCCATTATTTCTAACCCAAGAAGTGTTTCAATAACATCTTCCATAGTTACTAAGCCACTCACAGAACCGTATTCATCTACTACCAAAGCCATATGATTTCTGCTTTCAACCAGCTCTTCAAAAAGTGTTGGAATAGGAAGACTTCTGTTAACAATGATGATGCTTCGCTTAATTTCAGATAATAATTTGGTTTTATTATCTAGTGCCATTTCTTTAAATACTTCGTCTTTTAATACCAATCCAGAAATATTATCGGAGTCTTCGGTATAAACAGGAATACGTGAAAAACGAATGTTTTGATTTGCGTTAAAGAAATCTTCTATTGTAGTATTCTCGTTTTCAGTTTTCATTACTGTACGAGGAGTCATAATATCTTTAGCCTGTACATCTTTAAAGGTTAAAAGATTTTTTATGACTTTACTTTCGTTCTCTTGAAAAACACCTTCTTCATGGGCAATATCTGCCATAGCATGAAAGTCTTCGCGACTTAACACACTACCATGGTGACCTTTGCCTCCAATTAATTTTGTAGTGAGTTGTAGTAGCCATAAAATACCTGTCCATTTTAGAGGAAATATTAAAATATTTAGTGCTTTAGCAGTGAAATTAGCAAGTTGTTTCCAAAAGGTAGCACCAATAGTTTTAGGAATAATTTCTGAAGCTACTAAAATCAAGATCGTCATAATAGTAGAAACCAATCCTACCATTACATCTTCGGTAAATTCTATACCTAAAAGTGATTGTTTTGTACTGCCATAAAGTTCAGCATAAGCAGCTTTAGCCTGTACACCAACTAAAATAGCACCAACAGTATGCGCAATGGTATTAAGTGTAAGAATGGCAATTAAAGGACGATCAACATCCTTTTTTAATTCTTCTAAATCGTTAGCGTATGCTTTGCCTTCTTTCTTTTTTACATTGATAAATGTAGGTGAGATACTGAGTAAAACAGCTTCTAGAATAGAGCACAGAAATGAAAAGAAAATTGAAATTACAGCGTAAAAAATGAGTAAGCCCATTAATGTATTGAAATTTAGTTATTGCGAAGTTACAAAATGAATATCTAAATAATAGATTTAACCTAGAATATGCAATTTGAATAATTATTTAACCTTGAAATTACTGAAATATATAGGTTTAGAATTTTTTTATAAATTCGGGTATGAAAAACATTCTTTATACCCTTTTCGTTTTTAATATTTATTTTGGTTTTTCTCAAACTAAAGGAAAAATCACATACTTGGTGTCTTTAGATAAAACAAAGTTAGAGGCTCCTTATGAAAATCCTGAAAATACAGATTCTAGAAATGAAGCTTTAAAGATGCTTAATGAAGCACAACCCGTAGAGTCTTATTTAATTTTTAATGATAGCATTGCTGGTTATTATGTTCAGGATAAAGACGCTCCCTCATTTGAAAACAATGATGGGTTTATCTCAATTACTCCTACAGGAGTTAATTTTACATGGATACGAGCAGGAGGTGAACGTTATTTTTATACAGATTGGAGCAGAGATTACAATATTAGCACATTTAGTTTACCACATAAAAAGTACCGTCTAAAAAGCAAAACTATAAATTGGACGATTACTGAAGAAGAAAAAACAATTAATGAGTATTTGTGTATAAAGGCTATAGATAGTTCTAATAAAAAACGAATAGCCTGGTTTACAAAGGATTTACCTGTAAAGCATGGGCCAAAAGGTGTTAATAATCTGCCTGGTTTAATTTTAGAGTTTTATGATAATAAGTTTAGTTATATCGTTAAAGAAATAGAACTGAATCATACAGAGGTTGAAGACATTGAAGAACCAATAGAAGGGGATTTAATTACCCAAGAAGAATTAAAAAAACTAGCAGGTAATCCTTTTGGTAAAGATTGAAATAAAATATTATAAAAAAACAGCTTGAGTGGAAACTCAAGCTGTTTTACTAATTAATTTAATGCTAGTTTATTTTAGATTGAAAAAAACACCAGCAGATATAGAAGGGTTAGCAGCAATGATTCGGCCACTAATAGCACCTGTATAGTTTAAAGAAAAACCTATTTTTTTGGAGAACAAATAGCTTATTTCACCACCTAAGCCTATGTATTCTATATTATTGGCAAAAATACTTCCTTGTGAGTTCTGGGCATTTAAACTTCCGTTTTTGAACGACTCTACAATATCTGATCTAGCAATTAACCATACTTTTTTATTAAATAAGCTAAGTCCAAATTCTAATCCTGCTCTAAACTCATCTGAAAAATCCTTTGTTTTGTTATTAAACCCAAAATATGCTTTAGAGTATAAGGAGGCATTTTTGATTTTAAAGGGTAGACCCAATCCAACCTTTAAAAACTGATTAAATTCTCCATCACCAGTTTGGTAACTACCATCGGAGCCACCTTGACTTTCTCCAGTTGGTAAACCAAGTGTTAGTGTAGTAGAAATAGATATTTTTTGAGAATGGTATAGTTTATATTCTATTCCTATATCAATATCACCAATAGAGTTAATAGATTCCCCTTGTTCTATAGTTTCTCCTGTTGTACCAGATACCACATCGTTTTGATATGTTCTGGCATAAAACGGAATGTAAGCCACAATGTCCCAGTTATCAGTAATTCCGTAGTCTGCATATAGATTTAGGTTAAAGTTTCCGCGTGTAACATTAGGATCTATTTCACCTGTATCAGTATAGTGTTGGTCTGTTTCTAAATACCAAGCACTAAGTTTAAAATAGCCATCTCCTTTTTTGTTAACCCATTGTGCTTCTATGTTCTGAAATGAAAATAGCAGTGTTAGTGCAGTAAAGTACACTAGAATATTTTTATGTCTCATGTTAAAAGAATAATTAATCATTAATAGTACCCCCTCCTACTTTTACTCCAAATGGCTCACACCAATAAAGCAGATAAGAAAAATCATTAATTCCGGTGTTATCTATAGTATATGTATGAGATCCGTTAAAAACTGAAACTGGTCCCAGAGATTGTGCATTTGCAATAGAGTTAGGGTTGTTAGTTAAATACAAATACAATCCTGGTAAACTCGTAGAAGCGTTATAGTCATCTGAAAAGCTTAAAAGAAGGTTTTCGGTATTTTCAATTTCAGTAAGGGTAAAGCTTCCAGATAAAGCATAACTACTTGTAGTTACTATATTTCCAGATTTTTCATTAGGTAGATTAATAACTTCACCATCAACAATGGTAACAATAGTAGAGTTTTCTACTAATGTATTATTGTACTGAGCTGAAACAGATATTGTAGTTTCACCTTCAGAAACTCCAGAGAGTAACCCTTCTTGGGTTATAACAGCAACTGATGTATTAGAACTAGTCCAAGACACAGTAATAGGTTCTTCTTCACCAACATTATTAAAAAATGAAATATTGAATTGATGAGATTCAGATACTGATAGATTTTCAATGTTGTTGAGAATTCTTAATTCTGCTTCTACAGTATCATTAATGACGTCTTCTCCGATACAATTAAAAACTAGTAGTAAGAGAAGGAATGTAAATAAAGACGATTTTTTTTTCATAGCGATTATCTTTGGATAAGAGGTCGCTTAAAAAATCTTATACTTACAAGCTAGTAGAATACTTTTTTAGAATTCTCTGTTTATTTGAGATGAAATTTTGTGAAAATTATACTGTTCTTGGCAGTTTTTTTGATAGGTTAAAAGTGAAAAAATGGTTATCGATTAATAATCTTTACAACATCCTTAGCAA
>NZ_JAOARH010000126.1 GCF_025210595.1 Winogradskyella sp.
AATCTTTACCATTTAAAATAATAGAGCCAAATAAATTAGGTTGTACTTTAATGAGTGTTCTTAAAAGTGTGGATTTACCAATACCATTAGCACCAACCAAACCAATAAGTTGTCCTTTTTCTAACTCAAAATTGATATTAGGGGCAATAACAGCTTCTGTCTTTTTGGTTTTATAACCAATGGAAAGGTTATCTGCTTTAAGGATGATATTTGGTTTTGTGCTATTCAAATTTAATGTTTAAAGTTCAATGTTTATTATGCCTAACTTTTCTAACCTCATTAAAACACCATTTTACGTTGCCTAACCAATAACCAAATTACAACTGGTGCGCCAACCAAAGCAGTAATGGCGTTTATAGGTAAAGTATAATCGCTACCAGGAATTTGAGAAATACTATCGCAAATAAGCATGATAATTGCACCAAATAAAAGTACCGCAGGCAATAAAATTTTATGATTAGAGGTTTTAAAAATTTGTTTGGTTAAATGCGGAATAGCTAATCCAATAAAAGCAATAGGACCAGAAAATGCCGTAATTGTACCAGCTATTAAACTGGTAGATAATATAATAATAAATCTACTTTGCTTTAAATTTAGGCCTAGGCTTTTTGCATAATTTTCACCAAGTAGAAGGCTGTTAAGACTTTTAATAGAAGCTATGCTGAGTGTTAATCCTACTAAATAAATTAAAAGAAATATAGTAAGCTCATGCCAAGAGAGATTACTAAGGCTGCCAAATCCCCAAAAAATGTATTGTTGTAATTGCTCAGCAGAACTAAAATAAGAAAGCACACTAACTACTGCGGCAGTTATACTACCAAACATTAAACCTATAATTAAAATAGCCATAGTATCTCTAACCTTATTTGATACGGCTAATACAGCTAATAGCACCAAGAAGCTACCTAAACTGGCAGCAATAACAATACTCCACTTAGAAATTAAAGCAGTAGCAAACAAACCACCAAACAAACCAGAACCTAAAATAACTAAAGCGACACCTAAGCTAGAACCAGATGTAATACCTAAAACAAATGGACCTGCTAATGGGTTTCTAAAAAGCGTTTGCATTAATAAACCAGAAATACCTAACCCAGAGCCAACAAGTATTGCAGTTATAGCTTTAGGCAACCGATATTGAGTAATAATGATATTGTCGCTGTTTCCTAAAAGACTTTCTAAGATATTTTTTAAAGGAATATAAACAGAACCTAAACTAATATTAATAAAGAAGCAAACAGCTAGTATTACTGATAAGATGATAAAAGTATATGTGTAATTTGTTTTCAAAATAATTTGTCATTCTATAGAATGATGCATTTCAATTTTTACCAAAAGTAATATAAAACGTCTATGTACTGATAATTATCAGAATTATAAGAAGGATTAATCGTTTAATTTTTTGAAAAAGTAAGGTGTGTAATCTTCTAAAAGTTCTGGATGACAAATTTTAATAAGATCCTTTAAAACCAAATCTGGTCGTATTGTGCCCAATTCATAATACAATACACCACCTGTAGCACCTGTAGTATTTGAGAATGTATATATAGATTTGTTTTTAAATGCATCAAAGTTAGCGTAGAGTTCGCTAGCATCTTTAAGTTGGTTAAAATTTGTGTAATAGGATGGGCTTAACCATAAATTGGCATGTTGTGCTTTATTAAAAACGGTTTCAAAACTAAGTGACAGACTCCCTTTTCCAGTAGTGTTGCTCCATAAGTAATTAACGTTAGCGTCTTTTAAAAACTGAGCTTCAGCACTTGAACCATTAGGTAAAAACCAAGAACCATTATGCATAGCACCACTTAAAATAGTAGGCCTTTTTTGAGCTTGCAGAGCAATACGCTTTGCTTCTAAATAATCTTTTTCAATGTTGTTGAATATAGAATCAGCTTCTTTTTCTTTATTAAAAAGTAGACCAAAAAACTTAATCCACTCAGCTTTAGCTAATGCAGAAGCTTCTACCCAATCTCCATTGTATATTACAGGAACTCCAGCTTTTTTTAAGGTTTCAAAAGTTTTATTTATGCCATCTACACCAAAACCAATGACTACATCAGGATTTAAAGTCAACAATACTTCGGTATTAATACCTTCGTTTTTACCAAGTTCTCTAACTTCACCAGCATCTATACGTTGTCTGGTTTTTTCTGAAGAAATATAATCTGTGCCAGGAAAACCTACTAAAGTTTTTTCTACGCCTAATAATTCTAATGCAGGAATATGTGTTGTTGAGGTTACTACCAGTTTAGAAATATCATTAGTAATAATACCATTATATTCATCTTTGGAGTAGCTTATTTTTGCCAAGTTCTTTTTTGAAGCAATAAGATATTTGTAAGTAGTTGTAGCTTCTGGCCAAGGTTTGGTGATATTAAGAGTTTTATGAGTTGTATAATTTTTAATAGTAAACCCTTTGGCATATTTAAGTTGGGTAACTACTGTGTCCAAATTTTGAGCATTGTTTTCTGTAAGAATGGGAGTTGTGTCTGCTTTTTTTGTCTCATTTTTACAAGACACTACTAATAAAGTAATTAATATAATTCTTAGAAATTTCATATGTAACAGAAGTGACTTTTAAAGTGCGTTTTAGTTGTTAATTTTGTTAAAACTTCAATTATGAGAGGCGATTCAAATTTAACATTATATATCGTAGCAGGTGTTATTATTGCTCATTTTTTAATAGGATTTATCTATCTCATTTATAAAATGAACAAGAAAAAAGATGAATAAACTTTTTACTTTTCTTTAATACACTATTTTTGCATCGAAATTTGGTTCGATAAAGATAAAGTCTCAAAAAATCTTTGAGATGACGATGTCGATTAAAAGGGAATCAAGTGAGATGATTGACGAGTGTTAAATTACGATTGATGAATTTCTAAATATTTTTTAATTCTAAAATCGAATATAGCCTTTAGTAAATTTCAATTCTTGAGCTGTTCCCGCAACTGTAAATTTTATATTCAATTTAATTGAGTATCTCTTCTTTTTGAAGAGTTGTTATAACTACAGTCCACTGAGAGAATGTTATATTAATAAAATAGCATTGATACTTTTGGGAAGGAGGATAACAAAGAAATAAGCCAGGAGACCTGCCAAATTTCAACAAAGAAGTCAAACTTTCGGGATAAAAGTTTACTCGATAATTGAGATTTAGGAGTGTTGATACCTACATTTCTCACTGTCGCTGTATAGCCTCTCGAGCAATTAAATTTAAAAATGAACAAAACAAAACTGTTTTGTAGCATACTAGGTTTAGGTATGTTATCTGTTGGGTCTTCACAAATAGAGCAAGATTCAATTAAAATTGAAAAGCTAGATGAAGTAGTGTTATCTGATTCTCGCTTTGCATTAAAGCGTGAAAACTCAGGTAAAGTAATTACAAAAATTACGTCTGCAGAATTAGAAAAATTACAAGGACAATCTGTTGCCGAAATTATTGGTAGAACAGTAGGAGTGGAAATTAATGGTGTAAGAAGTAATGCAGGTCAGAATCTAAGTTATTTTATACGAGGAGGAAGAAACAGACAAATTTTAATTATGATTGATGGAGTGCAGGTAACTGATCCTTCTCAAATTGCAAATGATTATGATTTAAGATTACTTAATGCAGATCAGGTAGAGTCTATTGAGATTCTTAAAGGCGCATCAAGTACACTTTACGGAACAGGTGCTGCAACAGCAGTTATTAATATTAAGTTAAAAGAGGCTTCTAAGAAGGCATTTAACCTCAATTTAAGGAGTACACTTGGCACTAATCAATCTTCAGATGAGGATAATTATGCAATAGAAGATTTTAGAAATAGTGTTTCTGTTAACGGATCTGTTGGTAGTTTTAACTATTTAGCAAGTATAGGACAACAATATACAGATGGATTATCTGCAATTAAAGGTGGGTCTGAGTCTGATGCCTTTAATAGTCACAACGGTAATCTAAGATTAGGATATAAGTTTAGTAATAGTTTTAAATTAAAAACTTATGCTAGTTTTGATAATTACAAAGCAGATTTTGATGATAGTTTTGGTAGGGTAGATGCAGATAATGTATCTATATCAAAACAATACCGAATTGGTTTGTCACCAGAATATAAGTATACTAACGGTAGTATAACTGTAAATGCAGCTTATAATGATGTAGAACGCGAGATAGAATCAAATTTCCCTTCAATGTTTAATGCTCAAAGTATTGTAGTAGACGCTTTTAATCGTTATAATTTTAGCGATAAATTTTATACAGTTTTGGGGCTTAACTATCAAGATAATCAGATGGAAAGTTTTTCAATTCCTTTTGGAGAAACAGGATTTAGCCAAGCTATAAATCCAGATAATGCTCAATTTACAATTACAGACCCTTATGCAAATGTAGTTTATATTTCAGATTTTGGACTTAATGTAAATGCAGGTCTGCGTTTAAATAATCATAGTGAATATGGAAGTCATTTAGTATATAGTTTAAACCCTTCATATAAATTTGATTTAGATTTTGGTTATGTAAAAGGTTTGGCAAGTTATAGTACAGCTTTTATTACTCCATCATTATTTCAGTTGTTTGAGCCAAGTTATGGAAATGCTGATTTAGAGCCAGAAGAAAACCAAACGATAGAGGTTGGTGCAGAAATAGCAATTAAAGATAAAGCTACATTTAGTTTAGTTTATTTTAATAGAAATGAAGAAAATTTCATTGATTTTGTAGATACAGGTAATTTTGTGTTTCAATATCAAAATGCTGATAAATCTTTTACAGCAAGCGGGTTTGAGTTTGTGGCACAAGCAAAATTAATGAAAGATTTAGATATTAACTTAAATGCAACCTACACTTCTTTAGATGAAGATTTAAGTTTAAGAATTCCAGAGATAAAGATAAATACAAGATTAGATTATGCGTTATCAAATAGAACACAAATGAGCTTGTCTTACCAATATAATGATGAAAGAGAAGACCTAGTATATAATGCTACTACTTTTCAAAATGATTCAGTAAATCTTGATGCTTATGGTTTATTAGATTTTTATTTAAGCCATAAGATTTTAAACAACAAGATGACTGTTTTTACAAATATCACCAATATCTTTAATGAAGATTACCAAGAATTATTTGGGTTTTCTACAAGAGGTAGAGGTGTAAATTTAGGATTTAACCTTAACCTTTAATAAATCAAATACAAATAAAAAAGCCGCTATTTATGTAGCGGCTTTTTTTATTTATTCTTCAAGCATTAGTCCTTCTAATGGCGAAAATGGTATCTGAGTTTTTAACTCTCTATTATTCTCATTTTCTAAAAATCTATTTAAAGATCTATCTCCTGTTGTAATTTCTTGTAGTGCAGCAGCTAAAAGTGGTTCAGATTCAGAACCTAAAACACCTAAATTAAAAGGGCTTTCTAACAATTCTAGATCTGGTGTTAATCCATCACTAGGCACTAATTCGTCATTAACATTTGTAGAATTTGCAGTTAAGGGTATTAAAGCATAGTTATGACCAGCATTAACGTTATTTCCACCAAAATCTGGTGAGTCAAAAACCAAACGGTTAGATTGTGTTTTCCCTCTGGTGTTATCACCAATATGAACTACATCTATACTGTAAGGATTTAAACTATTAATAACAAGTTCACTAGCAGAGGCGGAACTAGAAGAAGTTAATACATACACTCTGTTTAAATTCAAGCTATTAATTGCAGAATTATTAGATAGTGTACTTGTAAATTCATAATCTCTGTTTTGACTTTGCTGATTATTGTTATAAAATAATTTTGAAAATACCTGACCGTTGTATTGGCCAGTAATCATACTTGCCAAGTGTACCGCAGTTTGTATGCTGCCACCACCATTATATCTTAAATCTAAAACTAACTCCTCAGCTCCTTGAGATTGAAATTGTGCAAAAGCATTATTTAACTCACTATCAAAAGTACTTGTAAATCCGTTGTACATAAGATAAGCTATTTTAGTGCCAGAAACCTCAAGAACTTCTGCAATATGCACAGGATTTTCGGTATAAGCAACCTTTGTTAGACTTGTGCTTTCACCATTTAGAGTAACGGAATCATCAGTAGATTCTGGTGTTCCGTTGGTATTATAATCTGCAAAATTTAAGGTATAGCTCGTTTGGTTTAATAATGTTCTAAAATTATTTTCATTTAAATTGGTGCCATCTACAGCTCTAAAAATTTGACCACGTACCAATCCTAAATCTTCAGCCACACTATTATTTAAAACTAAAGTGATAGCGCCATAAACTTCGGTGTCACTTCCTGGTACGAAATACAATCTAAATTCTAAACCATTGCTAAGTATGGTGCCTTGTTGCGCATTAAGAATATCTAAATAATTAGGTACAATAGCACTAAACTCATCTAAAGGTTCATAAACCAAAGTTTCAAATAAGGCTTCTGGTGTGTCAAATCCATCGAGATAAGTTTGATATTCTTCTGTTTTATCATATCTATCATTTATACCGTTAATTCCAAACCTGTCATTAGATAAATTAGTGACATTCCCGTTGTATAGATAATACGCATTCATCGCCTTCCATATAAAATCTTTAATATCTGTACTAGCAATGGCATTATCATCTAAATCTTCAAAACAGCCTGTGAGAAACGAAAATGCTAAACATATTAGCAATAGAGTCTTAATCTTATTCATAAATTTTTCTTTTAAAAAATAGCATCTTTTACTTCTGTCTGTAAAACTCTAAATTTACTTACATTATTATAAATAAAAAAACTTTGTAACAAATTGTAAGGTGTATCGTCGTAATTATGAAGACAAGTAAAAAGGTCTTTACCAATCAATCAAAAAAGTAATGAAACAAGCAGATTTTGTAAGCTTAGTAATGCCATTTAAGGATAAGGTATTTCGTTTAGCCAAACGTTTGTTGGTGTCGCGAGAAGAAGCCGAAGACGCTACGCAAGAAATACTATTAAAATTATGGAGAAACAAAGAGAAGATTGGTGATTATAAAAATGTAGAAGCTTTCTCAATGACAATGACAAAGAATTTTTGTTTAGATAGATTAAAATCTAAACAAGCGCAAAATTTAAAAATTGTTCATAGTAATTATACGGATAATAATGCGTCATTACAAAAGCAAGTAGAAGCTAAAGATAGCATAAGTTGGGTATCTCGAATTATGGAAGATTTACCAGAACAACAAAAAATAATAGTGCAATTAAGAGATATAGAACAATACGATTTTGCCGAAATAGCTAAAATGCTAGAAATGAATGAAACAGCAGTACGTGTTAAT
>NZ_JAOARH010000127.1 GCF_025210595.1 Winogradskyella sp.
ATTACTATGGAATTTATTTATCCTCATCAGCAAAGCGCTATTTTTTTACCTAAAGATTTTAATGGTAAGGTTAATAATTTAATACTTAAAGTGGCACACTCTAAACCCGAAACTAAACTTTATTGGTACATAGATGAGGATTTTATAGGGTTTACAAAAGACATACACGATATGGCTGTTTTACCAAAAACAGGCAATCATATTATTACTGTTGTTGATGAGCTTGGTAATGAGCTAAAACATAAAATTACTATTTCGGAATAAAGTTATTCTCTAAATTCACTTACTTTTGTACTCTAAAAAATATAGGAAATGAATACTGTACAGTTTTTACATTCTGGTTGGGCATATGTAGTCTTATTAATCTTAGTGCTAGCAACTTTTAACGCTTTAATAAAGTTTTTTGGCGATAAAGAATTTGATGCTAAGGACTTTAGAATTTCGTTATTTACTTTAATCACCATGCATATTCAACTTTTAATAGGAATCGTTTTATACTTTTTAAAGCCCTATTTTTCTATTATAAAAGAAGTTGGTATGGGAGGAGTTATGAAAGATTCTGTATTGAGAAATCTTATTGTAGAACACCCTTTAACCATGATTATTGCTGTTGCTTTAGTAACCATTGGCTATTCTAAACATAAAAAGAAATTAGTATCTCGACCTAAGTTTAAAGTGATAGCCATCTTTTATTCGTTAGCCTTAATTTTAGTATTAGCTAAAATTCCTTGGGACCTTTGGTTCTAGTAAAAAGAAATATTATTAAATAAAAAAAAGGAGCAAAAATTAATTTTTGCTCCTTTTTGGTTTTTTCTCTTCGTGTTATTCTTCCTTTTTTTCTTTTTCGTCTTGTACTTCTTTTATTAAGTACACATATACTGGGAAGTGATCACTAAAACCATCTGTAAAACTTCCGTTAGAAAAACTCCTTAAAGGATACCCTTTATATCTTCCTCGTTTATTAAACATATATGTAGGGTTATAAATACCTGCTTTCCAAAATCTAAATGAAGAAAAATCTTTTTCAATTAAAGGTTGAGTCATCAAAATTTGATCGAATAAACTTAAAGCGTCTCTATAAGCAGTAGTTCCAAACCCTTTATCAGTAAACATCTTTTCATAAGGGTTATATATTCCTTTAAAAGGCACTTTTTTTCTATTCTTTTTTGCTTTTAAAACCTTTTTTACACTCTCATTTGTTGGGTCGTCATTCAAATCTCCCATCGTAAAAATCTTAGCATAAGGGTCTATTGATTGCAAAGAATCAATAATACGCTTATTAAGCTTTGCTGCTGCGACACGCTTAGGGCGACTTCTAGCTTCTCCTCCACGTCGAGATGGCCAGTGATTTACGATAACATGAATAAGCTCACCATCTAATTTTCCACTTACCAACAACTGGTCTCTAGTGTGTATTCGTTTTCTAGATGCATCATCATAAATCAACAACTCGTGCGAACTAGATTCTATGGGTTGAAATAAAGTTTTTTGATACAATAAGGCGACATCTATACCTCTTGCATCTGGACTATCATAATGAATAATACCATAATCTTTGGCTAATAATAATGAATCATTAACAAGATCTACTAAGACTTCTCTGTTTTCAATCTCGCAAACACCAATTACAGCAGGAGAATTACCAGATTTATCCTTACCAATATCAGCTATAACACGAGCCATATTCTTAACCTTCATTTTATAAGCCTCTCCCCTATTGGTTTTCATTTCCATGATAGGACTCCTCTCATCTAACTTTAAAGGATCGTTAATCGTATCAAATAAGTTTTCTAAATTGTAGAATGCTACAGTATGGATTTTGAAACGTTTTTCTTCCTGAGACCAAATATTAGAAATGGTAATAAATGCTAAAAGAAACAGTAGAGATTTTAATGTTTTCATCTGATAATTTTTTATTTTTATACGTTAATTCAGATGGAACGCCTTAGACTTATAATTGTCACTAAACAATAGTACTTCTAAGGTGTTTCACAGTTGATATATTATGTAATTGTTATATCCTTTACAAATCGCTTGCCAAAAGTATATAATAATTAATAAATGATGTAAATTTGCAGCCCTTAAATAACTATTATTTAATGTATCATAACAATCAATTTTAAATTTAGCATGAAAAAAAACTTTATTATTACTTTGTTGCTAGGTGCATTGTTTACTTTATCCTCTTACGCACAACAAACCCAGATTACTGGTAGTGTGAAAGATGCTGTATCCAATGATTTTCTTCCAAACGTTACTATAACTATTGAAGAAACAAACCAAACAACAAAAACAGATGCTAATGGAACGTTTCGTTTTACTCAAAATGTTCCTTTAGGAGAACAAGTCCTTAAGCTTACCAAACCAGGCTATTTAACCGCAAGGTTTCCAATAGTTGTTAACGAAGGTAAAACTTTGGACATTTCAGACATGTTTATGCAAATAGACGTTTCTGATACTCCAGATCTATTTTCTATAAGTTTATCAGATGATGAACTTAACGATGATGATGTAGGTGCAGATAATATTTCTGGCTTATTATCTTCATCTATGGATGTGTTTCAAAGAACTGCCGCTTTTGAATTTAGTTCTTCTTTCTTTAGAATGCGAGGTTTAGATTCTGATAATGGTTCTATACTTATAAATGGTATAGAAATGAATAAAGTTTATAACGGAAGACCTCAATGGTCTAATTGGGGAGGTTTAAATGATGTTGTTAGAAACCAAGAGTTTACTACTGGACTTACACCTTCTGCCTACAATTTTGGAGGTGTTTTAGGAACCACCAATATAGATACCAGAGCCTCTCATTACAGAAGTGGAGGTCGTATTACTTATTCTTCTTCTAATAGAAGTTACACCAATCGTTTAATGGCTTCTTATGCTTCAGGCTTAGTTGAAGGAGGATGGGCTTATACATTTATGATAGGAAGACGTTGGGGAGATGAAGGTTTTCAAGACGCCACCTTATACGATGCTAATTCTTTCTTTGCTTCTGTTGAAAAGAGAATCAACGAAAAGCATAGTTTAAACCTTACTGCTATTTACGCTCCAAACCGAAGAGGTAAATCATCTCCAAACACTCAAGAAGTATATGATCTTAAAGGTATAAAATACAACGAATATTGGGGCTGGTTAGATGGTGATAAGAAAAATTCTCGTATTAAAGAAACTGAAGAGCCTATTTTAATGTTAAACCATTATTGGGATATTAGTGATAAAACTACTTTAAATACTAATGTTGCATACCAATGGGGAAAATTAGGTAATAGCCGTATAGATTTTCCTGGTGGTGCAAATGCAAGCCCTGCTTATTATCAAAATTTACCTAGCTACTTTTTAGCTGATAGTGATGGACCAGATTATGAAGGGGCTTACTTAGCAGAACAAGAGTTTTTAAATAATGGTCAAATTAATTGGAATCGTATTATTGATGCCAACCTTACCAATAACCTTAGTGGTGCAAATGCTGCCTATGTACTTTATGAAGATCGTGTAGATGACACTCAAATCACTGCAAACACTATATTTAACACTGAATTAACGGATAACATTCAACTGAATGCTTCTGTTAATTATAAGCATTTAAAATCTGAAAATTTTGCAGAAGTTATCGATTTACTCGGAAGTACAACAGGTATCTTAAATGTAGATTCATTTGATGGTTTTCAGTTTGATTTAAACAACCCAGATCAAGTAGCATTTGAAGGTGATAAATACAGATACAATTATAATCTTTATGCAAATATCCTATCAGGTTATGCACAAGGTATCTTTAAGTATAACAAAGTAGATTTTTACTTATCCGCAAGTGTTACTAAAACAGATTACCAAAGAGAAGGTTTATATAGAAATGAAGCTAATGCTGATAACTCTTATGGAAAAGGAGAAAAAATAGATTTCACTGGATTTGGAGCTAAAGGTGGATTCACCTACAAAATAACAGGTAAGCATTTATTAGATGTTAATGCTGGCTACATTACAAGAGCACCATCGCTTCGTAACACTTATTCTAACTCTAGAGCTAACCATGATGTTGTTGGCACTGTAAATGGCGTTAATGTAACTGGTGAAGAAATAACTGAAGAAAAAATCACTTCATTTGATGCAAGTTATATTTTTAGATCTCCAATCGTTAAAGCACGTTTAACAGGATTTTACACAAAAATAGAAGATGCTAATGAAATTTCATTTTATTATGCAGACGGTATTGGAGGATTTATTGACGATCAAGGTAATATAGAAACAAACAACTTAGTTTCTGAAGTATTACAAGGTGTAGACAAAAGGCATATTGGTGCCGAACTTGGTATTGAAGCTCAAGTAACACCAACCATAAAATTAAAAGGTGCAGCATCTTATGGTCAATATACTTATGATAATAACCCATATTTATATGTATCATCAGATGATCAAGTTGCCTCTTATGGTAAAGCTCAATTACAGGATTACAAAATAGCTGGTGGACCACAAAAAGCTTACTCTATTGGATTTGAATATAGAGACCCAGATTATTGGTGGTTTGGTGCTACTGCAAACTTCTTCGAAGGAGCATATTTAGATGTTAGTCCACTTTTACGTACATCTAGTTTTTACACTGAACCAACAGATGGCTTACCATTTAATGATTATGACCCTGAAATTGCAAGAGATTTATTAAAACAAGAAAAATTTGACAGCTACATGGTTGTAAACCTAATTGGTGGAAAATCTTGGAAAATAGGAGATTACTTTGTAGGTTTCTTTGCTAGTGTTGGTAACATTTTAGACAAGCAATACAAAACTGGTGGTTTTGAACAAGGTCGTAATGCTAATTATAGAGAATTATTAGAAGATGTCTCTAACCCTAAGCGTCGTTTTGGACCAAAATACTGGTATGGTCGTGGTGCTAATTACTTTTTAAATGTATATTTTAGATTCTAAAAAAACTATGAAAAATAAATTTCAAATTATGAAAACAACAAAATTATTAACCGTATTACTTGCTTTATTTGCAAGTGTTGCAATTACCTCTTGTGTAGAGGATGATGATTACAGCGTTCCTAACAGCCTAGGATCTGAAGAAAATGAAGCTTTAGAAAACATTTTAAGAGATTTAAATTCAGAGAACCCTCAATATACATTGATTTCTATTGCAGACCTAAAAACACTTTATCAAACATATGAAGATGCTCAAAGTGGTTTTGATTATGATCATTTTATACAAATACCAGATAATCTAGTTGTAAAAGGTTATGTTACTTCATCTGATGCTACTGGTAATTTCTATAAAGAATTTTATATGCAAGATGCTCCTGAAAATCCTACTGCAGCAATGGGAGTACTTCTAAATCAGGTGGATTCTTATAATCAGTTTAATGTAGGACGTGAAGTATATATTAGACTAAAAGACATGTATGTTGGTTATAACTCAAATGAAGTGATATCTGTTGGAGGAAAAACAGATGATGACGAAGTTGGTCAGTTTACTGCTAATCAAATACCGTCAAGAATCTTTAGATCTACAACTACAGAAACTATAGTGCCTTTACAATTAAGTCTTTCTGAAATTAGTGAGACACATGTAGGTATGTTTGTTACTGCAACTGATGTTCAATTTCCTGAGAATCTAGATGGTAGTACTTTTGGAGACCCTTCTGAAGATTTTGACACTCAAAGAACTTTAGAGTCTTGCGAAGGTTTTGGTTACACAAACTTCTTATTAGAAAGTAGCTCTTTCTCTAATTTTTATAATACACCATTACCAACAGATAATGGAGGTGTTATCTCTGCAGTAGTTTTAAAATCTTATGGAGGAGATAACCTTGTAATGTTAATCAATGACTTAAATGATGTTCAATTTAATAATGCGCGCTGTACTCCATTAGACATCAATGATTTTAATGTTGTTTTTGACGAAGCATTTGATAGCCAAGGTAGCTGGGAAGTAACCAACACTGTTGGTACAAGAGATTGGTATAATACCGGGTTTAGTGGTGAAAATTACATGAGAGCTTCAGCTTACAGCTCAGGTAATATTGATGAGATGGTTAGTTGGTTGATTTCTCCAAGCATAGATTTTGATGCACAAAGTAATGAACAATTACTATTACAAATAGCAGATGCTTACAGTAATGGACAACCTTTAAAAGCTTATTACTCTAACGATTATACTACAGGTTCAAATCCTGATGATTCTACATGGGTAGAGATTGGTGCTGCTGAGATTGATGCTTTAGCTGATAACACAGGCTTCTTTGACAACAACTATGAATCTACAGGTTTAATAGATCTTTCTATGATTACAGGTAATGCTGTCATCGCTTTTGTTTATGATAGTAACAATGCAACAGTATCTACTACAATAGATTTAAGTGATGTAAAGATTTTAGCTCAATAATTTATTTTATACATTATAGCAAAAAAAGACTGTCTGAGAGACAGTCTTTTTTGTTTACATTTATTCTTCAAAAAAATAAAAAATGTTAGACCATTTTTACATTTCTGTTTTTAACTACTACAAAAAGAAACTAGGGAAACGTAGCTATAAGTTAGCCTTATTTTATATTGACATACTAGAGGCTTCTATAGTGTTCGCATTGGGCACTTTCTTTTTAGCTTTTGCTAGCCAAATGAAGATTGCAACCATGTCTTTTACTAAGTTTTTGGTCTTGTTTGGTTTAATTTCAGTTTTTATAATATTTAAAAACTGGATGCGCTATAATGGTAAAAAAAGAAATATTCTTAGAGCAAAATTAAAATCTAGTCACTCAATATATTTGCTATGGATTTTACCTTTGGCATGCCTATCTATTGGTTTAATATTACTACAAGCACTATAAAAAAACGCTATCCTTAAAAGGATAGCGTTTCAATATTTATTAAATAAGATCTTTAAAACTATTTGGTTTTATTTTCTGATTTCTTATCACATTCTTTTTTACAAGCCTCTTTGCAAGCTTTTTTTTCAGCTTCGGTTTTACCAGCACATTCTTTCTTTTCTTTACAAGTTGCTGCACATGTTTTGGCTTTTGCATCGAAAGCCTCAACAACTTTCATATCCTTAACCTTGTAAACATCTCCTACTTTTGCAACAGCTTCTTCTAAAGACTTTGGCGTTACTTTTGCTTCATCATACTCTACCATAGCTAATCGCTTATCAAAATCTACTTTAGCAGATTTTACACCTTCTATTTTAGCCATTTTCTTTTCAATGGTCTTTGCACAACCCATAGCACAGGTCATCCCTTCAATACCAAACTCTACTTTAGCATATACTGCATTTGGATCTAGAGTTTGTGGAACTTCTTTGCTAGCAACCTCAACTTCTACAGTTTTAACTTCTGGCTCGGCATTGTTTTTACATGATACGAAAACCAATAAAACTAATGCAATTACACTTATGTTCTTAAATGTGTTCATAGATTTTAACTATTAAATTTTGGATAAATCTAATAAATATTGATGTTCTTTGCGAGAGAATTAACGATTTTTGTGATTCATTACGAAACTTTTGTATGAAAAACCCTAATGTAAAATGGATTTACCTTATCATTCTTTCTGTAATCTGGGGAAGTTCGTTTATTCTTATCAAGAAATCGCTTTTAGGACTTAATCCATATCAACTAGGCGCTTTAAGAACTATTATAACAGGCGTTATATTATTGCTTGCTGGTTTTCAGCATTTAAAAAACATTCCTAAATCTAAATGGAAGTGGTTATTCCTTTCTGGTCTTTTAGGCTCATTTATTCCGGCATTCTTTTTTGCAATTGCAGAAACGGAAATAGATAGCGCTGTGGCATCTATATTAAATTCTTTAGTGCCTCTAAATACAATAATTTTAGGTTTTACAGTATTTAAAATTGCATCAACAAGACGACAAATATTGGGAGTTGTTATTGGCTTTGTTGGCACTGCTATATTGATTTTAAAAGGATCTGAATTAAACCCAGATCAAAACTATTTGTATGCTGGCTTTGTTATAGTTTCTACTTTAATGTATGGTGCTAATGTTAATATTATAAAACGTCATTTACAAGATGTAAAACCGCTAGCTATTGCAGTAGGTAATTATATTTTTATAATTATACCTGCGTTTATTATTTTATTATTTACTGACTTTTTCACTACTGAGCGCCTTAACAATCCTAATTTAATAAATGCATTATTATATGTTACTATTCTTTCAATTTTAGGAACTGCTGTTGCTAAAGTATTTTTTAATAAGCTTGTTCAAATTTCTACACCAGTTTTTGCTTCTTCTGTAACCTATGTGATGCCAATTGTAGCTCTTATTTGGGGTGTTTTAGATGGAGAATCTTTTAGCCTAGTTCAAGGATTGGCTGCAATACTTATATTAATAGGTGTTTATTTATCTCATAAACGTAAGACATAAAAAAACCGAAGCTAAAGCTTCGGTTTTTAAGTTTATATAAAGCGTTTTCTATTCGAAATCTTTCTTTGTCAATGGCTCATTTAATTTAACAGAATTAGTGGTTAACTCTATTTTCATACCTGCCATAGGAACAGACATTTTTTGAGGAAACTTAACACCATCAAATTCTTTATAATCACCATAAGTAGTTTCTTGAGTCATTAATTGCCCTCCAGGTCCTTTTACAGTCTCAGATTCTTTAACTTTTAATCCTGATGCAACATCAAAATAAACTACAGTTTTACTTTCTTCAGTATCACCTTTCATTTCTATAACATAAGCATCTTTTCCATCTACTGGTTCTATAGCTTTTAAAACCATCTCCTTTTTGTTAGCTAAATAGTTTAACTCTTTAAAAATAGATTTTTTAGATTTCATTGAATTAATCATTTCCTCTGGCATATCTTGTTTCTGACCCATTTGCATCATGTAACCTTTTTCACCATCAAATGCTTGTTTAAATACAGTTCCCATAGCTGCCATACTTACCTCATTACTCATTAAGTTAGGTGACATTTGTTTTAAAACAGTAGTCATACTTTGTCCTTGGAAATTAGCGCCCATTTCTGTTACGATAGTATTAACAGACTCTAATTTTTCCATACCACCAATGGCTTTAATGTAGTTGCCTAAAACATCATTTGCAGTTAACCCTTCTGGTAATGGCTTAGAGAAAACTGGCTTTTCAGTCTTATTAGCATATTTGTCATAATACATTATAGGAATACCTGTCTTTTCAAGATTTTCTATAACTTCACTTCCTTTTCCTACTACAACGATACGAGCATTTTGTGGTTTAAAATGCTTATTAGCTACACGCATAACATCGTCTTTTGTAACAGCATTTATTTTCTTAAGATAAGTAGAATAAAAATCTTCTGGTAAATCATTAAGTTTAATGTTTAAAGCATAGTTTGCAATAGTTCTAGGGCTTTCTAAATCTAAAATAAAGTCTCCTACATACTTTGCTTTAGCATTAGCCAAATCATCAGTATCAACTGGCTCAGTCTTAATTCTATTAATTTCTTTAAGTGTTTCAACAACAGCACTGTCTGTAACCATGTTTCTTACAGATGCACCTGCTGTAAAACGCGAAGCATTATAACGGCTAGTACCAATATAAGAACGTGCACCATAAGTATAACCATGCTCTTCACGAAGATTCATGTTTAAGTAACTACCAAAACCACCACCTAATATCTTATTAGCAATAAGCACAGCATGATAGTCTTCATCTTTCATTTTAAAATCTACATTGTTAGTTAAAGAAATGCTAGATTGTACAGCGTTTGGCATATCCACAAAATTGATTTGTGTATATTGAGCGTTTGGCATTGGTTGTGGGATTGTGATATCAACACCAGCTGATTTTTCCCATTTGCCAAAGTATTTTTTCATTTGACGCTTAACGTCACTCATTTTCACATCACCAACTACCACTAAATAAGCATTGTTTGGGTTGAAGTATTTTTCATAAAACGCTAATACATCACCAAATTCAATATTATTTAAAGTTTCTTCTGTAACAAACTCTCCTCTTGGATGCTTAACACCATAAGATAAAGCTGGTCCTACTCTACCTGCAACAGCATCTACACTTTTTTCTTCTGATTTTAAACCTTCTATTAATTTTTCTTTTTCTTTTTCAAATTCTTCTTTAGTTAATAAAGGATTAATTGCAGCATCTGCCATTAATTCTACAATTCTATCAGAATACTTTGAAAGCGAACTTGCAAAACCTCCTTGGGCACCAAAACTTAATCTTGCACCTAAAAAATCTATTTCATCATTAAATTCATCCTTAGAAATGCTAGTAGTTCCATTACCTAACATAGCTCCAAGAATACTAGACACACCTGCTTTGTTACCTTCTACAATAGGTTTGTTATCTATTCTTAAAGAATAAGATACTCTTGGCAATTTGTGGTTTTCTACAACCAATACTTCGATACCATTCTTTAATTTAAACTCCCCTGGTTTTTTTAAAATAATTTTAGAAGCTGGACCTGGCTCTGGCTGTTTAGATCGGTCTATTTGTGCATTTACACCTACTGCCATTAAAAACAATACAATAAATGCTGATATTTTAGTTTTCATATTACTATTCATTTTTATTTTATTGATCATCTTTCTTTGGTAAATACTCTAATATTAAACGTTGATTAGGATTTAGATACTTTTTAGCAACATCTCTAATTTCCTCTCTTGTTATAGAACGATAAATCTCTATTTCGTTATTAATTAGGTTAACATTATCATACAGCATGTAGTATCTAGCCAAAGAGTTAGCTACACCTGACACACTTGAATTTGAACTTACAAAGTCGTTTTCAAATTTATTTTGAAGCTTTTGATAATCGCGTTCTGAAATTAATTCGTTTTGAATTTTCACAACTTCTTCATCCATTTCGGCAATTAACGTATCTAAAGACACATCGCCTAATGGCAATGCAAATAATGCATAAAGACCGTAATCTTCTTGGCTAATATTTACTGCCTGTACAGCTAGTGCTTGTTTTTGCTCATCTACGATTTTTTTATAAAGAACAGAACTTTTTCCACCACTTAAATAACTAGAAATCATATCTAACACATAAGCATCTCTATTTTTAAAAGATGGTGTTCTGTATGCAGCAATCACAGCAGGAATTTGAATATTAGGATCATAAGTTTTATCTCTCATTGGCTCAGTTATTGGCGCTTCTCTAGGAAGATCTCTTGTAACCTCTTCACCTCTTGGGATAGGACCAAAATAATCTTTAATCATTTTCTTAACATCTGCCTTATCTATATCACCAGCTACTACTAAAACAGCATTGTTTGGCACATAGAACTTTTTGTTAAACGCTTGAAACTCTTCTAAAGTAGCAGCATCTAAATGATCCATAGAACCTATTGTAGCCCATCTGTAAGGATGCACCTTAAACATACGCTTTTTTACTTCAGCCAATATATTTCCATAAGGTTGATTGTCTACACGTAGACGCTTTTCCTCTTTAACAACTTCGTTTTGTGTATCTACACCTATCTGGTTAATTACTGGGTGTAATAAACGCTCAGACTCCATCCATAAACCTAACTCAACACTGTTAGAAGGGAATACTTCATAGTAATAAGTTCTATCATCAGTAGTATTTGCATTATTACTTCCTCCATTAGAAGTTACAATATTAAACCACTCTCCACGAGGAATATTTTGAGTTCCCTCAAATAATAAATGCTCAAAGAAATGAGCAAAACCAGTACGCTCTGGATCTTCGTCTTTTGCTCCAACATGATACATTACAGAAACCGTTACTACTGGAGCTGAATTGTCTTGATGCAAAATTACGTGCATACCATTGTCTAAGTCATACTCCTCAAATTCTACTTGCTGAGCATTGGCATAAATACCAACTAGCAACAAGAGCGCTAGAGTAAATAAGCTTTTTTTCATTATGAATTGTGTTTAAGTTTTAAAAAAATGTTTTAGTGTTTGTCTAAGCAAAGTG
>NZ_JAOARH010000128.1 GCF_025210595.1 Winogradskyella sp.
ATAGGTTGCAGATCCGTTGATTACATAAAAATGATTATTTAACCATCGACGTTGTATAACATCACTTCCATCTATTATAAGGTTATCATAATCTTCGGCATCTCTATCATCTTTAAATTGCTCAAAATACCCTTTTCCTCTAGTATAATTTAAACTAAGGTTGGTAGACCAATTTGAGTTAATTCTCTGATTCCAGTGCAACTGGTAATGATCTTGCCAATAATTATCCGTTTCGTTATCGTAGGTATATGGGTTTTGGCGACGATCTTCTTCTAATTGCGACTTGCTAAGCCCTGCCCAAGCTTGATATGTTTGTTCTTTCCCACCAAAAGACAAGGCCTTAATTAAAGTTTTGCCATCAGAATAACTTCCTTGTAAAAAATAAGATTTTAAATCTGTGAAGGCTCTATCTACATAACCATCAGAATCTAATTTAGATAATCTACCAGAAAACTCGAAATAATCATTAATACGACCAGTTGTAAACTTAACTGTATGTTTTCTAGTACCAAAAGAACCAAAAGAGTTTGATATTTCGCCTCCAGCTTTTTCAGAAATAGCATCGGTCAAAATATTTAAACTCGCACCAAAAGCAGCAGAACCATTTGTAGATGTACCAACACCTCTTTGTAACTGTAAACTTTGAGTAGATGACGCAAAATCACCAATATTAACCCAAAATGTACCTTGACTTTCAGCATCGTTGTAAGGAATACCATTAATGGTAACATTAATTCTGGTTGCATCTGTACCTCTTACTCTTAAATATGTATATCCAATACCTGCACCAGCATCTGAAGACGATATTACAGACGGCATATAATTTAACAATACTGGGATGTCTTGCCCTAAATTACGCTTAGCTATTTGCTTTTTTGTAAGGTTAGAGTGTGTAATAGGTGATGTAGCATCTACACGAACTGCTTTCACTAAAACCTCATCCAATTTTTCAACTTTTGTTGAATCTTTAGGTTTTTCTTGTCCATAAGCTGAACAAAGGCTCATTATAAAAATGAAAATTGATAATCTCTGTCGTCTTTTTTTTGAGAGATTGCTGAATAAAAGTTTCATACGACTATAAGTTTATAATCGAATAAAAAGAGGTCATTATTCTTTAGTTAATTGTTACATTAATTGAACGCTTTGCTAATGTATTTGGCATCGTTGGTCTAGTTTTGAAGTCTAAAGCGCTTTTTTGGTACCAGATTGCTTCAGAAATAAAAACCAACATTGATAACCTAATAACACGCGCTATAAAATACCTCAACGATATTTTAAAACGTTCGTATTCCTAAACAGCATTACCTGTTCTAGGTTCAATGGGTATGATCTCAGCCATTTTAGTATACAGTAGGCAATAAACAGTTTGCAGTAAAAACTGCTTACTGAGTACTGAAAACTGAGTACTAAAAAAGCACCCCTTTTGAGAACGGCGCAAAGATATAACGATTTGCGATTTCTGAATTAAGAATTACGATTTTTTTTAACTTAACTCTAATTTTGACAAATTTAAAACCTGATATTAGAAAGTTATAGCTTAATCTACTTTTGGCGGTTTTCTATTTGCCTTCTTTTCAGAGTTTTTGCGTTTAGTCTCTAAGCGTTTTTGCTTTACTGCTTTGGGCACTTTGGTTGGCTTCCTGTCTTTTTCTTCTTTTAATCCTTCTTCAATAAGCTTTAAAAAGCGCTGAGTAACTATAGTTTTATTTCTAAACTGACTTCTACTTTCGCCCGAATCTAATATTAAAACACCTTGCTTGTTTAACCTATTTCTAAAAAAATCTTTTAAACGTTGCTTTTCTTCATCAGTAAAAACTTCTGAATTTTCTATGCTAAAATAGAGCATAACTTTAGAAGCTACCTTATTAACATGTTGCCCTCCACTACCAGAACTTCGAACAGCTTTATATGTTAATTCAGATATTAATGCTTCTATATTCACTAAGCCTTTATTTGATGGGCTGGTTTTAGCAAATCATTTGCAGTTTTTACCGGATTGAATGTAGATAATGGTACTTCAACAAAAATTGTATTCCAAAATGCCATGCTACCATTCCATAATCCTGGCAACTCTAAAGCTTTAATATCGACACCATTTTTAGATTTCATAGTAATAAATGCTGTCTTGTGATCTACATATTCTAAAAGGTTAAACTTTTCTCCTTTATGGTTTTTAATACCACAAACCAAATCTACAGGATTAAAATGCGTTGCATTACTTAATATTTCTGACTGTTCTTTATTACTTGTATCAATCTGAGCAGATTCTACAATTTGAAGCGACACAGTACCTTTTTCATCTTCAACCCAAAATGGTCCACCACCTGGTTCGCCTTCATTTTTAACCATTCCGCAAACTCTAATAGGTTTATTCAATTGAGTTTCTAAATAGTTTTGCTTATCTGTTGGTGCTAAATCATCAAAATCTTCAACTAAAACCACGTTCATTTTCTGTGTTAAAAACTTAGCAATCTCTAACATTTCTTTTTCAGAAATATCTCCTGTATTTATCAAATCTAAATACTTAAATGCTTGTTCTTGTACTTCTAATAAAATACCTGCTAAAATCTTTTTAGAATTTGAGACACCTTCAAGCTGATCTTTAACAACAACATTATCTATATTCTTAATAAAAACCACATCTCCATCTAAATCGTTAAGATTTTCAAGTAAAGCTCCATGACCAGATGGTCTAAACAATAGACTTTCATCGTGTTCTCTATACAATGTATCATCTGCTTTTATAGCAATAGTTTCGGTAGCACTTTTTTGAAACGAAAATGACACATTAAATTTTGTATTAGTTTCAGTTTCTATAGGCTGTTTTACGGCTTTTAATACCTTTTGAAATTTTTCTTCGTGAGCTTCAGAAATTGTAAAATGTAAATTTGCCTCTCCTTTAGATGAAGCATATAATGCTCCTTCATAAAAATGCTCTTCAAAAGCTGTTGATGTATGCTGTCCATAATTATGAAATGGTAATAATCCTTTTGGAAAGAAACCATAATTTAACTGATCTTCACCCAACATAATCTTTACAAACTCCAAGCATTTTTCATCCTGTGATAAACTTTCAAAATCTTTTGAAGCCTTACCCATTACATCTTTTAAAAAGGGAAGCTTTTGTATGTTTTCTGAAAACTTGGCAATCATTTTATTATCAGTTCTGGCAATAAAACCTTCTAAAGATTCATTCTTAGAATCGTAATCTTTTATAAATGCAAATAAGAATTTAAACATTCTACTTGCTGCACCAGATGCTGGTACAAACTTCACTAATGCTTTAGACTTACTTTTAGCATCAAAAGTCTCTAAATATTTAGATTCGTTTTCTACTTTAAGAATTCCATCTCCAATAGTAGCGGCTTTTTTAAGATTACTAAAAGCCATACCTGTTTTAATTAATTCTATTTGAGCATTAACTTTATCTAATGTTAATCCGTTACTCTTAATTTGTTGTTGGTCTCTGTCTGAAAAATTCATCTCTTATTTTTAAGTAGGTTATCAATGTGTTCAATAGCTGTTTCTAATCGTTCTTTTTTTCCACCTTTTAACAAAACATAAGATCTGTTATGGGTTATTAGAGCGTTCTCAAAAGCTTTGAACATTCGTTCCCTTTCGTTGGGTTTATCTCTTAAGTCGTCTTTTTCCCAAGGTGTGTCAATATACGTTAAAAAATAAAGTTCATAAGAGTTTTTTTGAGCATATGTATCTAAAATCGGATCACAAGTTCCTGAGTAATAAGCTTCACTATACACTTTAGTCTCAAGTAAATCGGTATCGCAAATTAAAACAGAATCTGTTTTTTGCGCTAATTCATTCTCTAATTTCATTTGCCCTACAGCTATTGGCAATAAATCTTTTGGCTCACAGGTTTTGCGCTCGTTATTCCATTTATCTTGAAGGTACTCTCTAGCATATTCTGGTACCCAAACCGAGTTGTAGTGTCTGGCTAACTGTTCGGATAAAGTGGTTTTACCTGTTGATTCTGGACCAAATAAAACTACTTTTACGCAGTTTGTAGGTTGTTGTTCAAGTGCTTTTTCCATGCTAAATAACCAAATATGGCAATAAATGTAAACCCTAAATATTGAAAACTTGTAAAGGCAAATCCTTTGTACATATACAAAGGTACAGATATGATATCACCTACAATCCAAAATATCCAATTTTCAATTTTGCGTCTAGCCATAAGCCACATACCAACAAAAAATATTGCTGTAGTAATAGTGTCTACATAAGCAACCCAACCATCCCATTTATCAAAAGTCTTATAAACCGCAAAAACAAAAATGAGTGTGGCAATAAAAATTAACGTGCTTATTTTTTTTTCTTTTGAAGTTGTTCTGGCAATAGGTGTATTGTGATTATCATCAACTTTGCGCGTCCATATAAACCAACCATAAACGCTCATTATAAAATAGTAACCGTTTATCATCATATCTCCCAATAGTTTCCATTTTAAAAGCAAGTATACAAAAATGGCTGTGCTTATCATACCTGTTGGAAACACCAAAACCTTATTCTGTTTAGAAAACCAAACCGAAAGAAATCCGAAAACAACTGCAATAATTTCTAAAACAATGTCAATAGTTTCAGATTCTGCATATTGCCCGAAAATAAAATCAAAAACTTGGTTCATAATCGCTTCTATCAGTTTTTACTACTTTCATTTGCAATACCGAAATATCTACTTCACTAAAAGAACGTTTAATCTCTTGAGTTAAAAATGGCATAAGTTGATCATAATCACCATAAATTTGTGTACTCAATGGGTTTTCTAAAACTGTAAATTTTGAATCTCTCAATCGCTTAATGAAATTAATGATTGGTGTTTCAAAATCCGCTTGTAATGGTGATAAAGTTAATTCTACTGATATTTTCATCTTATAGTTGCCGCAAAAGCGGTAATCTTTTTAAAATTATTATTTCTGTTTATGAGATGCTAAAACAGCACTTCTACTGCGATCAGTGTGACAGTTCAGCATGAAAGGTTACTTTCGTAATTCCTCAAAAAAACCTTCATCTTCTTCAAAAGCAGTACCAATAACTACCAAATCTGCACCTGCTTTATATGCTGATTCTAATTCTATCTTTGATCTAATTCCACCACCAACAATCAAAGGAATATTCAATTCTTTTTTTACATTCTGAATCGTTTTGGGCTCAATAGGATGTGTAGCGCCACTTCCAGCTTCGAGGTATATGAGTTTCATCCCTAAAAACTCACCTGCTTTTGCAGTGTCTACAATAGTTTGTTCTGCATCTCGCCTTATAGGTTTTGTTTCACTAACACGTTCTACAGATGTTTGTTTTCCGTTTTCAAAAAGCATATAACCTGTTGGTAACACCTCTAAGTTTGTTTGCTTTAATATTGAAACTGCCTCTACGTGTTTACCAATTAAATAATCTGGATTTCTGCCTGATATTAAGGATAAAAACAAAATACTATCAGCTTCATTAGTAATCTGTATAACATCGCCAGGAAATAAAACAACAGGTAAATTGGTGTACTTTTTAATTTCCACGACTAACTTTTCCGTAATTCCTTCACCTACTTCGCTACCACCAACAAAAATATGCGTTGCAATAGATTGATTAACTTTGACTATAAAGTTAGAAACCTGATCCACCTTCATCTTGTCAGGATCTATTAAAACGGCTAATAATTTTTCATCTCTTGAAGAAGAAGCTATTATATTTTGATAAATACTACTCATTACGGAATCACATAAGCACAAGTAAAGCCTTCAAATTCTAAAAAAGCTGTGTTGTATCTATACTTTTTATCACCATAGTCTATCCAAGCTATTGTATTACCATCTTGCAACGTAAAAGGTATCACTAAAAAATGCTCTTTAAATAGCATACCTGGAGTAGCAAATAACTTATATAGAGATTCTTTAACTCCCCAAATTACAGTTAATTTATTAATATAATCTTCTGAGTTTTTGTCTAAATAATTAAACTCGTAGTCAACAAACTTGTGCGATATAACATTTATTTTTTCACGTTGTTTTTCAATATCAATACCAACTTCTTTATCACTGATAACAACTCCTGAAAACGTAAATGAATGTGTTATAGAAATATGCTTCCCATCTTTAAGATGTGGTTTACCGTTAGCATCATAAAATAAATCTTGGTCAGTATAACCAAATTCTCTAAGCAAATGCCTCACACTTAAAAAACCGCGTTGATGCAATTCGCTTTTCATACCCAAAACACGTTCTAGGCTTTGAGGTTTTAAATCGAGAGGTTGAAATAAATCGTTATAAGACTCTTCTATCTTCCAGATTTTAACAGTAGTTTGTGAGTTTACGCTAATGGATTTGTACAGTGGCATTTAATATTCTAAAACCTATTGATTACCTTTGCACTGCCTAAGGCAGGTTTGGCACTTATTTTCGGACGAATTTAACCAATTAAGAGCTAAACCCAAAGGCATCTATTAGTTTAAAAATAAGAGAGAAGAAATATGAGTACAAAAACAATTGCTTACGTACCAAATAAGGTAAAAGACATGTCGCTTGCGGCTTGGGGAAGAAAAGAAATTGAATTGGCTGAGGCAGAAATGCCAGGCTTAATGAGTTTACGTGAAGAGTATAAGGATGAGCAACCTTTAAAAGGCGCTCGTATTGCTGGTTGTTTACATATGACCATACAAACAGCAGTATTAATTGAAACTTTACAAGCTCTTGGTGCTGAAGTAACCTGGAGTTCTTGTAACATTTTCTCAACACAAGATCAAGCTGCTGCGGCTATTGCTGAAGCTGGAACCGCAGTTTATGCATGGAAAAACATGACCGAAGAAGAATTTGATTGGTGTATAGAACAAACGTTATTCTTTGGTGAAGATCGCAAACCACTAAACATGATTTTAGATGATGGTGGTGATTTAACCAATATGGTTTTAGATAAATATCCTGAATTAGTTGAAGGTATTAACGGACTAAGTGAAGAAACCACAACTGGTGTACATCGTTTGTATGAACGTATGGAAAAAGGCACATTACCAATGCCTGCTATTAATGTAAATGATAGTGTTACTAAAAGTAAATTTGATAACAAATATGGTTGTAGAGAAAGTGCTGTAGATGCAATTCGTAGAGCAACTGACGTAATGTTAGCAGGAAAACGTGTTGTAGTTTGTGGTTATGGTGATGTTGGTAAAGGTACTGCGGCTTCTTTTAAAGGTGCAGGAAGTATTGTAACCGTTACTGAGATTGACCCAATTTGTGCTTTACAAGCTGCTATGGATGGTTTTGAAGTGAAAAAATTAGAAACTGTTGTTGGCAATGCTGATGTTGTTATTACTACTACAGGAAACAAAGACATTGTTAGAGCTGAGCATTTTGAAGCTATGAAAGACAAAACCATAGTATGTAATATTGGTCATTTTGATAATGAAATTGATATGGCATGGATGAATACAAATCATGGTAATACTAAAATAGAAATAAAGCCACAAGTTGATAAATATACTCTTAACGGAAAAGATATTATTGTACTTGCAGAGGGTCGTTTGGTTAATTTAGGTTGTGCTACAGGTCACCCAAGTTTTGTTATGAGTAACTCATTTACTAACCAAACTTTAGCTCAAATTGAACTTTGGAACAACAAAGATGCTTACGAAAACAAAGTGTATATGTTACCAAAGCATTTAGATGAAAAAGTTGCAAAATTACATTTAGAAAAAATTGGTGTTGAGCTTACTGAACTAAGACAAGACCAAGCTGAATATATTGGAGTTACAGTTGAAGGTCCATTTAAACCTGAGTATTATAGGTACTAAAAGACCGCTAGTGCTTCTAGATATTAGACGTTAGATAAATTAGACAAAAATCCCAAGCAGAAATGTTTGGGATTTTCTATTTTTAGGGTTATGAAACATCTCAATAAATTATTTAAGACAATTGACAAACTAGAATCTTTTGTTCCTTATTTTGAGAGAGAGAATTCTAAAATTTCTAAATCTACTATAGGCTGGCAAATAGACCATAGTTTTAAAGTAATAAATGGAGTTATTGAAGTCTTAAAAACAGCGCCTATAACAAAAAAAGAAAAATTGAGTTTAATAGGAAGATTTTGTTTAGCTTTCTCATATATCCCTAGAGGAAAAGGCAAAGCACCAAAAACTGTTTTACCACCAAAAACTATCTCTAAACAAGAGATTCTCAAACAGCTTATACTAGCTAAAGAAGGCTTAAATAGTATTGCTTCAGTTCATCCAAAAGCGACTTTTAAACATGCTATTTTTGGAGTACTAAGCAAAGCAACAACGCTAAAGTTTTTAGTGATTCACACCAAACATCATATAAAGATTATTGAAGACATTTTAAATAAATAAGATAAAAAAACTAAAAGACCTCACAGGTTTTAAAAACTTGTGAGGTCAAAATATTAGTGTTATTCGATGGCTGTAAACTGAATACTATTTTTTCGGATGTACCAATTTCATCTCATCAATAAGATGTTTTGCACCAGCATATTTATCTACTATAAAAAGTACATAGCGCAGATCTACCATAATATTTCGGCAAATTTCAGGATCGTAGTTCATATCGCTCATTGTACCTTCCCAAACACGATCAAAGTTTAAACCTACTAAATTACCTTCTGCATCAATGGCTGGACTACCAGAGTTTCCTCCTGTAGTGTGGTTAGTTCCTAAAAAGCAAACTGGTACTTTTCCATTTTTATCTGCATATTGTCCGTAATCTTTTGTGTTGTATAAATCTCTTAACTTTTGTGGCACATCAAATTCATAATCACCAGGCACATATTTTTCTATTACACCATCTAAATAACTCACAGGATTATAATACACAGCATCTCTTGGAGAATAACCACGTACTTGACCATAAGTAACACGAAGCGTACTGTTAGCATCTGGAAAATAACGCTCATTAGGTAAAGCTTTCATAAGCGCAGTCATATACTTAGTTTGTAAAGCTGATATGGCTGTGTTTTTTTGCTGATACTCTGCATCTATCTTATTGTAAAACTCATCTATAATTGGCTTAGCATAGACGTAAGCTGCGTCTTTATTTAAGTTCTTTATAATAGTTTTCACATCACCTTCTAATAATTGTAATGCTGAATCTAAATTTGTAAAAGCCGTCTTCTCATAAATGGAAGCATCTAATGGCTTACCATACAAAGGCATTACACTTAAGTAAACACCCTTATCTAAATCTTTATCATAGTTTTTATGAATTCCTTTAAAACGACTTGTTAAACTGGCTTTGGCTTTATCAAGTAATTCTGGATTTTCTAATAGTGCTTGTTCTACCTGATAAGCTCTAAAGGTCATTTGCATTAACTCGTTGGTTACTAAAAAGACTTCAATAAAATTTCTTCTTTTAATATTAACTGGTGCAAAGTCTTTGTATAACTTATCAAATTCAGAAAGAATGTTTCCATATTTATCCTCTAAGTTTTTTTCCTTTAAAGCTTTAGTAAATATTGCTTCAAAAGCTCTTCGTTTTTCAACAGCATCACTTTTTTCGATACCTAAATTTTCACCAATCCATTTTTTCCAAGCATTAGCAATTCTTGCTTGCTTAGATGCGTATTTTATACGAACCTCATCACTAGCCTTCATTTTTGCATCAATCACTTTTAAAGCTGCTTCTCTAATAGCAATATTCGTAGGGTTAAATTCTTTAGTAATATGCTCTATTGCAACAGCTGGTAAATATTCGTTAGTACGTCCAGGAAAACCAAAAACCATTGTAAAATCACCTTCTTCTACACCATCTAAAGATACTGGTAAAAAGTGCTTAGGCTTATATGGTTTGTTATCTTTACTATACTTAGCTGGTCTATTATTAGCATCTGCATAAATTCTAAACATCGAAAAATCTCCAGTATGTCTTGGAAACACCCAATTATCTGTATCACTACCAAATTTACCAATACTACTTGGTGGTGCGCCAACCAATCTTATATCCTCAAAACGCTCAGTTACAAAAAGAAAATACTGATTGCCTTTGTAGAATGATTTTGTTTTTACGTCTTGCCACTCTTCTTTAGACCAAGATGCCATAACAGCATTACTGTTTTTTGTGATTAAGGATTGTTTTTCCTTTTCGGTCATAGAATCGTCTACACCTTTTAAAACCGCATCTGTAATATCGTGAATGCTTACTATAAATTCTATAAACAAGCCTTCGTTAGGTAACTCTTCTTCTAAAGACATTGCCCAAAATCCATCTTTTAAATAATCATTTTCTAATGATGAATGCGACTGAATTTGACCAAAGCCACAATGATGATTTGTTAACACCAAACCTTTATCTGAAATGACCTCACTGGTACAACCTCCATTAAAATGACCAATAGCATCTTTAAGACTAGAATTATTAACATCGTAAATATCTTTTGCAGTAAGTTTACTTCCTAAACTGCGCATTTCATCTTCATTCATTCCTTCTAAAAGTGAAGGTATCCACATGCCTCCTTGTTGAGCAGAAGCTTGTAATACAATAAAACAGATGATGATTTTTATAGCTCTCATAGTATATAATTTATTAGTGCGCAAAGATAAAAAAGAAAGACAACATTTGGTTAATTATCAGACAGTTTAAGTCTTTCCTCAAAAACCCATTTTTTCATAAGGTTTTTGTTGGTTGTGATTTCTGCAAATACATAAATATTAGATCTAAAACACAAAGACGTTTCAGCTAATTCTATAACAACTTTATCATCACAATAACTAGAATGTAGAAAATAAAGCACTTTATCTTTTATAACAATATAACCAACATGATTGTCTAATCCCACAAAATAAATACCATCTTCATAAACCTCATTAACTTTATTTTTCAACTGTCTAAACGTAACATTAGAGTAGATTTTAAGCTCTGGTCTTGGTTGTAAAAGCTTAGCCTCATCTAATCCTGCTGCTTGCGCCATTTTATAACGATTGAGATTAAACCCTAAATGTTTTAACGTCGTTGAGACAAAATATCCACAAGCAATTTCACCATCATTTGGCGTATTAGTATGTCCATTAAAATCCCAGGTAGTATCATACCAATGTGGTACAATTTCATTCAATAGTTTTGAATACAAATATTTTGATACTGTATCAGAAGCTTTTGTATTATTAGTCCTGTATAGGTTTTTAAAGTAATTCCTGTCTGTATTTATGTTACCTAAAATTGAAGCATAATTCCCTTTCGGATAGAAATTAACACCCAACTTTAAGGAATCTAACATGCTTTGATTGACATCTTCATTTCTGCTAACTTTAATTATTTTGCTCTCATTTTCAGAAATAATTATTTCATCTTTAGGTTTAAAATCACAACTTACACATAAGGTTAGAGCTAAAAATAATACTGCTTTTTTCATATTACCAAAACGTAATTTCTATAGAATTCGTATCTTTCAAATTATGCAACATCAATCTAAACTTCCTAATATAGGCACAACAATTTTTACAGTAATGAGTGCCTTAGCCAACACACATAATGCACTCAACTTATCGCAAGGATTCCCTAATTATCCGAGCTCTAAAAAGCTAAATGATTTGGTAACTAACGCTATGAATAATGGCTACAACCAATATGCACCAATGGCTGGTAATTTAGAATTACGTTTGGCAATTGCTAACAAGTACAACTTACTCTACAAAAGCACCTATCATCCAGAAAAAGAAATCACAATTACTGCTGGTGCAACACAAGCTATTTACACTATTATTTCTGCTTTTGTAAACGTAAATGATGAGGTCATCATTTTTAAACCTGCTTACGATTGTTATCAACCTGCCATCGAAGTTAACGGAGGAAAAACTATCGCAATTCAGCTTTCTGCACCAGATTATAATATAAACTGGAACGATGTTGCTTCTAAAATATCATCAAAAACCAAAATGATAATTATCAATACTCCTCATAATCCGAGTGGTACGATTTGGTCTGAAGATGATATGCTGCAACTCCAAAAATTAACCAAAGACACCAACATCATTATACTAAGTGACGAAGTCTATGAGCATATTATATTTGATAACGAACAACATCAAAGTGCGTGTTTATTCAATAATTTAAAACAACGTAGTTTTATAACAGCATCTTTCGGCAAAACCTTTCACAACACTGGCTGGAAAATAGGTTATTGTTGTGCGCCAGAATATTTAATGTCTGAGTTTAGAAAAGTCCATCAATTTAATGTGTTTTCGGTTAATCATCCTGCACAAAAAGGCATAGCAGATTATATGCAAGACAGAGAAACTTATTTAGGTTTAAATGCTTTTTTTCAGCAAAAACGCGACTTGTTTCTAAGTCTAATTTCTAAATCGCGTTTTAAGTTTCAGCCATCGCAAGGCACCTATTTTCAGGTATTAGATTATTCTGAAATCACAAATGAATATGATGTAGATTTTGCAAAAAGACTAACCAAAGAGTTTAAAATCGCTTCAATTCCGCTTTCAGTTTTTAATGAAGAAGGCAAAGATGATAAGGTATTGCGATTCTGTTATGCTAAAACAGATGAAACTTTAGTAAAGGCTGCCGAAATTTTATGTAAAATTTAAGTTACTTTCTGCATACTTCTGTGTCTCAATATTGAACTTAAACATTGAAACATGAAAAACTACATCATAATCTTATTTTTAACTTTCTCATTAACTTCTTTTGCACAAAAAGTTGAAAAAGACGGTAAAACTTATGAAGTTAAGAAAGAAAAAATATTCTTAAATGGCGAAGATATTACCGAAACTATTAATGCTGATGATAAGGCTATTATTCTAAAAGAAGCTGCCATAATTTCTGAAAAAGCGAAAGCTGAAGTTAAAAAAGAGAAAGAGGCAAAAAAATTAGAAAAGGAGCATAAAAAAGCTGAAAAAGCATTAAAAAAAGCCGAAAAAGAGCGAAAAAAGGCAGAAAAAACCTTAAAAAAAGAACAAAAATTTAAAGACAATTATAAAAAGGCGCAAGACAAACTTGCCAAAGCACAAAAGAAATACAAAAAGCTTAAAAAAAGAGGCAAGTTATCTCCTATGGACGAAAGTAAATGGTTAGATAAAATTGAAAAACTTACTGAAAAAGTAGAGAAAGCAAAACGAAAATTATAAGTCGTAAATCTTGCTATCAAAATTTGTAATTTTGATACATGAAAAACGAATTAACGGTTGCAATAGTTCAAACAGATTTGGTTTGGGAAAATCCAGAGACTAATCGAAAACACATCAAAGAAAAGGTCAGTGCTATACATGATGCTAATCTTATTATATTACCAGAAATGTTCACTTCTGGTTTTACCATGAATGCTAGTGCAGTAGCAGAAACAATGGATGGTGAATCTATTATTTGGCTAAAGAAGCTAGCTAAAGAAAAGCAAGCTGCTATTACTGGCAGTTTAGTAATTTTTGAAAATGACAACTACTACAACCGCTTAGTATTTATAGAACCTTCAGGAAAACTAACACATTACGACAAACGACATACATTTACATTAGCTGGTGAACATAAAATCTATACTGCTGGAACAGAAAAAATAACCATTGATTATAAAGGCTGGAAAATATGCCCTTTAATCTGTTACGATCTTCGCTTTCCGGTTTGGGCAAGAAACACAGAAAACTACGATCTACTACTCTATGTAGCTAACTGGCCAAAAATAAGAATTAGTGCTTGGGATGCTTTACTTAAAGCACGTGCCATAGAAAATATGAGTTATTGTATTGGCGTTAATCGCGTTGGTTTAGATGGTAACAAACATGAATATACAGGCCATTCCTCAGCTTATGATGTCATAGGTCAACGATTAGACAACATACCAGAGAGTAAAGAAACTATTGAAATTATTACCTTAGAGAAAGAACTGATTGCTAAGTATCGTAAAAAACTAGGCTTTTTAAATGATAGAGATAATTTTAGTCTAGAAGGGTAAATTCCCAAATGTAATCAAAATTAGCTCTAACCTCATTGTCTTCAGAAGAAGGCATATAACTTACACGTTCTGGTTTTATGCCTAATAAAAAATTACCTGTATCATATTTACCATTAGCATTAGCATCATAAATAACCCTTAAATCATATAGCTTTGGCACCAAATCTATGAAATCCACTACTGGAGAATCCTCAGTATAGCGCTCATATTGCACCTCACCTTTATCATTAACCAACTGCACGATTAGCGGAAATTTAGCATTCCTTAGATTAACTCTAATTTTCCCATATTTAGATTTCAATTTAGTTCTAAAAGAATAATTTAGAGTATCCTTATTTGTCCCTTCATAAAAATCTGTAAACGCACCAGGAAGCACTTTCATCATATACTTTTTCCCCTCCTCTTTTTTGAATGGAAACTTATAACGGTTAAAAATAGAATCATACTTTACTTTATAGCTTACCTTTAACGAATCACCATCAATCATTTCAATTTTAGTGGTATCTATTTTAACAAAAGGCACACTACCTTCTAATGTAAAATCTGTATCTGTATCTAGTGTACTTCGAGTTAAAACATCTATTTTAAGAGAATCTGCATCGAGTTTTCTAAAGCGATGTTTAAAAGTATCTACATATTTTTCGTTAGTAACAATGAAGAATGTTGTGTCTATTTCAAACTTTGGTTTGTACCAATAATAAAGTGTATCTGTTTTTACATCTTTAGTAATTCTTGTAGAATAACCTTCTGGTATTTCACCAAGCACTTTAATACGCATATTTTCGTAATTTCCTTCATAAGGAAATATTATTCTAGATTGCGCAGCTTGTTTTGGTTTTATGGCTTTAAAATTAACTTCCTCATTAAATAAAGTTAATTTATGTTCATGACTAGTTGGTACAGAAATATAGTCTTCATAAAAGCCAATTTTGTCATCTTTTTGATTAAACTTATAATTGCCATTCTTATCTTTTAATGCAATAAGTTTATAGTTACCTGCTTTAATATTATCGATACTAAACGTTGTAACACTATCTAAAGTATTAGTAATATATCTAGGCTTTTCTTTATAAACTATAGAGTCTGTATAGGTTGAATCTACCTCATATAACATTACCGAAACAAATGTATCTGGCTTTTTTAAAAGCGCATCTTCCACATATCCTTTAACTGATAGCGAGTCAATGGTATCTCCTGTAGAAAACACATAACGATAATAAGGATAAGGATTACCTTCGTTATTATCTACAATACTCTCTCCAAAATTAAAAGCATAGGTCGTATTTTCTTTTAAGGTATCTTTTATTTTTATAGAGATATACTTACTTGCATTGCCCATTGGTACAATTACCGGATCAGTGTCCATTGGTGGTGAAATAATAAGTTGTTTTCTTAGGTCTTTTACTTTTACATATTCATCAAAGTAAATTACAATTTCATCTCCTTTAAAATTAGTTGAGAAATTTTCAGGACTTTCTTTTATTATCAGTGGTGGTTCGGTATCTTTTTCACCACCTGAAGGAGAGCCACGATTAGCACAGCTAACAATAGTTAACGCTAAAGAAACAATACCTAAAATTAGTGTAAAATATGAACGCATTTATTTAGAAGTAATTTTGCACAAAGAAACAATATTAATATCAAGAAACGAAAAAATCAATCGGCAATTGCCATAGTTGCAAGACTTAACTTAATATTATTAATTTTTAAGAGTTCTTTTGCACATGTTTCAACAGTAGCGCCTGTAGTTATAATATCATCTACCAGTAATATATGCTTTCCTTCTAAAGCTACATTTTCTGAAAGGGCAAAAACAGCTCCATCATCTTTCCATCGAGCTAAACGCCCTTCAAAAATCTTTGTTTTAGTAGGTCTTATTTTTACAAGTGCAGTATCATTATAATCTGCTTGTAATGCTTTAGCTATTTCTTTTCCGAATTGCGCTACCTGATTATAACCACGTTTTCGCAGTTTAGTTTTGTATAAAGGCACAGGCACAACAACATCTATATGCTTATAAGCTTCAATAGTTTGCAACTCTGCTCCAAGCCACTTCCCCAAAAAACCACTTATATACTGACGCTCTCTATACTTTAGATTATGTAATAATTGCTGAACAATACTTTTTTTAGAAAAGTGTAAAAGCGCCGTTGCATGTTCTAAATTTACACGTCCATAAACCACCTTTTTAACGGCTTCAAAATCATCAAAATGAAAATTTGTAACGGGTAATTGATGCCTACAATTAACACAAACAACTAACTCATTGTCTGTTAAAACACTACTACAAGCTTCACAAACCTTAGGAAAAAACAAGTTTATCAAATTTTTTACCACTTAATCGAAAAAAATAAAAATGAACTTCAATATACTCTAATTTCGTCTCAATCTAAGAAATTAATAATGATAGTTAACCCTCAATTATTTAACTATAGATTAATTATAAGTTCTTTATTGGTCGTTTTAACTGTTTTAGGCATATATAGTTTCACTAACTATAAATCCATTAAATCCTACGAAGAGTTCCTAAAACAAGAAAAGGTTTTGATAGAAAAAGAACTATCAGAAATGCTTACAAGTTATGACGAACTGAGCCAAGATTATGATCTTATGGCTTCCAAGCTCCAAGAAGCAAAACTAGAAACTAAAATTGCTTTAGATTCTTTAAGGTTATTAAAAAGTGACTTATCAATAATCACTAAGTTTAAAGACCAGCTTTTAATTTTAAAAACTAAAAGCAAGGTATTATTAGCTACGGTAGACTCTCTTAACTCCGCAAATTTAAAACTGCAGGAAGAGAAACGTTATGCCATGAACACCATTAAAAATAATGCATTAACTATAGATGCGTTAGAAGAAACTAATAGCAAACTTCATAAAACCATAGATAACGCTGCGCTTTTAAAAGCCAACAGTGTTAAAGCAGAAGCTTTAAGAATTAATAATTCTAAAAGAAAATCTACGCAGAGAGCTAAACGCGTTAACGCTATGGATGTTTGTGTTTTTCTTAACGAAAACCCTCTAACTGAAAAAGGAGATAAAGAAGTTTATATTCAGATTGTTAGTCCAGATAACAACATTGTTGCAGACAAAGGTGAAGTGTTTTTTAACAACACCTCTTTAATCTACAGTAAAAAAGAGATTATAAACTTTAACAACAAAGATTTAAATATTTGTACAACTGTTGCTACCTATAAAGACGACAGGCCTTTAAAGAAAGGTACATACTTTATTAATGTATTTCATAAAAACAGAAAGTTAGGGAGCACCAGTGTTCTATTAAAATAAAATCAACAACATAATTTTTTAAAAACCGCTCTATTAATTTGAGCGGTTTTTTATTTTTGTGGCATGGCAAACGAGGACAAATTCAAAAAAGTAATCTCTCATGCAAAAGAGTATGGTTACGTATTTCAGAGCAGTGAAATCTACGATGGCTTAAGTGCTGTTTACGATTATGCACAAAATGGTGCTGAACTAAAGAAAAACATTAGAGACTATTGGTGGAAAGCCATGGTACAAATGCACGATAATATTGTAGGTATAGATGCTGCAATTTTTATGCATCCAACTACATGGAAAGCCTCTGGACACGTAGATGCGTTTAACGACCCATTAATAGACAATAAAGATTCTAAAAAGCGTTACAGAGCAGATGTTTTGGTTGAAGATTATTGTGCTAAAATTGAGGGAAAAATTAATAAAGAGGTTAAAAAAGCTGAAAAGCGTTTTGGAGATGCCTTTAATAAAGATGAATTTGTCTCAACCAATGGCCGTGTTCTTGGGTACCAAGAAAAAATAGACACCATACTAAAACGTTTAGGACAATCTTTAGAAAATGAAGATTTAGCAGACGTTAAAGCTTTAATTGAAGAGCTAGGTATTGCAGACCCATTATCTGGAAGTAAAAACTGGACAGACGTTAAGCAGTTTAACTTAATGTTTGGCACCAAGTTAGGAGCTTCTGCAGATACTGCAATGGATTTGTATTTAAGGCCAGAAACAGCCCAAGGTATTTTTGTTAATTTCTTAAACGTGCAAAAAACTGGACGTATGAAAATTCCTTTCGGAATTGCACAAACTGGAAAAGCGTTTAGAAATGAAATCGTTGCCAGACAATTCATTTTTAGAATGCGAGAGTTTGAACAAATGGAAATGCAATTCTTTATAAAACCTGGCACACAAAAAGAATGGTTTGAGTATTGGAAAGACACACGTTTAAAATGGCATAAATCGCTTGGAATGGGAGATGACAACTATCGCTTCCATGATCATGAAAAATTAGCACACTATGCAGATGCTGCAACAGATATAGAGTTTAATTTCCCATTTGGCTTTAAGGAACTAGAAGGGATTCACTCACGCACAGATTTCGATTTAAAACAACACGAAGAGTATTCTGGCAAAAAACTACAGTATTTTGATCACGAAGACAATGAGAATTACACACCTTATGTGTTAGAAACCTCAATTGGTTTAGACCGTATGTTCTTAGCTGTATTTTCAAATTCGTTAGTTGATGAAACTTTAGAAGATGGAACTGTTCGTACTGTATTAAAATTACCTGCGGTATTAGCACCAACAAAAGCTGCAGTATTACCATTAGTTAGAAAAGACGAAGCTTTAACTAAAATGGCTAAAACTATTGTTGATGATTTAAAATGGGAATTTAATGTCGCTTATGATGAAAAAGATGCTGTTGGTAGACGTTACAGAAGACAAGATGCCGCTGGAACACCATTTTGTATTACTGTTGATGGCGAAAGTATAGAAGACAATACTGTTACGATTCGTCATAGAGATACTATGGAACAAAAACGCGTTAATGTTGAAGAATTACGAGACATCATTAAAAAAGAAGTTGATGTTAAAGAGTGGTTGATGAAGATGAAGTAATTCATCAACTCATTATAAAACTAAAAACTCATAAGTCTTTTCGATTTGTGAGTTTTTTATTTTTTAAAAATAAGCCTTTAACTGAATGGTTCCTGTGTGAATCACTTGAGAGCTTTCTGTTTTTCGACCAAAATAATTTAAATTTAAATCTAAAAACTTGGTCAACTTTTTCTGTGCTAATAAACTCCAAGTATAGTTTTTTCCCGGCTGTAAACCTTCTAACATTTGGTATGCTACAGGTGTATTTGGATCGCCTTCATATTCATTTTCAAATACATTAAACTCGCCTGTTAATGCAATTTTAGCCGCTTTATTGTAAGTAAAGGACAAGCCATAATTGCTTTGCTTTAAAGATTCTAAACTGCCAATAGCATTTTCTTTTGATGTATATTGATAAAACACATCAAACCGAGCATTTTCACTAAATAAATAGGATAATTTGGGTTGAAAACGCGTTTCATCAATTTCAAAATTACGGTTGGTAAAATTCTCGCTTAGACTTTCTTCTTTTCCAAAACTTGCTAATGCATTTGCTAACCAATTGGCAGCAAACTTATGGTTAAAATTTAACTGATGATTAGTCAGTTTATTTTCCTGAGAACCTATAGATAAAAGACTGCGACTTGTGTTGGTTAAAAAAGTATAAGATGTGGTATAACGCTGTTTTCCTCTATTATAAAACAACACATTTCGCACACTATTGTTTAGTGCTAATTGATTCTCTTCATCATCTTTAAATGGATTAAGGTTAAAGTTATTACCTTCTCGTCGTACTTTCCTATCAATTAAATATGAAGTTTGATTATAAAAATGAGAAAATATTTTTTTGGTTTTGTTTTTAGACTTACTCCATTGTATTGGATTAATCGTTAGTGTTTGGCTCAATCGGTTTTGATGAGTTCTCACAAAAACTTGATTAGGTAACAACACTCTAATATAATTGCCTTGATCTGCAAATTGAGCCAAAACAAACTCATTAAGTTCCTGAACACCAATTTGCCCATGTTCTGGATCATCAATCCAAGTATAAGCTCCTTGCCCAGCCTCTACCTCAACATAAGTAAAATCTTGTTGTGGTAATGTCCCAGAATTGGTTTCAAAACTAGTGTTCCATAGAATAAGATTGTTAAACAGTTTTTGATTGTAATTTAAACGACTATTTAAACTTTGTTCATCTTCAGATGTGCCATCTTCTGCTTTTAAATCTCTATAATTCACGTACAATTGTAAATTGGTATTTTTATTCTGAATTAATCTCGATTTTAAATAATAGGTATTTGAAGTATTAACACGATCTACCAAATTATTACGCAAACTATCATTAAAACGCTTTATGTAGCCAACCTCTGCAAACACTTTAGTACTATCACCAATACCCACAAAAGCTTCGTAGGCAGAAAATCTCTGACTTAAAGGTGTTAGCTCATCTGAAGCTATAACCTTTTGTTCGTTATCTTCAACAGCAAATTTAGCTCCTGTCCATTTATTTCCTTTACCATAA
>NZ_JAOARH010000129.1 GCF_025210595.1 Winogradskyella sp.
CACTATACAACACCATATTGGTTAAACAAAAAAAGTAGTTTAGGCATGTATCATGTAGAGAATACAGAATGGATAGGAAAACCTGAAACTCCAAGAGCTCTAAAAGTAGATTTTAACTTAACTATTGAAGGTACACCAATAACCATTACCAAACCTGTTGTATATCGTTATTCTAAACCAGACAAAGGTGAATTATACAGACCTTTTGAAATTATACCAGAAGTATCTGCTAGTATTAGTGATAAGGTATTCATTTTTGAAAACGATCAACAAAAAGAGATTGAAATCACTGTAAAAGCAGGACATGATGCCATTGAAGGTTATGTGCAAATGGCTTACCCAAACGATTGGAGTGTCTATCCTGAAAAGCAAAAAATTGAAATTGTAAACAAAGGAGACATTCAAAAGGTAATATTTACAGTAATTCCTCCAAAAGGACAAAGCGAAGGTTTAATAACACCTATGGTAAATATTAATGACGAATTTTATACAGATGAACTTATAGAAATAGACTACTCACATATTCCTTACCAAACTGTATTGATGCCAAGTGTTAGTAAAGTAGTGCGCTTAGACATTAAAAAACGTGGCAATAATATTGGCTATATTGAAGGTGCTGGAGATGTTGTGCCCGAAAGTTTAAGGCAAATTGGTTATAACGTTACTATTATAAAACCAGAACAAATAACAACCGAAAATTTAGTGAATTTTGATGCCATAGTTGTAGGCATAAGGGCTTACAATATTTTAGATGAATTGAAGTTTAAGCAAAAATATCTGCTAGACTACGTAAAAGAAGGTGGCAATATGATTGTGCAATACAATACCAACCGAAGAATTAAAACAAGTAATATTGCTCCATATGAGCTAAAACTATCTAGAGATCGTGTAACCGATGAAAATGCCGAAGTGCAAATTTTAGAACCCAACCATTCGCTTCTTAACTTTCCTAATAAAATAACAATTCAAGATTTTGAAGGATGGGTACAAGAACGTGGTTTGTATTTTCCAAACCAATGGTCTAATGAATTTACGCCTCTTCTTGCTATGAATGATAAAGGAGAAACATCTAAAAAAGGGAGTTTACTTATTGCCAAATACGGTAAAGGAAACTACATCTATACAGGCTTGAGTTTCTTTAGAGAGTTTCCAGCAGGTGTTTCTGGAGCTTATAAACTTTTTGCTAATTTACTTTCTGCAGGAAAAGAAGAAAATTCCAAAATTAAGAATTAAATATCTAACCAATGAACAACCAACCAAAACAAAAATGGGATAAAATGTACACCATTGTGTTACTTGCCAATGCCCTATACATCATTCTATTTTACTTTATAACTGTATCATTCGCTTAACCTTATGCAACAAACTTTAGATTGGATTGATTGGACCGTTTTAATTGTCACTTTAGCTACAATAGTTGGTTATGGTACTTGGAAAACCAGAGGCAGAAAAAATGCACAAGATTACATAAAAGGTGGTAACTCCACTAAATGGTGGACTATTGGCTTGTCTGTAATGGCAACACAAGCTAGTGCAATTACATTTCTTTCAACAACTGGCCAGGCCTTTTCTGATGGTATGGGATTTGTACAATTCTATTTCGGATTACCAATTGCAATGGTAATTATTTGCTTAGTGTTTATTCCGCTTTACCATCGGCTTAAAGTATATACAGCCTATGAATTTTTAGAGAATAGATTCGATTTAAAAACACGAAGTCTTACAGCAATTCTATTTTTAATACAACGTGGATTAGCTGCTGGAATTACCATTTTTGCACCTGCTATTATTCTTTCGGTTGTTTTAGGTTGGAATATAGTAACACTAAATATCATCATTGGTGTATTGGTGATTATTTACACGGTTTCTGGCGGTACAAAAGCAGTAACTGTTACCCAAAAACAGCAAATGTTTGTCATCTTTGGTGGTATGATTGCGGCTTTAGCAATAATTATTAATCTAATACCTGATGAAGTATCATTTACTGATGCCATTGATATTGCTGGAGCCACAGGAAAAATGCAAGTCTTAGACTTTTCTTTCGATTTAAATAACAGATATACGGTTTGGACAGGTCTTATAGGCGGAACCTTTTTAATGCTATCTTATTTTGGTACAGACCAAAGTCAGGTGCAGCGCTACCTTTCTGGTAAATCTATGAAAGAGATGCAAATGGGTTTACTTTTTAATGGATTACTGAAAGTACCAATGCAATTTTTTATCCTACTAGTTGGTGTCATGGTATTTGTTTTTTATCAATTTAACCCATCTCCATTAAATTTCATCGATGCTTCAACACAAACGGTTTTAGCTTCAGAATACGGAGATGATTACAAAGCGCTTCAAAATAAACAAGCTGAACTTTTTGACATGAAACAAAGACTGAGTTTAGCTTATGCAGAAAATAATGATGCCAAATTAAAATCTGAATTATTCACAATAGATAGTATAGAAAAGACATATCGATTAGAATCTAAAGTTCTCATCAAAAAAGCTATAGATCCTGATTATGCCAACAAATATGAATCTCTTAAAAAAGAAATTTATGACAACTCTTTAGGATTAATGAAAAAAGGCACCTATAATGAAAAGGTTGAAGAATTTAATAAGCTATCAAAAGATGCCGCCAAGGACACACAAACCAATGATAGAGACTATATGTTTATACGCTTTATCCTCAACAATCTACCTAAAGGACTAATTGGGTTGTTATTGGCTGTGATTCTCTCAGCAGCAATGTCTTCAACTGCTTCAGAAATTAATGCTTTGGCAACTATAACCTCCATTGATTTGTATGGTAGAAACCTAAAAGAAGATAAAGGAGAAACACACATGGTAAACATGACCAAGTGGTTTACATTTGGTTGGGGAATTATTGCTATAATTATAGCTTGCTTCGCAAATCTTGCCGAAAATTTAATTCAGCTTGTTAATATTATTGGTTCCATTTTTTATGGTAATGTGCTTGGTATTTTCTTATTAGCATTTTTCTTTAAACACATTAAAGGAAATGCAGTTTTTACAGGCGCATTAATTACACAAATAATTATAATAGGCCTATACTTTTTAGATAATGCTGAAATCATCAATCTACCATATTTGTGGTTAAATTTAATAGGGTGTGTTATTGTTATTATTATAGCTAACCTATTACAGCCTTTTAGCAAAAAGAATAATTAAACAAAAAAAAGCGCAACTCAATGGTTGCGCTTAAATTTATCTTTTAAGAAGTCGTTTAAATTCTAAAGAATTTTACATTCCTCCCCATTCTTTTAACGATTCTTTATTCATCTTTACATAATCATCATTTCCAGCTTTTTGAGCACCATCAAGAGACTTTTTTGCGGCAGCAATAGCACCTTTTTTATCACCATTAGCAGCATGTATTAAAGATTGTTGTCTTAAGTACCAAAAACGTGGTTGATCTTTTGTCATCTCAACAGCCTTGTCAATCCAAGTCATAGCATCCTTTAAATCTTTACCTTCAGCTAAATTATATACTGCAGCTGCATAATAATCGTTAGCTGATGGTCCTGCCATTACTTTCTTAATAGATGCAGATACTTTTGTTTCAGTAGGTACTTTAAACTTAACAGCTGCATAAGTGTTTTCCCATATAAAACCTATACTTGCAGAACTATTAGTTAAATCATCAATACCTATAGTCCATGTTTCTACATTCATAGGCATTTCGTATATCTTAGCAGAAACCTTAGCAGCTACCTTAGACTCATCCCATTCACCAGGTGTTCCCCAATTATTAGTATCAGAATAAAATACAATATCCCAAGATTCTTTATTTGGCGAGATAAAAATAGCATAAGAACCTGCTTTAAGAGAAGTACCCTCAATAGAAACGTCATCACTAAAAGTAATCATCGTATTCTTGTTAGCACCTGCTCTCCACATTTTGCCATAAGGTACTAAATCTCCAAATATTTTTCTTCCTTTCATACTCGGACGAGAGTATTCTAAGGTTACGTCTGTTAAACCTACCTTTTGCTCTATTTTAGTAAAAGGGCTCGGCTGTGGTGTTTCCACCTGAGCATTTACAGAAAACATCAAAGTTAGTGCAAATGCAAATAGTAATAATTTCTTCATTTTTTTTGGTATTAAGTGTTTTTTAATAGTTGGTATAAATTTACGACGAAACAAAAGTTAGGTATGTTAAGGATTCCTTAAAAGAAAATATTGGGAATTTTTGACAAGACATAATTATAGATTCAATTATTAATCGTAATATTGCAATATATAAATTAACAGCACTATGGGATTAACTAAAAGTGAAATATTTACCGACCAGCAAAATGAAATTGCAAGCCTCGCTAAAGCATTTGCACATCCTGCCAGAGTCGCTATTTTACAGCAAATATTTAAAGCAAAAACTTGTATTTGTGGCGATTTAGTTGATGAAATAGGTCTCGCACAAGCAACAATCTCTCAACATCTTAGAGAATTAAAAAAAATCGGACTTATTAAAGGAAGCATAGAAGGTACAAGCGTTTGCTACTGTATTGATGAAGAAAATTGGGCAAAAACCAATAACATCTTTGTTCAATTTTTAGATTACAAGTCTCAAAATACGGATTGCTGTCAATAATAGATTATAATAACATTAAAATAGATTTAAAATGAAAACCGAACAAGAATTAAAGGATATCGTAAAAACAAGATATGCCAAAATTGCTGAACAAGGTAAAACAGAAAATGCGGCATCTTGCTGTGGTGCTACTACTCCATCTAACAAAGTTTATAACATAATGATGGATGACTACTCTGAAACCGACGGTTATGTTAGTGATGCAGATTTAGGTTTGGGCTGTGGACTTCCTACGCAATTTGCTCATATTAGCAAAGGAGATACAGTTATAGACTTAGGATCTGGTGCTGGCAATGATTGCTTTGTAGCCAGACACGAAACTGGTGTTGAAGGCAAAGTTATAGGTATTGATTTTACTCCTATAATGATAGAAAAGGCACGCATTAATGCTGAAAAATTAGGATATAATAATGTAGAATTTAGAGAAGGTGATATCGACAACATGCCTGTAAGTAATGATGTGGCTGATGTTATAGTAAGCAATTGTGTTTTAAATTTAGTGCCAAACAAGCCAAAAGTAATTAATGAAATTTTTAGAGTACTAAAACCTGGAGGGCACTTTAGTATTTCAGACATTGTACTTGTAGGCAACTTACCTGAAGCTTTAAGAGAAGATGCTGAAATGTATGCAGGTTGTGTTGCTGGAGCGATTCAAAAAACAGATTACATGCAGCATATATCAGATGCTGGTTTTACTAATATAACTATTCAAAAAGAAAAGGCTATTACTATTCCTGATGATATATTGATTAAATATCTAAGTCAAGAAAAAATTAATGAATTTAACTCTGGCGATATTGGAATATTCAGCATTACTGTTTATGCAGAAAAGCCAGGAACTAAAAAAGATAAACCAAAAGTAAAACTTGCAGATTTATCTAATGAGTCTTGTTGTTCAACAGATAGTAATTGCTGTTAAGTCTATAAAAACAATTATGATATTTTCAAAATTATTAGAAAAAATAGAAGCCCTAGATACAACTTCTATTTCAGAGGAAAGAAAAGCTGTTTTGCAGCCTTTAGTAGATTATATTCAAACTAAAATTAACACCAATACCACAATAAACCTCAACTTTATTTGTACGCATAACTCTAGAAGAAGCCACCTTTCTCAAGCTTGGGCTCAAGTTGTTGGCTCCTATTATGGTGTTAGAGATTTATATTGTTATTCCGCAGGAACTGAAGCTACAGCTTTATTTCCTGTGGCAGCTAAAACCTTAGAAAATTCAGGTTTTGAGGTGGAAAAACTCTCAAACGAAAATAATCCTGTTTATGCTCTAAAATATGCTGAAGTTAAGCATCCAATTATCGGGTTTTCTAAAACTATAGATTCTAAGTTTAATCCAACCTCTGGATTTGCGGCAATTATGACGTGTTCTTCTGCAGATGAAGGCTGTCCTTTTGTGCCAGGTTCAGAAAAAAGAATCCCAATAACATTCGAAGACCCTAAAGCTTTTGATAACACACCTCAACAATTAGAAAAATACGATGAACGCAGTACACAAATTGCTACTGAAATGAAATATGTGTTCTCTGAAATAAAACTCTAAACTAATAATGACAAAAATTAAAAAGAAACTCAGTTTTTTAGATAGTTACCTAACACTATGGATATTTTTAGCAATGATACTTGGTGTTGGCATTGGTTATTTAGTGCCATCTCTACCAAAGTTAATTAATTCTTATAGCAGTGGTTCTACTAACATACCTATTGCTATTGGTCTTATTTTAATGATGTATCCTCCTCTAGCTAAAGTAAATTATTCATTATTACCAAAAGTATTTAAAGATGTAAAAATATTATCTATTTCTCTAGTACTAAATTGGATTATTGGCCCTGTATTAATGTTTACTCTAGCGCTAATCTTTTTGCAAGATTACCCTGAGTATATGGTTGGATTAATACTTATTGGTTTAGCACGATGTATTGCTATGGTTTTGGTTTGGAATGACTTGGCAGAAGGCAGTAGTGAATATGGCGCTGGTCTTGTGGCCTTAAACAGTATTTTTCAGGTTTTCGCATATAGTTTTTATGCCTATTTGTTTATTACAGTTCTCCCTCCTTATTTTGGTTTTAAAGGTGCTATTGTAGATATTTCTATTGCAACTATTGCAGAGAGTGTTGCCATTTATTTAGGAATTCCTTTTTTACTTGGTATCTTATCAAGATTAATTTTAGTAAAATTAAAAGGCAACGAATGGTATACTAAAAAGTTTATTCCAACCATTTCACCTTTAACATTAATCGCACTATTATTTACCATAGTTGTTATGTTTTCATTAAAAGGAGAGCTTATTGTAGAAATACCTATGGATGTACTTATTATAGCTGTACCATTACTCATATACTTTACTATTATGTTTATTATAGGCTTCTTTGTTAGCAAAGCTTCAGGAGCTCCTTACGATAAAAATGCTGCCATTGCATTTACTGCTGCTGGCAATAACTTTGAGTTAGCCATTGCTGTAGCCATTGCCGTATTTGGTCTTAATTCTGGTCAAGCATTTGCTGGTGTAATTGGCCCATTAGTAGAAGTACCTGCTTTAATATTATTAGTTAGAGTATCTTTTTGGCTTAGAAAAAAGTACTATACATCACAAAAAGCTTAGTTGTTTTTTAGACTTTCATTTATTTAGTTAAATTTTTGTTTAACTTTCACGCTAAAAAATTAAACATTTATTATCTTTACATTGAAAATCAACAACAATGTCAAAGAAAATAAATATCAATAAAGCAGATATAATAGCATTTTACATGGATTATGTTTTAACACATAATATCCAACCCAAGTCTGTATATGTGTTTTCTAAAGAAAATGATTTTGAAGAGCAAAGATTCTACGATTTTTTTACGTCGTTTGTAGCATTAGAAAAACAAATCTTTAAAGCATTTTTTGATAATGCTTATGACGTTTTACATAAAAGTGAAGACTATCTTTCTTTTGATACTCGAAACAAAACACTAAGCTTCTATTTCACATTTTTTGAAATACTAACAGCTAACCGAAGCTTTGTAGTATATGCACTAGATAAAGACAAGAACAAATTAAAATCTCTAAAAGTATTATCAGATTTAAAATCTAGTTTTACGGATTACATTTCAAAGTTAAACACAAATACCATTGACCTAGGTGATGAAAAGCTTAATAAAATTAAAGAGTTAAGTATTAAAGAGTCTTCATGGGTTCAATTGTTACTAACTCTTAAATTTTGGTTAGATGATACTTCTACAGCCTTTGAAAAAACAGATGTATTTATAGAAAAATCAATAAACACAGCTTTTGATTTTATTGACACTGCTCCTCTAAAAAGCTTGTTAGATTTTGGCAAGTTTATTTATAAAGAAAAATTTAAAATGAGCACATGAAAACTATAAACAACATACCTGTTTCTAAAATCGCACGTGCTTCAAAACTAGTTAGTACTGGCGCAAAGGTTGGTGTAAATTATCTAAAATATTACGGAGACAAAATGGTGAACTCTAAAGAAGAAGCTAAAGAACGTCTTAACCAAAACAATGCAGAAGATATCTATGATAGTCTAAAAAAGCTAAAAGGTAGCGCATTAAAAGTAGCACAAATGCTTAGTATGGAGAAAAGCATTTTACCTCAAGCATATGTAGAAAAATTTTCACTATCTCAATTTGCTGTTCCTCCATTATCTCCACCATTGGTAATTAAAACTTTTAAAAAATATTTTAACAAACATCCCGAAGAATTATTTGATACTTTCTATGCAACTTCAGTCAATGCTGCAAGCATCGGACAAGTCCATATTGCAGAAAAGGATGGGAAAAAATTTGCTGTGAAAATCCAATATCCTGGAGTTGCAGAGAGTATCGCTTCTGATTTGGCTTTGGTAAAACCCATAGCTACCAAAATGTTTAATATAAAAGGAAAAGATTCTGATAAATACTTTAAAGAAGTTGAAAATAAACTTACTGAAGAAACCGATTATTTATTAGAAATAGAACAAAGTAAAGCAGTTGTTAAAGCCTGTCAACACATTCCAAACTTAAAATTCCCTAGATATTACGAAGAATATTCTTCTGAGCGTATCATAACTATGGATTATATGAAAGGCGAACATCTTTCTGAATTTGTAGCTCACAATGCAAACCTAGGATTGTCTAATAAGCTTGGACAAGCGCTTTGGGATTTCTACATGTATCAAATTCATGTTCTCAAAAAAGTTCATGCAGATCCGCATCCAGGTAATTTTTTGATTTCTGAAGATGAGCAACTCATTGCGCTAGATTTTGGTTGCATGAAGCACATAACAGATGAATTTTATGTTCCTTATTTTGAATTAGCAAACAAAGCTACTATTAATAATCCTGAAAAATTTAGAACAAAATTAAAAGAATTAGAAATTTTACGTAGTGATGATTCTGAAGAAGAAATCAAATTCTTTTCTAATATGTTTTATGAGTTACTAAGCTTATTTACTCAACCATTTCATAACGAAGTTTTCGATTTTTCAAATCCAGATTTTTTTAATCAAGTGGCTGAAATGGGACAAAAATATTCTAAAAGCACTGAGCTGCGTAATATGAATGGCAATCGTGGTTCTAAACATTTTATTTACATTAATCGCACATTCTTTGGTTTATATAATTTAATGTTCGATCTTAAAGCAGAAAATATAAAAATTAATAATTACAAAACCCTATAAATGTGTTAGCATTCATTGAGGAAGAGTATAAAAATGAGAGCTATGAGTAATTTAAAAGACATTAAATCGGAAATAGAGAAATTTGCAAATAACTCAGATTTGACTGAACTACAAATCATAGAGAAACTGGAAAAACATTACTTTAATAAAAAAGTAAATGAGAATTTAAGGCTGTATAAAAAAGGAGATAAAAAAGTGAACCAAATAACTAAAGACCTAAAAATCTCGCCACGAAAATTTTACGCAATTTTAGAAAAGAAAAAAATAGAATTTAAAAAGTATAAAAAGGATGATTTAAAACAAAATATCTGACTTTTAGCTCGTTTTCGGAATTGGAACTTTAATTAAAAAACAAAAGCGGAATTAAATTTAGATTTTAACACGTTGAGGAATTACTCACTCAATCGGATTATTTGAACTCAGAAAAAAACAACGAAATGCCAACAAGGCGTATATTTCATTGCACCTGAATTTCCTATCAGAAATTCAACGCATTTTCCTATGTTTACGCAACAACGGAAACATATAACACATCAAATGCATAATGAAAATTCTTATCACAGGTACAACGGGTTATATTGCCAAAAGATTAGCTTTACATCTTTTAGAAGCTAATCATGAACTTGTTTGCTGTGTTAGAGATTTAAATCGTATTCCTGTTGAAATTGAAAAACATTCGTTATGCTCTTTTATTAAAGTAGATTTCTTAAAACCAAAGTCTAACATAATACCTAAAGACATAGATTTCGCCTATTACCTAATTCACTCTATGTCTACAAGCTCTAAAGATTTTGAAGACCTAGAACGCCAATGCGCTCAAAATTTTAAATCCTTAGTCGAAGCAACAAATTGCAAACAAGTAATATATCTAAGTGGTATTGTTAATGACGAATCTTTATCAAAACACCTTAAATCTCGTTTACAAGTTGAAGAAACCCTAAAGTCTAACAAGTATGCTTTAACAACATTCAAAGCAGGAATAATTGTTGGTAGTGGTAGTGCATCTTTTGAAATCATAAGAGACATCGTTGAAAAACTTCCCATAATGATTACTCCCAAATGGTTAAATACAAAAACACAACCTATTGGGATTAGAGATGTTCTCACGTATCTATCTAAAGCACTAGGTAAAGAGCCACTTTATAATAAATCTTTTGACATTTTTGGTCCAGAAATTCTAACATACAAAGACATGTTGCTACAATTTGCAAAGGTTCGTGGTTTAAAACGTTACATCTTCACATTACCTGTTTTAACGCCAAAATTATCTTCATATTGGCTCTATTTTGTAACCTCAACTTCTTTTCAATTGGCACAAGCCTTAGTGGATAGTATGAAAATAGAAGTTATTGGTAAACCAAGTGATATTAACAAACATATCAGCACAAAAACCATGACCTATCAAAATGCTGTAAAGTTGGCATTTCAACACATTCAACAAAATTCTGTCATTTCTAGTTGGAAAGATGCTGTAAGTAGTGGCCTTTTTAAAGATAAATTATCTAAGCATATAGAACTGCCACAGTACGGATGTTTTAAAGATGTACGCTCAAAGACCATTATAGATCAAGAGTATACTCTAAATAAAATATGGACAATTGGTGGTCGTAACGGCTGGTATAGTTATAACTACTTATGGAAACTTAGAGGTTATATAGATAAGCTCTTTGGAGGCGTAGGCTTAAGACGAGGACGCACACACGACACCTATTTAGAACCTGGAGATCCTCTAGATTTTTGGCGTGTTTTATTAGCTGATAAAAATGAAAAGCGCTTACTACTCTTTGCTGAAATGAAATTACCAGGAGAAGCATGGTTAGAGTTTAAAATTGTTAAAAACAAATTATATCAACGTGCTGTATTCAGACCCAAAGGTGTTTGGGGAAGATTATATTGGTATATGGTTTTACCGTTTCATGCCTTTGTTTTTAAAGGAATGCTAAATGCTCTTGTTGTACCAAAAAATGACTTATACTGAAAGTCTCAGACTAATTCAACGACATATTATATACAAAAACATCATATTGTTATCAAACAATTAGTACTATTTTATTTATAATCTTAATTATCTGTTAATTTTTGTTTAACAATAATTAAAAAAGATTAAACATTTTGTATATTTATAAAATGATATTAAACACAACACATTACAATCCTGAACACAAACAAATTATAAATGTCCTTATTGGCAGTTCTTTTAGTTTGGTACAGAAATTGAAAATGAAAGGTGTGGGATCTGGGCGAATGATAATAGATAAAGTAAGTCCAAATATGCAATCAATGATTAACAAAGTGTCAGATATCAACTATACTAACATTGAATTACGCTCTAAAGGTATTTTAGTAATGATTAATAAAGGTCTAAAGAATTATACCTGGATTATACCTTATTATCAATTAGCTATAAACAAAATTAATGGCTACAGCATACATGCACAAGGAAAATTTGTTCACTTTAAAAACAATAAAATGCTTAGAGAGAACAAAAAGTTTTTTGATAAGCTATTAAATGAAAAATTAAGATATGATATGGATTTTACCATGCCAAAAATATATTTAGTAAAATAACTTAAAGTCATTAATTACATAATTAAATGACATAAATTAAAGAAAAAGTAACAAGTAACTCTATATTAAACGCTAACCGTGCTTTGATTTAAAATTGGAGTCTTTAAAGACAGCACATTAAAAAGAACACAAATGGAAACAAAAACAATTCCACACAAAAATGGTAACTCCCTAAATGGTTTTACAATTGAAGATATTGGCAATGATCATTTATATACAAGTCTAGACACACCAATGAAGCCTAATGCTTTTGATATGTCTGACAATGAAAAAAAAGAACGACTTTCAATATTATTTACCGAAATACTAGACGTATTAGGATTAGACTTAACAGATGATTCATTAAAAGGTACACCAGATAGAATCGCAAAAATGTATATTGAAGAAATATTTTCGGGCTTAAACCCTGAAAACAAACCTAAAGTAGCATTATTTGATAATAAGTATCAATACAATCAGATGCTAGTAGAAAAAAACATAACGTTCTACTCTAATTGTGAGCATCATTTTGTACCAATAATTGGCAAAGCTCACGTTGCCTACAAATCTTCGGGCAAGGTTATTGGCCTTTCAAAATTAAACCGAATTGTACAGTATTACGCCAAGCGTCCACAAGTACAAGAACGTTTAACAAACCAAATCGCCAATGAACTTAAAACGGTTTTAGAAACAGACGATGTAGCTGTTATAATTGATGCAAAACACCTCTGTGTATCTTCTAGAGGTGTTAAAGATGATACTTCAGCTACAGTAACTACATATTATGATGGTGAATTTAACTCACCAGAAAAAATTATTGAATTACAAAACTATATAAACAATTAAGCTATGGACATTTTAGAAAGAGCAGTTAAATTTGAAAACAGAAAGTTTTCTTTCAAAACCACAAGCGACAGAATTTTAGCAGCTAGAGAAGCCAAAGAGCTTATTCTTGGTGTTAATGAAGTTTACAAGAAAAAGAAAGATGCCAAATTAATGGATTTAATGAAGCGTTTAACTCTTATAAAACAAAAAATTGAAAAACGATTAAAAGGTAGACCACTCACAGCTGCATAATAAATGAAAACTATAATTGTAATTGGCGGTAGTAAAGGTATTGGTAACGCAATCGTTTTATCTTTACTTTCTTCGCATAAGGTTATAAATATTAGTAGGTCAACACCAAAACTATCACATGATAATCTTACACACTATCATTGCGATGTTATTAATGATCAACTACCTGATATTACAACAGTTGACGGATTGATCTATTGCCCAGGAAGCATTAATCTTAAGCCAATTAGCAGACTTAGTATTGAAGATTTTAAAAATGATTTTGAAATTAATGTACTTGGAGCTGTTAAAACAATTAAAAAGTATTTGCCTGTATTAAAAAATGGAGTTAATCCATCTATTGTATTATTTAGTACAGTAGCCGCAAAACTTGGCATGCCTTTTCATGCTAGCGTAGCAACTTCAAAATCTGCTATTGAAGGGTTAACAAAATCTCTTGGTGCAGAATTAGCACCAACCATAAGGGTTAATGCTATCGCACCTACAGTGACTGATACTGAACTAGCTGCAAAATTGTTGCGCAACGAGCGAATGATTAGTAATATTACTGAGCGTCATCCACTAAAAAAATACTTGCAACCACAAGAAGTTGCTGATATGGCTTTATTTCTACTTTCAGAAAAAGCTACCTCCATATCTGGACAAATCTTTAAAATGGATTGTGGCATTGTTAGTTTTAAAATATAATTTTCATGAAACTCATCAATAATTTAGTTAACAAATTTTCAACCTCAGAAATAGATAACACTTCAAAGTCATTAAAATCTATTTATGATATATCGATTAACAATCTAAAAGGGCAACGTATAGATCTAAATAAGTTTAGAGGCAAAAAATTACTCTTTGTTAATGTCGCTTCAAAATGTGGATTTACTCCTCAGTATAAAGATCTTCAAAAGCTACAAGAAACTTTTAAAGATAGTTTAGTTGTTATTGGTGTACCTTGCAATCAGTTTGGAAAGCAAGAACCAGGAAATCCTAGTGAAATAGAAGAATTTTGTGAAGTAAATTATGGAGTTTCTTTTTTAATTACCGAAAAAATTGATGTTAAAGGCGTAAATCAGCATCAATTATATACTTGGCTGACTAAAAAAGAAATTAATGGAAAACAAAGCTCAAACGTTAAATGGAATTTTCAGAAATATTTAATTAGTGAAAATGGTGAGTTTTTAGACCACTTCTACTCCATCACAAAACCCTTAAGCAACAAAATAACCAAATATTTAAACTAGTCTCATTAACTAGCCCTTACACTAAATATTTCAAAATGAATAAAACGATTTATTTTATTATTTTTCTGGTAATCAATTTAGGAGGATTAGCTTTAGGTAGTTGGTTGATGAACAACGGTCCAACTTCGCAATGGTATTTAAACCTAAATAAAGCTCCTTGGACTCCACCTGGTTGGGTGTTTGGTACAGCATGGTCTTTTATTATGCTATGCTTTTCGTGGTATTTGGCAGAACTTTTTCATAACAGAAGCTCAAAATTTTTATGGTTTGTATACATTTTTCAGGTTATTTTAAATGTTGGGTGGAATTGGGTTTTCTTTAACCAACACCATACAAAAATAGGTCTATTTGTTATTAGTCTCTTACTACTCGTTATATCATACTTTTTTATCACTTTCAGAAACGATCGTTTAGAATATGCTAAGTATTTGCTAGTTCCATATCTTATATGGCTATGTATTGCTATATCATTAAATGGTTATGTTGTATTTAACAATTAGTATCTAATCGGTTCTTATTAAATGAAAATTTACACGCTACATAAAAAACAAAATCTTCCAATATCTGTTAACGAGGCATGGGAGTTTTTGTCTAGTCCAAAGAACTTAAAAATCATAACGCCAGATTATATGGGCTTTCACATACTTTCTGGTGCAGATAAACCTATGTTTCCTGGTCAAATCATTCAGTATATTGTAACTCCAGTTCTTGGTATTAAAACTAAATGGGTTACAGAAATTACTCATGTAAAAGACAGAACATATTTTGTAGACGAACAACGCTTTGGCCCTTATGATTTATGGCATCATAAACATTTTATTAAAGAAATTGAAGGTGGTGTAGAAATGGAAGATATCGTTGATTATAAGTTACCTATGGGTATATTAGGACAAATGATTCATCCCCTTGTAGTTAAACCTAAATTAGAAGAAATCTTTAATTACAGAACAAAAAAACTCGAAGAACTTTTCGGAAAATACTAAATGAACAAAAAGATAAATATATTTTGGTTTAGACGAGATCTAAGGCTAGATGATAATGCTGGTTTTTATAAAGCTCTACTCAGTGAACATGCCGTTTTACCAATATTTATTTTTGATACAGAAATTCTAGATAAATTACCTAAAGATGATGCTCGTGTTACTTTTATACACGAGACTTTACAAAATATGAGGCAAAACCTACTAAACCATCACAACAGTAGTATTGCTATTTATCATGGTAAACCAAAAGATATATACAAGCAACTTATTAAAACTTACCATATAGATTCGGTTTACACCAATAATGATTACGAGCCTTATGCTAAAAAGCGTGACAATGAAATTAAATCTTTTTTAAGTAAAAACAATATTGGCTTTAAAACTTTTAAAGATCAGGTAATTTTTGAAAAAGATGAAATATTAAAAAAAGACGGCAACCCTTATGTTGTTTATACTCCATACATGCGCAAATGGAAAGAAAAATTTAGTGTAAAAGACCTCGTTTTTTTAGAGACTAAAACTCACCTTAATAAGCTTATTAAAAACACCAAATTACCAAATTTAAGTCTTTCTGACATTGGTTTTATAAAATCCTCACAACAAATACATGATTATAACGCATCACCAAAATTAATACAGCAATACGAAGAAACTCGTAATTTTCCAGCAAAAGATAGCACTTCTCGATTAGGTCCACATTTACGTTTTGGTACAGTAAGCATCCGTAAAATGATGAAAAAAGCTATTGCGGAAACCAATGAAATCTTTTGGCAAGAATTGATTTGGCGCGAATTTTTCATGCAGATTCTTTGGCACTTTCCGCACACAAAAGACAAAGCTTTTAAGCCAAAATACGACAGAATAGAATGGCGTAATAACGAAGCTGAATTTAAACTATGGTGCGAAGGCAAAACAGGTTATCCACTTGTAGATGCTGGTATGCGACAACTTAACAAAACTGGTTTTATGCATAATCGAGTAAGAATGTTGGTTGGTAGTTTTTTATGCAAACATCTGTTGATTGATTGGCGTTGGGGCGAGGCTTACTTTGCTGAGAAACTACATGACTATGACATGGCAAGTAACATTGGTAATTGGCAATGGGTCGCTGGTTCTGGTGTAGATGCTGCTCCTTATTTTAGAATTTTTAATCCAACATCTCAAATTCAAAAATTTGATAAAGACCATCAATACATAAAAAAATGGGTTCCTGAATACCAAGAGTTAACCTATCCTCATCCAATAGTAGATCATAAAGCAGCTAGAGAACGCTGTTTATCTACTTATAAAGCTGCATTAGCTTAATTACTAGTTACATTATAGTTTAACCCTAACATTATTTTAAGATAATTTGAATTACTTTTTAAGTAAATTTAGAACAACTATTTAACTAATTAAAAAACAATCAATATGAATACTTGGGATGTTGCCAAAAAATGGCATCAAATGTGCGCTGAAGGTAAAAACCTAGAATGCGTTGACGAACTTTATGCAGAAAATGTTACTAGCAGAGAAATGCCTGGTATGCCAGATGAAATAGTTACAGGAAAACAAGAGGTATGGAATAAGAATAAAGAATGGCTAGACAATGTTGAAGAATTCCATAGTGGAGATATTAGCGAACCTGTTGTTGCCGGAAATCATTTTACAACCAAAATGTCTTTTGATGTTACCTTTAAAGACAGAGGAAGACAACAAATGGAAGAAGTTGGTGTATGGGAAGTAAAAGACGGTAAAATTGTTAGCGAACAGTTTTTCTATGCTCTGGAATAATTAAAATTTCACATGTAATAAAAACTAAAAAAGCTTCAAAAGTAAATTTTGAAGCTTTTTTATTATGTAAAAGAACAACTTTTTGCTTAGTTGCCTGGCAAGCGCTCTATCTTAGCACCAATTGCTCTTAGCCTTTTATCAATATTTTCGTAGCCTCTATCTATCTGCTCTATATTATGAATTATAGAAGTTCCTTTTGCAGATAACGCAGCAATTAATAACGAAATACCAGCTCTAATATCTGGAGATGTCATCGTCGTAGCTTTTAATTGCGATTTAAAATCATGCCCAATTACAGTTGCTCTATGTGGATCGCAAAGAATTATTTTTGCTCCCATATCTATAAGCTTATCTACAAAGAACAAACGACTTTCAAACATTTTTTGATGGATTAACACTTCTCCTCTTGCTTGAGTAGCAATCACCAAAACTATACTTAATAAATCTGGGGTAAATCCTGGCCAAGGTGCATCTGCAATAGTTAAAATAGAACCATCTATATAATTCTGTATCTGATAACCATCTTTATGTGCAGGTATATGAATATCGTCTCCTTGTTGCTCTACTGTAATTCCTAATTTTCTAAACACACTAGGAATTTGACCTAAATCATCCCAACTTACATCTTTTATAGTCAGTTCACTTTTGGTCATAGCAGCTAAGCCAATCCAACTACCAATTTCTATCATATCTGGTAGCATTTTATGTTCAGTACCACCTAAACTCTCAACTCCATCTATAATTAACATATTAGAACCAACACCAGAAATCTTAGCTCCCATTCTGTTTAGCATTTTACAAAGTTGCTGTAAGTAAGGCTCACAAGCTGCATTATATATTGTTGTTCTCCCTTTTGCTAAAACAGCTGCCATTACAATGTTAGCAGTACCAGTTACCGAAGCTTCGTCTAAAAGCATATAAGTACCTTTTAACTCATCTGCTTCAACACCATAGAAATACTCTTCGCGATTATATCTAAATTTTGCGCCAAGGTTAATAAACCCTTCAAAGTGAGTATCTAATCTACGACGGCCAATTTTATCACCACCTGGTTTTGGAATATAACCTTTACCAAAACGACCAAGTAAAGGACCTACAATCATTATAGAGCCTCTTAAGCCTTTTCCATCCTCTTTAAACTCGGCTGATTCTAAATAATTTAAATCAATATCGTCTGCCTTAAAGCTATACGATCCATGATTTAATTTATTGATTTTAACACCTAGCTTTTTTAACAAATCTATAAGCTTATTAACATCAATAATATCTGGAATGTTGTTTATAGTAACTGTTTCTGAAGTTAATAAAACAGCGCATAAAATTTGTAAAGCTTCGTTTTTTGCTCCTTGTGGCTTTATTGAACCTTTTAATTGGTAACCGCCTTCGATTTTAAATGTACTCATACGTTTTAATAACGTTTACGATTACTAGAATATTTCTTTTTAGATTTTTTAGAGCCTCCTTTATTACCATATTTAGTTTTAGAACGCATTAAACTAGAAGCATCTGTTAAATCTTCATCATTATTTTTTAGGTTAATCTTCCCATCAGACAACTCAAATAGATGATCAAATATTACAGTATCCTCTACACTATCTTTATTCCAGTTGAGATAGCATTTTTTCATGTGGTTAGCAATGGTATAAACCAAAGCCTCTTTCATTTCCCCTTCTTCCCAAGTAATAGCAACATCTATCATGGTTTTAATATTATTACCATAAAAACGATACTTAGGGTGGTTTTGAGGGTATTTTAAAGGATCTGGTCCAGCAGATAATTCCTCTCTTGAAGGTTTTGGATATGGTGAATCGGCATCTAGTTCAAAATCAGACATTATAAAAAGTTGATCCCATAACTTATGCTGAAAATCTGCGACATCTCTTAAGTGAGGTTGTAAATTACCCATTACAGAAATAATAGCTTTCGCTAATTTATTTCTTTCTTCTTTAGTCTCTCGCGTTTTTGCATGGTTAATCATTTTTTGTAAATGACGACCATACTCTGGTATAATTAAATGCTCGCGCTCTGTGTTGTATTCTAAATTATCAATCAAAATATAAAATGTGTAGTAAATTTTACAAACCTGAAGTTTCTAGGTTTTGCCGCAAAGTACAAAAAATAGTAGTCTTATAATAAATTTTAAAGGGAAATTACACCCTCAACTTTTTCTGCTACTTCTTTGTATTTAGATATAACAGCATCAGGGTTTTTCATTTTTACATTAACTGAAACACTTGTGTATTTACCATTTTTTGATGGTTTAGTTTGTATTACCGCACCCAAATGATTAAACAACGATTTAATTTTTTCAATCTTAGCGTCTTCAGAAACAACTATAAACTTATATAAATATTCTGTTGGCCAAAGTGCTGTATCTTGTAATTGAGCCTTTAATTTTATATAAAATTCTTCTGTTTTTTTATTATTATCCATTACCAATTTTTATTGATGCAAAGATACATCTTAGTTTGTATTTTTCGTTTTAATAATTTATCACGATTTTTACAGCAAAAATATTGCCAATTTGAATCCCAAAAAAATTGTTATAACTGGTGGTCCAGGCACCGGAAAGTCTTCTATAATAAATCATTTAAAATCTCGTGGATTTTTATGTTATGAAGAAATCTCTAGACAAGTAACGCTTGAAGCTAGAGAAAACGGTATAGAACAACTGTTTTTAACTGAACCCTTATTATTTAGCGAAAAACTTCTTGAAGGTAGAATTAAACAGTACAATGATGCTTCTGATGAAAAAACAAACATGGTTTTCTTAGACAGAGGTATACCAGATGTTTTAGCCTACATGGACTATATAGGTGATGAATATCCTCAATATTTTAATGATGCTTCTAAAAACAATAGCTACGACTATGTTTTTGTATTAGCGCCTTGGCAAGAAATTTTCACAAGCGATAGTGAACGCTATGAAAATTTTGAACAAGCCATAGAAATTCATCATCATTTACTAAAAACCTATATGCGTTTTGGCTATCAACTTATTGATGTGCCGTTTGAAACTATAGAAAAACGTACAGATTTTATTCTAGAGGTCTTAAATTTGTAGTAATGCATCCTATAGAAGTTTTAGAACGTTATTGGAATTATACTTCTTTTAGACCTTTACAAGAAGACATTATCACTTCAGTCTTAAATAATGAAGATACCTTTGCTTTATTACCAACTGGAGGTGGTAAATCTATTTGTTTTCAAATTCCAGCACTAATAAAGGACGGTATTTGTATTGTAGTATCTCCGCTTATTGCGTTAATGAGAGACCAAGTCAATACACTAAAACAAAAAGGTATTAAAGCCATTGCTTTAACCTCAGGAATGTCTTACAAAGATTTAGACACTCAATTAGACAATTGCGTATTTGGCAATTATAAATTCTTATATCTTTCACCAGAACGTTTACAACAACAATTAGTACAAGAACGCATTCAACGGATGAATGTTAATCTTATTGCTATTGATGAAGCACATTGTATTAGTCAATGGGGAAATGATTTTAGACCTGCTTATAAAAACATTACAACCTTACGTCAAATTCATCCTCAGGTTAATTGTATTGCACTTACAGCAACAGCAAAACATAATGTGATTAATGATATTGTTAAAAACTTAGATTTTGTTGCTCCTAAAATTTTTAAAGCTTCTTTTACAAGACCAAATATTGCTTATCAGGTCATTCATACCGACGATAAATTATTTCAATTAGAACATGCTCTCAATAGCCATAAAGGAAGCGCTATCGTTTATGTTAGAAACCGAAGAGCTACTAAAGATATTAACGATTACTTAAATGCTAAAGGGTTTTCTTCAACATTCTATCATGGTGGTATAACCAACAAAGAAAAAAAAGACCGTTTACAGCAATGGCTAAATGAGCAAAAACAGATTATGGTTGCTACTACGGCTTTTGGAATGGGAATTGATAAAGCCAATGTAAAAAACGTTATACACTTTAATTTACCAGAAAGTTTAGAAAGTTATTATCAAGAGGCAGGAAGAGCAGGAAGAGATGGAAGTTTAGCCAATGCTATAATCTTAAAACAACATATAGATGAGGATCATTTAAAAAAGCAATTTTTAAGTACACTACCATCAATCGATTTTGTTAAGCGTACTTACAAAATGCTATGCAATTATTTTCAGATAGCATATGGTGAAGGTGAAAACAGCACTTATCAGTTTGATTTTAAAACCTTCTGTTCAACCTACAAATTAAATCCTAGCATTACCTATAACACGTTAATATTATTAGATAGAAATTCTGTAATAACATTAACTCAACACTTTAATTTTAGAACTAAAATTCAGTTTTTAACTTCTAACACTGTCTTATTTCAATATCTTGAAAAGCATTTAAGGTTGAATACCTTAGTTAAGGTTTTACTGCGCACCTACGGAGGTATTTTTGACTATGAAACAAAAGTTAATCTAAACCTTATTATTGAAAAAGTAGGCATACCAGAAAAACAAATCATAGCACAATTACAGCAACTACAAAAAGATGACGTAATTAATCTTGAAATGGCTAATACAGACTCTGAAATTACTTTTTTAAAACCTCGTGAAGATAATATTACGATAAACCCTATTGTTAAAACAATTGAACAACAGCATTTATTAAAACACAAACAGGTTTCTGCTGTATTAAATTATATAAATAACGATTCGGTATGCAAAAATCAACAACTATTAGCCTATTTTGACGAAAAAACCACTGCTACTTGTGGTCAATGTTCAGTATGTCTTCAACAAAAATCAAAAACTAAAAAAGCTGATACTATTAATATTTCAAATCAAATTATAAATGCTTTACAGGTAGAAGATTTATCTTCGCGCCAATTATTAAAAGCTATAAATTGTTCAGAAAAAGAGTTAATAAACAGTATTTCTCAACTCATTGAAATAAGAAAAATTAAACTAACATACGCTAACACCTACACACTTATATGACAAATAAACGCGACTTACGAATTGTTTTTATGGGTACACCAGATTTTGCTGTTGCTACACTAAAAACATTATTAGATAATAATTATAACGTGGTAGGTGTAATTACAGCACCAGATCGTAAGGCTGGTCGTGGACAAAAGCTAAAAGCATCAGCGGTAAAACAGTTTGCTTTAGAGCATAACTTAAATATTCTTCAACCCAAAAACTTAAAAGCCGAATCTTTTATAGAAGAATTAAAAGCTTTAAATGCTAATTTACAGATTATTGTAGCTTTTAGAATGTTACCAGAAGTGGTTTGGCAAATGCCAGAGTATGGCACTTTTAATCTTCATGCTTCGCTACTACCGCAATATAGAGGTGCAGCTCCAATACATTGGGCAATTATTAATGGAGAAACAAAAACAGGTGTTACTACGTTCTTTATAGATGAAAAAATAGATACTGGTGCAATAATATTAAGTGAAGAAACCGATATTGCAGAAGATACAACAGTTGGTGCACTTCATGACCAATTAATGACCATAGGAAGTCATCTTGTTATTAAAACTGTTCAACTTATAGAGGAAGACAAAGTCATCACGACTATTCAACCTAAATCTGATGATTTAAAAACGGCGTATAAGCTTAATCGTGATAATTGCAAAATTGATTGGGAACAAGATCTAGATACTATATTTAATAAAATACGTGGTTTAAATCCTTTTCCTACAGCTTGGTGCTATTTAAAAAATGAAGATGAAGAATTAATTACTACCAAATTATATGATGTAGAAAAAGTGTATGAAACCCATAATTTTGAAGCTGGATTGGTTATTTCCTCAAAAACAGAGTTAAAAGTTTCATGCCAAGGAGGTTATATAAAAGTGAAAGAAATGCAGCTTCCTGGAAAGCGAAAAATGGATGTAAAATCACTTTTAAACGGATTTGAATTTTCTAAAAGCGCCAAACTCTTGTAAACCCTTGTTATTGTTGACTTAACAAAATAATTCGACAAAAAGCACATCTTTATTAACAAATGGCGTGACTTATTAACAAAATCGTCGATTTCCCTTGCTATTACTTGCGTAGCTTAATTTTACTAATAAATTTGTGTAAGGATTTTAGGAATCCTTTTAAAAAAACGAATTTTTAATACTTTAAATTTATAATTTATGAACAAAACAGATTTAATCAATGGTATGGCAGAGAATGCAGGTATTACTAAAGCTGCAGCTAAGAAAGCATTAGATTCTATGTTAATTGACATTGAAGGAGCATTACAAAAAGGAAATAGAGTTTCTTTAGTAGGATTTGGATCTTGGTCAGTTTCTAGAAGAGCTGCAAGAGACGGAAGAAACCCTCAAACTGGTAAGACTATCAAGATTAAAGCTAAAAATGTAGTGAAATTTAAGGCAGGTTCTGACTTAAGTAACGCTGTAAACTAAGACATTTTTTTCTTACAAATACTAAGCCTGCTCTACGAGTAGGCTTATTTTTTTGCTTTAAATTTTAAGGCGTTTAAGTTGTTTAAGTGCTAAAAAAATCCTAGCTTTATTAAGCATAAAAGATCATATTAAGATGACAAAGCCAGTAAAAGGTAATCTATTAATTGCAGAACCATCCATTATCGGAGATATATCTTTCAACCGAGCAGTCATTTTATTGGCAGATCACAACTCACTCGGTTCTGTTGGCTTTATCTTAAATAAACCATTAGAATATAACCTTAAAGATCTTATTGATGGTACTGAATCAGACTTCACGGTTTACAATGGTGGCCCTGTAGAACAGGATAATTTATATTTTATTCATAAATCACCAGAATTAATACCTAATAGTATAGAAATCTCTAATGGTATTTTTTGGGGTGGAGATTTTAATGTTGTAATCAACCTTATAAATAATAACAAAATCTCTAAAGATGATATTAGATTTTTCTTAGGGTATTCTGGTTGGGCAGAACAACAACTCGATGATGAATTAGAGTCTAACGCTTGGCTAATCACAGAGAATATTTATGAAAATAAAATAATTGCCAAATCTTGCCATACGTTTTGGCGCGAAAAAATGCTAGAGCTTGGAGGAGATTACAGCATATGGTCTAACGCACCTGAAAATCCTAGCTATAATTAAATACCCAATCTTATTTTAGCATTAAGCTTATTCATTAACTTCTGCGCAAATTCACTTCCATAAGTTTTTTTACGATATCTAGTAATTGGCACTATACCTTGTATAACATTTGTAATAAATAGCTCATCTGCTTTTTGAAGTTCAAAAGGACTAATAGAAGCTTCTTCTGTATATAGATTAATATCCTTAGCCAAAATCTCTAATAATTGCTTTCGCATTACACCTTTTAAGCAACCATCTTCTAGAGGAGGAGTCTTTATTTTATCACCTTTAACCAAAAATAAATTACCATTCAGTGCTTCAATCACAGATTTGTTTGTATTTAACACCAAACAATTGTCTAAATCATTTTCTTTGGCATAAATACTACCTATAACCTGAATGGCTTTATTATTACTCTTTAATCCTGACAATAGTCCTGGAGCAATAAAAAAGTCCTTATATAAATCTACAACACATTCGTTATTTGCATCAATGCTATAAAACGGATTATGATATGATTCTGCCACAATATTAAAATTCACCTTAGTATCATCATCTGGCAAATATTTACCACCTTCACCTCTATCAACATTTAATCGTAATCTGGCAGGAGCATTCATAAGGTTATTAGCTTCAACAGTTTTTAATATTTCGGTTTCTAAAAACTCCATTGTAAACTTCATAGGAATATCCATTCGCATAATACGCATAGATGCCATAAGCCTAAAGTAGTGATCTTCCCAAAAAAAGATTTTTCCATTTACAACTTTAAGCGTTTCAAAAAGAGCGTCTCCATATTTGTAGCCTCTATTTTTAGAGGATATATCTGAACCAGCTATAATAATGAGGTTTCCGTTTAAATTTACCATAAAAAAAGTCTCGATTTAGTTTTTAAATTAAATCGAGACAAAGATATAATAGTTGAGTTAGTTACTAGTTATCTAGAGCCTAAAACTTGTTTAAGGCTAGAAATTTGGTTATCCCAAAGCATTTTCCCTTCTTCTAGCTCATCTTCTTCTGCAAAATCAGTAATCATTAAAGATACATCTTTTGTAATTTCATCTACTTGAATTCTAATTTCAAAATAGTAATTAGATCCATCTTCTTCATCATTTAACCAACGGAACTTTACACGTTCCCCACTTTTTTTGGTTATCAATTTGGCTTGTTCTTCTGATCCGTCCCAAATAAATGTAAATAATTCACCTCTAGAATTTACATTATCAGCGAACCATTCTGATAAGCCAGAAGGTGTAGATATGTATTGGTAAATAAGCGAAGGAGATGCTTGTATCACAAACTCCATTTCATATTTTTCTTTATCGTCCATATAAGCTTTGTATTATTTGCTCAATATATGCAATTATGATACAATTAAAAACTTTAGGCTAAAATTATTTTTTTTTAGTTTGTAATGTTTGTTGTAGTAGAATTTGTTTATATATTTGCACCCGCAATTATGGCGAGGTAGCTCAGTTGGTTAGAGCGTCGGATTCATAACCCGGAGGTCTCGAGTTCAAATCTCGATCTCGCTACA
>NZ_JAOARH010000130.1 GCF_025210595.1 Winogradskyella sp.
ACACGTCAAAATGGTTATGATATTAGTGCAGATGTGTTGGGTTATCCAGAGAGTTATTATACACCACCAGCTGAAGCATTAGATGAAATTCAAGTTGTTAGAGGAGCAGCATCATTACAATACGGAACGCAATTTGGAGGACTCATTAATTTTAAATTTAAAACACCAAATTCTAATAAACCTATAGAGTTTTTAACTCGAAATACATTGGGAAGCAATAATCTGTATACTAACTTTTCGAGCATTAATGGTACAGTTAATAAGTTTAGTTATTATACCTATTTCAATTACAAAAAAGGAGATGGTTTTAGACCAAATTCTGAGTTCGAATCTAAAAATGCTTTTGCGCATTTAGGTTATCAAATTTCTAATAAAACTAAGGTTTCAGGTGAAGTAACCTATATGAGGTATTTGGCACAACAAGCAGGAGGATTAACAGATACTATGTTTGAAGAAGATCCTTATCAAAGTAATAGAACTAGAAATTGGTTTGAAGTAGATTGGTTATTATACAATTTTAAATTAGCACATCAATTTTCAGAAAAAACTAACTTTACTTTTAGGTTTTTTGGCTTAGATGCGTCACGAAAAGCACTAGGTTACAGAGGTAACCCTTTTTTAGTTGGTTCTAATCCAATTACTGATGTTGATGAGTTTTTTAATGGTTCTTATAGTCGTAGGGATTTAATTAAAGGAAATTATAGGAATTTTGGATTTGAAACCCGATTACTTACAGATTACAAACTGTTTAATAAAGACAATACAGTCTTGGTTGGTGCTAAATATTATAATGCTAATAATACTGAAGCTCAAGGTCCTGGTTCTACAGGTATAGGTCCAGACTTTGATTTTTTTGGATCTTTTGATGATTATTATAATACAGATTTCAAACTACCTAACAAGAATATTGCAATTTTTGGTGAGAATATCATAAGGCTTTCAGATAAGTTTACCGTAACACCAGGATTTAGATTTGAATACATAAAAACTGAGATAAAAGGAGAATATTTAGAAATACAACTTGATGGTGCAGGTAATGTTAATTTCTCTGAAATACGAGAAGATGAAAGAGTTAAGGAAAGAAGCTTTGTGTTTTTTGGTGTAGGTTTAAGTTATAAACCATTAGAGCAAACAGAGTTTTATGCTAATCTTTCTCAAAACTATCGTTCAGTAACGTTTTCTGATATTAGAACTGTGAATCCAGGATTTATAGTAGATCCTCTAATTGATGATGAGCGTGGCTATACTTTTGATATTGGTGCCAGAGGAAAAATAGGAACATCATTAAACTATGATATTAGTGGTTATGGATTGTTTTATAATGATAGAATAGGAATTGTATTAGTGCAAGAAGGACCAGATAAAGGAGATCGCGTAAGGTCTAATATTGGAGATGCATTAATAGTTGGTTTAGAGAGTGTTTTAGACTGGAATCTACTTCCTGTATTAAATATTAATAACCCTAACTATAAACTTAATGTTTTTTCTAATTTTTCTTATACAACGTCAGAATATACTTCATCAGACCAAAGCAGTGTAAAAGGTAAAAAAGTAGAATTCGTACCAGAATTTAATTTAAAAACAGGAATTAAATTTGGATATAAAGATTTGTTAGGCAACATTCAGTTTACACATTTGTCAGAACAATTTACAGATGCTACAAATGCACATGCTGTAGCAGGTGACGCTAAAGAAGGCTTGATAGGCGAGGTGCCAGCTTATTCTATTATGGATGTGTCTTTATCATATAAATACAAACAGTTTAAGTTAGAAACCGGAATAAATAACCTTTTAGATAATAATTATTTTACAAGGCGAGCAACAGGTTACCCAGGACCAGGAATTATTCCATCACCTCCAAGAAACTGGTTTGTAACTTTAGAAGTTAAATTATAAAGTATAAAAAATATTTAATAAACATTATTTCTAAAAAGAATTATAGACATTATATATAACTACAGTAATAAAAATTGCGTAAATTTGCACGCAATTATATCTTAATTGCCATGACAGCACACGAAAATAAAATCCTAGGTGAAGGTCTAACCTACGATGACGTCTTATTAGTTCCAGCGTTTTCTGAAGTATTACCACGAGAAGTTAATATTCAGACAAAATTTACACGAAACATTACCATTAACATACCTGTGATTTCTGCAGCTATGGATACGGTTACAGAAAGTAGAATGGCTATTGCCATGGCACAAGAAGGAGGTATTGGTGTTTTGCATAAAAACATGACTATTGAAGATCAGGCTCAAAAAGTAAGACGCGTAAAACGTGCAGAAAGTGGTATGATTATTGATCCTGTTACTTTACCAATGCAAGCTGTGGTAGCAGATGCCAAAAATGCTATGAGAGAGCATAGTATTGGTGGTATTCCTATTATAGATGAAAACGGAAAGTTAAAAGGTATAGTAACCAATCGTGATTTGCGTTTTGAGCATAATAATGATAGACCTATTGTTGAGGTAATGACTAGCGAAAATCTAGTTACAGCACCTGTTGGAACTTCATTAAAAGATGCTGAAGATATTTTGCAAGCTAATAAAATTGAAAAGCTTCTTATTGTTGAAGGCGATAAACTGGTTGGTTTAATTACATTTAGAGACATTACAAAAGTTACTTTAAAGCCTAATGCTAATAAAGATGCTTATGGTCGTTTGCGTGTTGCTGCTGCTATTGGTGTTACAGGAGATGCTTTAGATAGAGCTAAAGCTTTAGTAGAAGCTGGTGTAGATGCTGTTGTAATAGATACTGCTCATGGTCACACCAAAGGAGTAGTAGAGGTATTAAAATCTATAAAGAAACAATATTCTAGTCTAGATGTTATTGTTGGTAATATTGCTACAGGTGAAGCTGCTAAATATTTAGTAGAGGCTGGTGCTGATGCGGTAAAAGTTGGTATTGGCCCTGGTTCTATTTGTACAACTCGTGTGGTTGCAGGTGTAGGTTTTCCTCAATTTTCTGCGGTATTAGAAGTAGCTGCAGCTATTAAGGGTTCTGGTGTTCCTGTGATTGCAGATGGAGGAATTCGTTACACTGGAGATATTCCAAAAGCTATTGCAGCTGGCGCGGATACAGTAATGTTAGGCTCGCTTTTAGCAGGTACAAAAGAAAGTCCTGGAGAAACTATAATCTATGAAGGACGTAAGTTTAAGTCTTACAGAGGTATGGGCTCTGTTGAAGCTATGAAACAAGGTAGCAAGGATCGTTATTTTCAAGATGTAGAAGATGATATTAAAAAATTAGTGCCAGAAGGCATTGTGGGTCGTGTACCTTATAAAGGTGAATTGTTTGAAAGTATTCATCAATTTGTTGGAGGGTTGAGAGCTGGTATGGGTTATTGTGGATCTAAAGATATAGCTACTTTACAAGACACTGGTCGTTTTGTGAAAATTACGGCAAGTGGTATTCATGAGAGTCATCCGCACGATGTGACAATTACAAAAGAAGCACCAAACTATTCGAGATAAATAGTTCTGAAATACTATAAAAAAAACTGCATCAAGAATTTAATCTGATGCAGTTTTTTATTTTAAAGTGGTTTAAAGTTTAAAACACTTCTTTATCTAAATGATGCTGTTATTTCTCTCTTAAATATGTATTTACTTCAATAGCAACATCTTCCCAAGTTTTACTAACACCATCAGCACCTTTGTGTAAATCATAACAAACTTTGTTAAGAGACTCTAACGCACCAAGAGCATCCCAATCTTTCAGCTTCATAGTGGCTTCCATAGTTACACGTCTTTCTTCAGTAATATTGACATCTAGATGTAGGTCGTTTGTAACACCATTCATCGTAATAGAAGCTATGTACTTGTTATCGGTATATTTAATTTTTCCGCTTATAAGTTTAGTGTCTAACATAGCACCAAAGAACGAGGCTTTCAGTTTATTGTCTCTTACTTCATCTTTAGTAAATAGGCTACTTACAGGAATAGAAAACTCTAGGCCATTTAAGGCTTCTTGAGGAGATGATCCTTCTTTTTTATCAAAAGATAATGTCGTAAATTCACCGCCAACTGGAGTTTTTTCAGTAGTCTTATAAGCCGTCCATTTTAAAGATGTATTTTCAGGTTTTACGATGTATTTTACTGTAGTTTCTGTTACGTTTTCTGTAGAAGTTTTTTCATCTTTGCTATCGCTTTTACAAGCAGTTGCAAAAATAATAGAGAAAGCCAATAAGGTGAATTTTAAATGTTTCATAGTTAGTTTTAGTTTTTAGTAAAGTTAATCATATAAGACTTTTAAAGCAAGTGGAGTTTTGTAATTTGTCAGACATTTTGTTAACTCTAAATTAAGCACTTTAAGGCATTTGTCTGTTGATTAAAATGTTACATGACAAATATCATATTTTTTGCAATCACATACCAGTAATTTTGATGTTGAGACTAACATAATATGAGTCAAAATTTAGTAAATAAATACAATGTGGCAGGTCCACGTTATACAAGCTATCCAACGGTTCCATATTGGAATTCTGAGTCATTTTCTTTACAGAAATGGAAAGATGTATTAAAAAAATCATTTGATGAATCTAATAAAGATGAAGGAATAAGCTTGTATTTGCATATGCCATTTTGCGAAAGTCTTTGCACTTTTTGTGGTTGTCATAAGCACATTACCAAGCGTCATGAGGTAGAGTCGCCATATATAAATGCTGTTTTAAAAGAATGGAGTTTATATTGTGAATTGTTAGAATCTAAACCAAGAATTAAAGAATTACACATTGGTGGTGGAACACCAACATTTTTTTCTCCTGAAAATTTAAAATACTTAATTTCAGAATTACTCAAAGTATCTGAAGTAGCTGAAGGATATGAGTTTAGTTTTGAAGGTCACCCTAATAATACTACAAAAGAACATTTGCAAGTTTTATATGATTTAGGGTTTAGACGTGTTAGTTTTGGAGTGCAAGATTACAATCTTAAAGTTCAGAAAGCAATTAACCGTGTACAACCTTTTAAAAATGTAAAACATGCTACAGAAACAGCCAGAGCAATTGGCTATACTTCAGTAGGTCATGATATTATTTTTGGGTTACCGTTTCAAACAGAGGTAGATGTTATTGAGACCATAAGAAAAACAGAAGCACTTATGCCAGACCGTATAGCATTTTATAGTTATGCGCATGTACCATGGATAAAAGGAAATGGGCAAAGGGGTTTTAAAGAAGCCGATTTACCAAGTGGACCATCTAAGCGTCAGCAGTACGAGACTGGTAAATATTTATTAGAAAAAGCAGGTTATGTAGAAATAGGAATGGATCATTTTGCCCTAAAGAGTGATTCGCTATACAAAGCCATGCAAAATGAATCTTTGCATCGTAATTTTATGGGTTACACAGCCTCTAAAACACAAGCTATGATTGGTTTAGGTGTGTCATCTATTAACGATAGTTGGTATGGTTTTGCTCAAAATGTAAAGTCGATAAGAGAATACTATGAATTAGTTAATAATAACATAATACCTGTATATAGAGGGCATATATTAAACAACGAAGATTTAAAAATAAGAAGGCATATTCTCAACCTAATGTGCCATTTTAAAACATCTTGGTCGCAACCCGAATTAACTTTTGATGAGTTACCTGATGTACTCATAAAACTTAATGAATTAGAACATGATGGTCTATTAGATTTAGAAAAAAAACAAATTACCATAACAGAAAAGGGAAAACCTTTTGTGAGGAATGTTTGTATGGCTTTTGATTTGCTATTACAGCGCAAAAAGCCAGAGACCCAATTATTTTCAATGACCATATAAACACTAACACTATGAAAAAAATTATTGTACCTATAGATTTTTCCGAACATTCAGAATTTGCTCTGGAGGCAGCAGCCAATTTGGCTCAAAAGTATGGCTCAGAACTTATAGTATTACACATGTTAGAATTATCTAATGCTATATTAACTATAAATGGCAATTCAATTAATGAAGAAGCTGTATTCTTTTTAAAACTAGCAGAACAAAAGTTTGAAGCTTTTTTAGATAGACCTTACTTAGAAGGTGTTAAAGTAACACCAATTGTAAAGCATTTTAAAGTTTGGAGCGAGGTTAATGATGTAGCAAATGATCACAATGCCAATCTTATAATTATGGGATCTCATGGAGCAAGTGGTGTAAAAGAAGTATTTATAGGATCTAATACCGAAAAAGTAGTTCGTCATGCAGATGTACCTGTTTTAGTGATTAAGCATAATCCAATACTTTTAGATTTTGAAAATGGAGTTTTTGCAAGCGATTTTTCTGATGAAGTTATTAAACCTTACTTAAATGCAAGAGCTACATTTGAAAAGTTAGGTGCTAAAATGCATTTGGTTTATGTTAACTCACCAGATGGTAATTTTAGAAGTTCTACTGAAATAGATAAGCGTGTATCCTTATTCTTAAAAAAAGCTGATGGCGACCTAGAAAATCTAGAAAATGTGTACATAGTTTCAGATTATTCTATAGAAAAAGGTATCCTAAATTTTGCAAACAATATTGGTGCTGATTTAATAGCAGTAGCAACACATGGTAGAAAAGGCTTGGCACATTTCTTTGAAGGTAGTATTTCAGAAGACATAGCTAATCACTCAACATTACCTGTAATGACTTTTAAAATATAGTTCTTGATGTTTATTAGTTAGTGTTATTAATATCAAGCTAAAACGCCAAAGTCTCAGACTTTGGCGTTTTTTATTTTGTAAACTAATCGGTAATGAGTAATAATATATTATTGACATTCCATTGCGCTGGTAGCTAATTCTACAACAGGAGCAGGTGAGATGTAAGGAATGCCTAATCCTAAGCCTCTAAGAATAAATAACGCACCAATAACAATTACAAATACCGGAATTGCTTTTTGAATACGTTGCTTTATAGTTTGATTTAAAAATTTTCCTAAATATATAGCAGAAGTCATTAAAGGAATGGTGCCTATACCAAATAATACCATATAAAAACTCCCTTGTAATAAATTACCTGTAGCTACAGCACCAAAAACAGCCATATATACTAAGCCACAAGGTAAAAAACCATTTAAAAAACCAATGGTTAAAAAGGTGTCAGCCGTTTTTTTCTTTAAAGCCTGCCCCAGATTAGATTTTACTTTAGAAATGACTTTATGGAGTGGCTTAGATAAATTGTATTTGGCAAATGTTTTATACGGTATTAATACTATAAGAATCATTAAAATACCAATGATTATAGATAGTTGTTGTTGTATGCCAAAAATATAAAGGCTTTTGCCAACTAAGCCAAAAACTAAGCCTATTAAACTATAAGCTAGTAATCTGCCAATATGATAAATGCTTATTTGGCTAGCTTTTTTGAAAGAATTAGAGCGGTCTACAGGCAGCATAAAGGCAATAGGACCACACATGCCTACACAGTGTAAACTCCCTAATAAGCCTAATATGAATGCCGAGTATAACATGTTTTAATAAGTAATCCCTTTTTTGTAGAGATAAGTATTGTTTTTGTATGTCCAGTCTACCTTAATGTTCCAGCGACCATCTAACAAATTGTTGTCAGGTATGAGCAAATTGAAGTCAGATAATGAAATAGGAATTTCAAAATCTAAACGCTTGTTAGATGGTCTGTATAGGAACACTGAACCTTTAATTTCTTTAAAATCTAAATCTTTTGGGAACTCAATAACAATACCCTCTTTGGTCTTTTTCCAGGTAATATTTGTTTTTAAAGCTTTTGATTTTTTTTCTTTATCAATTTCTGACTGGAATTCTAGTTCTTTTTGATAATAATCATCTACAACTAAGTCATGGTCGTATTTGTCATCTGTAGCCATATTAACCACGAAATACATAATAAAACCAATAAAGCCTACAAATGCTATAACTATAGCTGTTCCCCAATTTATTTTCATATTTCAATTTCCCACTAACGTGAGAATCTCCTTATTTTAGTTATTCTACCACCTGAAGATGTTTCAGGATTTCAATTTATGCCTACGTGATTTTTTGAATCTCATAGGAGTATTAATTATAACTTCTAGGGCCTAAAAAGGTTACAGAAGTTGTTTCAATTAATTTATCACCACTATAAACATCAATAGTAAGATTGTTTTTGTCTCCTGACAAATTGCTCTGTTTTAGTTCTATAAATAATGTACCTTCTGCTAAGCCACTTTCTTCAACCTTAAACGTATTATTAGTAGAAACAAGTTTTATTTCTCCATCTACGCCTCTTAGTTTAAAGCTAACGTCTTCAATAGTTTCTGTTGTTTTATTAACTATTTTATAGGTATATACATTACTAATAATATTATTATCCTTGTGTTCGTATAGTTGGCCTGGTAGTCTTAACACTCTGGCTTCTACATCATTCCTAAGCGCTAGCATACCTAATAAAACACCTATTAATATTACCAAAACAGCAATGTAACCTTTCATTCGAGCCGTTAACTTAAATGGCTCTTTCTTTTCAATATTATTTTCACTGGCATACCTTATTAATCCTCTTGGCTTCTTAATCTTATCCATGATAACATCACACTCGTCTATACAAGCAGTACAATTAATACACTCTAACTGAGTACCATTTCTTATGTCAATACCAGTTGGGCAAACATGTACACACTGTAAACAGTCAATACAATCTCCATGACCTAATGCATCTCTATCTTCATTTTTTCTAAATTTCTTTCTACCACTTTCACCTTCACCTCGCTTATGATCATAGGCAACAATAATAGATTTATTATCTAAAAGTACACCTTGTAATCGTCCATAAGGGCAAGCTATAATACAAACTTGTTCTCTAAACCATGCGAAAATAAAATAGAATACACCTGTAAAAATAAGTAGAGAAATTAAAGTACTTAAATTAGCAGATGGTCCTTCTTTAATGTATCTAAAAAGCTTATCGCTTCCTACTAAATAGGCTAAAAATATATTAGAAATTAAAAAAGATATTATTAAAAAGATAAACCATTTTAAGCTACGCTTTTTTATTTTTTCTGCATTCCATTTTTGCTTTTCAAGCTTTCTTTGTTTATTCCTATCTCCATCTATCCAGTATTCAATTCGTCTAAAAACCATTTCCATAAAAATGGTTTGAGGACAAATCCACCCACAAAAAATACGTCCAAAACCAACCGTAAATAATGTGATGAATACCACTCCAATGATCATAGATACCACGAACAAATGAAAATCTTGTGGCCAAAATGGAAACCCAAAGATGTTAAAACGTCGTTCTAAAACATTAAACATTAAGAACTGGTTGCCGTTAATTTTAACGAAAGGCGCAGCAAACAGGAAAGCTAATAAAAAGTAGCTAACGAGTTTTCTTTTGTCATAGAATGACCCAGAAGGTTTTTTAGGGTAAATCCAATTACGCTTTCCTTCTTCATCGATGGTGCCAATTGAATCTCTAAAGACTTCATTGTTTGGAGTTTCCATTATGTAATAGCTTTAAAAGTTAAATTTTTATTTAAGTAAGAGCTATTTTTTGGTTTAGTGTTTTTTATACTTCTGTTGATTCTTCTTCAACACTTTCTGTGTTTTCAGTTGCATCTTCAGAAGTAGTTTCATCAGTTTCAGAACCTTCGGCAGATTCATCTACCCAAATATCGCCTTCAGCTTCTTTTGGGTTTGCTGGTGTTTTTCCTTGAAATTGTAATACATAACTTGCAACTTGAGCTATTTCTATGGGTTTTAGATTAGCTTTCCAAGCAACCATACCTTTACCATCTCTACCACCTTCAGAAATTGTATTAAAAACATTTTTAATACCACCTCCAAGAATCCAGTTTGGATCTGTTAGGTTAGGACCAATACCACCACCACCATCTGCCATATGACAAGCAACACAGTTAGCTTCGTATATTTTTTGTCCAGAAGAAAGGTCAGCTGCATCAGTTAGTAACTCAACGGTACTTGCGTCTACTAGGTCTTTGGCTGTTTTTTTGTATTCTTCAATAGCTTTGTTTGCTTCAGCATATTCAATTTCGTATTCAGCAAATTGATCACCTGCATTAAAGACATGGTAACGCGCTAAGTAAACTACAGCAAAAATAATTGTAGCATAAAAACCATATAACCACCATGGTGGAAGGTTATTGTCTAACTCTTTAATACCATCGTAATTATGATCTAGTATAATTTCACCTTCATCTTCTATTGGTTTACCACCTTTTAGCTTTTCATAGGTATTCTTTAACCATAACGCTAATTTTGAAGGGGCCGCTTTTTGAGCATCGTATCTTGCTTTGCCTTCTTCATCTAAACTTTGATATAGTATATTATCTAAAGTACTTACAATACCTTCTATAGCTAATAAAAATAAAAGAACTAATAGTAAGAATAATAATACAAGAGGTTGTTCCATAAATGCTGGTTGATCTCCAGAATCTATGAAGTATTCTATGAGCCCTGCTATGGTGAAAAACACAACAGGAACTCTTATATATGATGGAATTAAATGTCTCATAGTTTTAAATCGTTTTGGTTATCTAAAGGAATATTGCTAACAGTATTGATGTATTCTTTTTTTGCTGTAAAAACCCAGTAAAATAGGACAACAAAAAACAAAAAGAATATTAGAAGAGATATCAGTGGGTAAATTTCTATCCCAGTAATACTTTCCATGTGATGTTTTACAAATTTTAACATGGTGTTATTAGTTTTGAGCAGTTTCGTTAGTAATCTCTTTTACTTTAATATCAGTACCTAATCGCTGTAAATAAGCAATAAGAGCTACGATTTCTCTATTTCGCATTTCTACGAAATTATCACCACCAGCAGCTTTATCTGCCTCGTATGATTTTGCAAAATCAGGATCACTATAAAGGTTTTTCTCTATCTGAGTACCTTGCTCTGTCATAGAAGTTTGTGCATTAGCTATATCTTCTTCAGTATAAGGTACACCTAAGCTTACCATAGTTTCCATTTTCTTTTCGGTCATTGACTTGTCTAGTTTAGCACCTTCACCTACAATTAACCACTTATATGCAGGCATAATAGAACCTGTTGACGTACTTTGTGGGTCGTACATGTGATTAAAGTGCCAGTTGTCATTGTATTTACCACCAATTCTATGTAAATCAGGTCCAGTACGTTTACTTCCCCAAAGGAATGGATGATCGTAAACAAATTCACCAGCTTTAGAGTACTCACCATAACGTTCTACTTCACTACGGAATGGACGAATCATTTGTGAGTGACAACCCACACAACCTTCTCTAATGTATATATCTCTACCCTCTAATTCTAAAGGTGTATAAGGCTTAACACTGCTTATTGTTGGAATATTAGATTTTACAACTATAGTTGGAATAATTTGTACTATACCACCAATTAATATAGCAATTGTAGCATATACGGTTAATAATACTGGTTTACGCTCTAACCAAGTATGCCATCCTTCTCCAGCAACACGTTTTTTAGATACACGTTGTAATGCAGGTGCTTCTGCAAGCTCGTCTGTAACTTTACTTTTAGATTTTGAAATCGTTACTATTACATTGTAAACAAGTATTAACATACCAACAACGAAAAGTGTACCACCAATAGCACGCATCCAGTACATTGGCATAATTTCAGTTACTGTTTCTAAGAAGTTACCATAAACAATACTTCCGTCTGGGTTAAATTGTTTCCACATACTTGCTTGAGTAAATCCAGCAACATATAACGGTAAAGCATAAAGAATAATACCTAGTGTACCAATCCAGAAGTGTACATTGGCTAAACCAACAGAATATAATTTTGTTTTGAATAGTTTAGGTACCAACCAGTAAATCATACCAAAGGTCATAAAACCATTCCAAGCTAATGCACCAACGTGTACGTGAGCAATAATCCAATCTGTAAAGTGAGCAATTGCATTTACGTTTTTAAGTGATAGCATTGGTCCTTCAAATGTTGCCATACCGTAACCAGTAATACCAACTACCATAAATTTAAGTACAGGGTCTGTACGAACCTTATCCCAAGCTCCACGTAAGGTTAATAAACCGTTAATCATACCACCCCAAGAAGGTGCGATAAGCATTACAGAGAATGCAACACCTAAATGCTGAGCCCATTCTGGTAAAGCTGTATATAATAAGTGGTGAGGTCCTGCCCAGATGTATATAAAAATTAACGACCAGAAGTGCACAATAGATAGTCTATAAGAATAAACTGGTCTATTTGCTGCTTTTGGAACAAAATAGTACATCAATCCTAAAAACGGTGTTGTTAAGAAGAATGCCACGGCATTATGACCGTACCACCATTGTACTAAAGCATCTTGCACACCTGCGTAAACAGAATAACTTTTTAGTGCACTTACAGGAAGCTCTAAACTATTAAATATATGAAGTACTGCAACAGTAACAAAGGTTGCTAGGTAAAACCAGATGGCAACATATAAATGTCTTTGACGACGTTTTAATATGGTACCAATCATGTTAACACCAAATACCACCCATATTAAAGCTATAGCAATATCAAATGGCCATTCTAATTCGGCATATTCTTTTGATGTAGTATAACCAAGAGGAAGGGTTATGGCAGCACCAACAATAATTAATTGCCAGCCCCAGAAATTAATGTTACTTAGTAAATCACTAAACATTCTGGCTTTAAGTAAACGCTGAAGTGAGTAATACACACCAGCAAAAATGGCATTACCTACAAAGGCAAAAATTACAGCGTTTGTGTGTAATGGTCTTAAACGTCCAAAACTTAACCAAGATATACCATCTGTTAAGTTAGGGAATATAAACATAAAGGCCAGGATTAATCCTACCAGCATACCAACCACACCAAAAACTATTGTGGCGTAGAGGAATTTTTTAACGATTTTATTATCGTAGTAAAATTGTTGCATTTCCATATTAATATAATTAGTCAGTTTTTTTTGAATTTTCTGTTTTTGGGCTTATTATTTCGTCTTCAAATAACATACGCACAGATGGTGTATAACTATCATCATATTGGCCAGATTTAACGGCCATTAAAAAAATGACAAAAAAGGCTACACCAACGATAACGCTCACTGTTAATACAATATATATAACACTCATACCTGCTCTGAAGTTATGACCCAAATTTACAGTGGTACCTTTTTTAAAAACATGACATTTATCATGTCAGGTTATTTAAATTAATTCCAAATAAATTCTTGGGTTTGTTCATAATTTTTAATTCAATTTTCGTCCTAAAATGTTTGTACAAATAGTCGTAAAAACGACAATACTTATTGAACTCAACGGCATCAATATTGCAGCTACTACTGGTGCTAACTGACCAGTAACAGCAAAGTATAATCCAATAACATTATATATAAATGAGAGCACAAAACTCCACTTAATAATTTTTATAGCAGATTTTGATGCTTGTATATAACTGTATAGTTCCTTGAATTTTGTAGCATCAAGAATAGCATCGCATGCTGGTGAAAATACATTAACATCTTCTGAAATAGCAATACCAACATTACTTTGTGCCAATGCGCCAGCATCATTAAGACCATCACCTATCATAAGTACTTTTGCGCCTTCGGATTGATGAAATTTGATAAAATCTAGTTTATCTTCGGGTTTTTGATTAAAGATTAATTTGGTTTTACCTGGTAATAATTTCTTTAAGTTTTCTCGTTCACCTTCATTATCTCCTGAAAGGATTACTAAATCAAAATGTTGTTTTAATTGATTAAAAAGTTTAGAGACTCCTTTTCTGTAACTATTATAAAAAGTGAATTTTCCTTTATAAACATCATTACTGCTTACATGTACTGTAGTATTGAGGGTAGATGTTTGTTCTGTATTACCAACAAAACTTGCAGATCCTATTTTTAGGTTTATATCATTATGTTTTGCTTCTATACCTTTGCCTACATGTTCTTTAAAACTGTCTAAAGTAATGATGTTGTGTTCATCTAAAATGTTGTAAAGCGTTCTGCTTAAAGGGTGATTAGAGCCACGAAGTGAATTTTTTAAAACTAAATTTTCCAGCTCTGATAATGATAAACCTTCATATTCAGCATTACTTTGTTGATTAGATGTAATGGTTCCTGTTTTATCAAATATAACAGTGTTTATTTCTGCCAATTGTTCTATAACACTAGCGTTTTTAATGTAGAATTTTAACTTTCCAAAAATGCGAAGCAAATTTCCAAATGTAAAAGGAGCGGATAGTGCAATTGCACAAGGGCAAGCAATAATTAAAACCGCAGTAAAAACATTCATGGCTTTACTAGCATCTGTTATTAGCCAAAATGTTGTTGCTACAAATGCAATACTGAGTATAGCAATAGTAAAATGCTTACTAATGGCATTGGTTATATTGGTAAAGCCATCTTCTTTATTTTTGTTAAAAACATCATTACTCCAAAGCTGTGTAAGGTAACTTTGTTCTACAGATTTTATAGCTTCTAGCTCAATAACACCAGAGGTTTGTTTACCACCTGCAAATAGTTTGTCGCCAGATTGTTTGGTTACTGGTTGTGACTCTCCTGTTACAAAACTGTAATCTATTTTTCCTCTACCATTTATTAATATACCATCAACAGGTATTAGTTCTTCGTTTCTAATTAAAAGACGATCCCCTTTTTTAATGTCATATACTTGTATGGCATTTTCATTACCATTTTTGTCAATTTTAGTTATGGCAATAGGAAAGTAGGACTTGTAATCGCGTTCAAACGAAAGAAAATCATAAGTTTTTTGTTGAAAAAATTTACCAACTAATAGAAAGAAAACTAATCCTGCAAGGCTATCAAAAAAACCTGAGCCTATATCAAAAGCAATTTCAATAGTACTCCTAATAAAAAGTACAGATACACCTAATGCAATTGGTACATCAATGTTTAGAATTTTTGCTTTTAAGCCTTTATATGCTGAGATAAAATAATCTTGAGAAGAATAAAAAACTACAGGAACAGCGAGTGCAAACATTAACCAACGGAACATATGTTTGTATTGCTCTAGCCAAAATTCATTAATTTCAAAATATTCAGGAAAAGACAGAAACATAATGTTTCCAAATGCAAAACCAGCAACACCGAGTTTGTATATAAGTGTTCTGTTAATGTGCTTTTTACCAGATTGATAATCGTCTAAGCTAATATAAGGTTCGTATCCTATAGTGCTTAGTAAAGTAACTATAGATTTTAAATCTGTAGCTTCAGAATTATAAGTTATTCTTACGGTTTTCTTTCCAAAATTTACCTGAGAAGCCGAAACATTTGGGTTAAGTTTGTTTAAGTTTTCTAATATCCAGATACAAGAGCTACAATGAATATGTGGAATATAAAGCGAAACTATTTCTACATCTTCACTTCTAAATTCAGTAAGTTTTTCAATGATATTTTCTTGAGAAAGAAAATCGTATTTTCCTTCTATTTCTTTTGGGATGGCACCTGGTGAATTTTGTAAATCGTAATAACAAGTTAAATCATTTTCATTAAAAATTTCGAATACGGTTTTACAACCATTACAACAGAATGATTTATCTTGAAAGAGAATAGGGCGACTACCACAGTCGTCACCACAGTGAAAACAAGTTTTGTTTTCCATTTTTAAATTTGCTCATTTATACCTGTAACAAAGGTGACAATTTCTTGAAAGATAAAATATGATATTTGTCATGTAATTATTATCTTTGAATAGACACTAAATCAATCGGTATGGGTAAATGTGAGTCTTGTATTGTTAAGGAATTCAATTCCTTAAAATCCTTAACACGAGAAGAACTTATGCGTGTATCTGCCTGTAAAACAGGTAAGATGTACAAAAAAGGGCAAGTTATTTTCGAGGAAGGTGAAACCCTTAATGGTGTTTATTGCGTTAGGGATGGAGTTTGTAAATTGACGAAGCTTAGTGAAAATGGTAAAGATCAAGTAGTCAAACTTGTGGTTAAAGGCGGAATGTTAGGAAAACGTTCTTTAGTGTCTGAGCAAAAAACCAATTTAAGTGCTGTTGCTTTAAATGATATGGAAATGTGTTTTATTCCTAAGGCTGAAATTATGAGCGACTTGTTAAAAAACCCAAAATTTACTATGGACGTTCTAAAAGAAATGGCTAATGATTTAAAAGAGTCTGATATTTCTTTGGTAAACATGGCGCAAAAGTCAGTAAAGCGCAGAATGGCTGAAATCTTAATGTATATCCATGATAATTTTGGTTCAGACGATAAAGGTTTTTTAAGTATTGTATTATCTAGAGAAGATTACGCAAGTATTGTAGGTACTGCAACAGAGTCTGCTATTAGAATATTGTCGCAATTTAAAAAAGCAGGGTTTATTTCTACCTCTGGAAAAAGAATTAAAATTATAGATTATAACAGTCTTAAATGGATAGAATAGTATTATTGTTTTAATATATAAAAAGCCGTTTCAATAGATTTGATACGGCTTTTTTACTTTTCTGTATTGACTTTAGTTAATCAATACTAAATGTTTTTGTTTCTTTAAAAGGATTGGTTTGGAGTTGACGCATTTGGATTTCATAATCTTTCCAAGCATTATTAAAGAAATTATTAGTCTCTTTAAAAACTGTATTAAAGGCATCTTTAGCATGCTTTATAAGAGAAACTTCTGTTGATGTTAAACCTTTTTGGCTATTAAATACATAACCTTGCGCTGTTCTTAATCGTTGCATCGGAGTAATTTCAGGATTTCTAGTAATTCCTTGACGTTTATCTACTTTACCTAAGTATTTGTCTATTAAACTATCAATACTTTTTACGATGTCTTTAGATAACTCGATTTGGTCTTTAAAGCCTTCTTTATCTAGTTTAGACAATTCTTTTTTATAATTTTCAGCTATTGTTTTACTTTCAACTAATTGTTTAACAGCATCAGCAGCAGATTGTTGTAGGTCTTCTAGATCTTTTGCAGCAGTATAAACCTCATCAATATTTTTTTGCGATACATTTAATCTTGGATCAGATGCAACATTTATAGTAGTTTCAGAATTTAAATCACCATAATGAATAATGGCTTTGTAATTTCCAGGTTTTACGCTAATACCACTAGGTTCTCTGGTTTGTTTTTGATTGGTTCTAGATGGTCTGTCAACACCTTTTTCGTTCATATACCATGTCCATTTATGAATCCCATTGTCTTCTGGTGCTTTACGTTTTAGAGTTCTTATTAATCGATCTCCATCATATAATTTTAGAGTTAGTGAATCCCATTTTATGTCGTTACTAACTTTTTTATCACTTATGTTTTTATCTCCTTTTTTAGCTTCTGATTTTATGTCAGATTTTTCAGCTATCTTTTTATTGAACATGTACGAAAAATGAGCTCCAAAACTTCGATTCTCACCATTATAAAGAGCATCACCTCCAAAACGACTTCCTGTTGGTTGTTGGTAAGCTGCTTGATAGGCAGTTGGTGGATTGAACAGCTTTATATTAGAATTAATTACCGATGTGTTTTTAGCCATTTCTCGCAACGGTCTAATATCATCTAAAACCCAAGCAGCTCTGCCAAATGTGCCAATAACCAAATCATGCTCTCTAGGATGAATCACAAGGTCTTTTACAGATACTGTAGGGAAGCCTTCGGTCCATTTTGTCCATTGGTTTCCAGCATCAATAGAAACATATAAACCATCATCAGTTCCTAGAAACAAAAGATTTGGTTCTTCAATATCTTCAACAATAGATAAGGCATAGCTTTCTACATCGTTATTGTCTACAATACGTTCCCATGTTTTTCCATAATCTTTAGTTCTATAAGCATAAGGTGTATAGTTAAAACGACGATAATCATTCGCAATTAATAAAGCTTCTCCTTTTCGTTTGTTAGAGGCTTTGATTTGAGGAATCCAGCTTCCTGCTGGTAAACCTTTAATGTTTTTAGTGACTTCTGTCCAGCTTGCACCACCATTTTGAGTGATATGTACACGACCATCATCTGTACCTATCCATAACATATCTTTTTCTAAAGGTGAAGGCTCAATGACTAAAATAGTACAGTGATTTTCGGCACCTGTAGCATCCATAGTTAATCCACCACTTTCACTTTGTTTTTGCTTTTCTGGATCATTAGTACTTAAATCTGGAGAGATAATTGTCCATGTTTCACCTTTATCAATTGATTTATGTACAAACTGACTTCCAAAATAGATAGTACTAGTGTTAAAAGGATCAATATTAATAGCCGAATTCCAGTTAAAACGTAATCGTACTTCTGGATCTTCGTGTGTAGGTCTTACGGTGTAATTGTTTCCAGTTTGCCAATCGTATCGACTTACAAATCCTTGCTGGCTCATCGTCCAACCATAACGAGAATCGTCTTTGTCTGGAACTACATCAAATCCATCTCCAAAACTAATTTCTTGCCAATATGAATTACGAATACCTTGAGAACGCCATACATAAGCAGGACCTCTCCAAGACCCATTATCTTGCATTCCACCATATACATTATAAGGATATTCGTTATCTACATTAATATGATAGAATTGGGCAACTGGAAGATTTCCAATAAAACGCCAAGTTTTACCACCATCTTTAGTAATGTTCATTCCTCCATCGTTTCCATCAATCATAAATTGTCCATTTTCTGGATGAATCCACCATGCATGATGATCTGGATGTACACCATTGTCAACGCCATATGCAGGCATTAATTGCGTGAAATTCTTTCCGCCATCTTCACTTACATTTACATAAGTATAGATAGAATATACACGGTTTTCGTTTTGTGGATCTACATAAATTTCAGAATAGTAAAATGGACGATTTCCAATATCGTTTTTGTCATTTACTTTAGACCATTTAAATCCACCATCTGTACTTTTGTAAAGGGCATTCTTTTTGGCTTCAACCAAAGCATATACAATATTTGGTTTATTAGGTGCAATGGCAATACCAATACGACCTAAATCACCTTTTGGAAATCCATCTTCATCTGTAACTTTTTTCCAAGTTTCTCCACCATCGTGAGTGATGTGTAATCCTGAACCTTTACCACCAGATTTAAAAAACCAAGGGTCTCTTTTGTGTTCCCACATTGCAGCGATGAGTTTATTTGGATTTTTTGGGTCCATAACTAAATCAGCTGCTCCAGTTTTATTATTGGCAAAAAGTATATTTTTCCAAGTTTTACCACCATCAGTAGTTTTATAAACTCCACGTTCTGGATGTTCTCCCCAAGGTGATCCAATAGCAGCAACATAAACTACATCTGGATTGGTTGGATCAATAATAACACGATGAATGTGACGTGTGTTTTGTAAGCCCATAGCAGTCCATGATTTTCCGCCATCTAAAGATTTGTATATACCATAACCTCCATTAAGACTGTTTCGTGGATTTCCTTCTCCAGTTCCTACCCAAATTACACTTGGATTGGATTGCTGAATAGCTAACGCACCAACAGAAGCCGTTAGTTCATTATCAAAAATTGGTTCCCATTTGATACCACCAGAAGTAGATTTCCATACACCACCAGAAGCGGTTCCAACGTACATTACATCTGGATTATCTAGAACTACATCAATAGCAGTTACACGTCCAGACATTCCACCAGGACCAATGTTTCTTGGTGACATGTTTTTTACTAAGTCCATCGAGAATTCTTGTGCGGACAGTATAGTAACGCAGCATAGCATTACTAACGAAAAGAGTTTTTTCATTATGCGAAAGTTAGTTATTGTGTTTAAAATTAATGAAAAGAAACTTATGAAATCTTAATGAGTTGTTAAGTAGTTTTTAGAAGGCTATACTTTGTGTAGTTGTAGAGGTTTGAAGAAAAGTTTAGTTTTTTGATTTTATACAAAATCAATAGAAAGTGTGCTCTATTTATATGAGATATTTGCGTATTTTTGTTAAATGCAACTATGTTGCGTTTTATGAAGGTGTTACTTTGCTTAATAAGATTAAATTCGACTTCTAAAGAATAAAGGATATCAGATTAAAACTAAGATTTAAAAATTATAAATCACTCAATTGATAACACAATTAAACTTAAAAATGAAAAAACTAAATTATTTTCTAATTGCCCTTTTATTTACACTGCCCGCATCATTATTTGCTAATGAAGGCATGTGGTTTTTAATGCATATTGAGCGTCTTAACCATAGAGATATGCAAAAAAT
>NZ_JAOARH010000131.1 GCF_025210595.1 Winogradskyella sp.
AAATCTGCATTATCTTGCCGTAAAAGTGTTCTGTATTCTGCTCTTGAAGTAAACATACGATAAGGCTCTTCTGTACCCTTAGTAATAAGATCATCAATTAAAACACCAATATAAGCTTCATCTCTTTTTAAAGTAAACGGATCTCTTTCTTGAACTTTTAAACTAGCGTTTATTCCTGCTATTAAACCTTGTGAAGCTGCCTCTTCGTAACCTGTAGTTCCATTAATTTGTCCTGCAAAATACAAACCACTAACTAGTTTAGTTTCTAAAGTATGCTTTAGTTGTGTTGGTGGAAAGTAATCATATTCTATGGCATAACCAGGTCTAAAAAACTTAACATTTTCAAAACCTTTAACAGATTTCAAAGCATTATACTGGACATCTTCTGGAAGCGATGTAGAAAAACCATTCACATAAACCTCAACCGTGTTCCAACCTTCAGGTTCAACAAATAATTGATGTCTTTCTTTATCAGCAAAACGATTAATTTTATCTTCTATAGATGGACAATATCTTGGCCCTACACTTTGTATTCTTCCATTAAACATAGGTGAGCGATCAAATCCTTCGCGAAGCAAATTATGCACTTCAGGACTCGTGTAAGTCATGTAGCATGAGCGTTGTTCTGTTAATGGTTTTGTAACATCTAGGTATGAAAACTTATATGGATTATCATCGCCTGGCTGCTCTATCATTACAGAATAATCTAAAGACCTTCCATCGACTCTTGGTGGAGTTCCTGTTTTCATTCTTCCAGAATCGAATCCTATTGAAATAAGCTCTTCTGTAATTCCGGTTGCAGCACGCTCACCTGCTCTTCCTCCACCAAAGTTTTTATCTCCTATATGAATAAGTCCATTTAAAAAAGTACCATTGGTGAGCACAACCGTTTTAGCTTTAATTTGAATTCCTAAAGATGTTTTTACACCAACAACTTTATAGTTTTCAATTAAAAGCCCGGAAACCATCTCTTGATAAAAATCTAGATTTGCTGTTTGTTCTAAAAGCATTCTCCAATCTTCAGCAAAACGCATTCTGTCTGATTGACATCTAGGACTCCACATAGCAGGTCCTTTAGACTTATTAAGCATCTTAAACTGAATAGCAGAAGTATCGGAAACAATACCACTGTAACCTCCTAATGCATCAATCTCACGTACAATTTGCCCTTTTGCTATTCCACCCATAGCAGGATTACAAGACATTTGCGCTATATTTTGAAGGTTCATTGTAATCAACAATGTTTTACTTCCCATATTAGCTGCTGCTGCTGCTGCTTCACTTCCTGCATGTCCTGCACCAACTACAATTACATCATAAACTTCATTAAACATAATTCACCCTTTATAAAGCTTGTTATTCTGATGTCACTTCAGAATTATAAATTTTATTGTAAATCCTGAAACAAACTCAGTATAGGCACAAGCTATTTAACTTTGTTCCACGTGGAACATAATATTCTTTAAAATTTGATTTGCAAAGATACATTGAAATACTATAGTCGTTCTAAATAGAAATCTTCCTTAGATCGCATTAATTGTGCTTCACTCTCAGTTTTATCTTTATAACCACAATAATGTAAGACACCATGGATAATTACTCTAGATAGTTCTTGTTCAAATTTTACATTAAAATCTAATGCATTCTCTTTTACGCGATCTACAGAAATATAAATCTCACCATGTAGTTCTTTTCCTACCGAATAATCAAAACTAATAATATCTGTTAATGTATCGTGATTTAGGAAATCAATATTAATTTTATGCAAATAGTCATCTGAACAGAACACATAATTGATCTCACCTTCAGTGCAATTTTCTTCTTTTATAGCATTAGAAATCCACTCTGAAATCTCATGTTCATTAACTAAGTTAAAATTAGTTTCGTAATTAAAATTAATCATTCGCCTTTTTAAAATATTCTTGAATCTTTTTCTTAAAATGATTTTGCAAAGGTAAGGCTTGTCTATTTAATATTTCGGTTGTAATAAAGTATTGTTTAGCTGTTGGTATTTGGCTAGGGTTTGTATTATCAAATTCTTTTTTATTTGTTTCAGATTCGCGCTTAGTATCTTGTCCTTGCACAAAAGTAGCATTCTCTAACTTTAATAATTGGTGTTGCAAATCCATCATTTTTTGAAGGGTTTTATTGGTAAACCCATAATTCAATAAGTCAAGTTCTACCTCTTCCATTTGCTTAATGAGTTGCCCAGCAGATTCAATTTTACCTTCTTTAGTTAAACGATCTTCTAAGGCTTGTCTTAACTGTTGTTGTTGTTGGTAAATCTTAAAGAGTTCGGCGTTTTGTTCTTCTTTTCCACCTTCACCATAGCCATCATTTTCCTCGCCTTCACCATCACCTCCATCAACGCCATTTTTACCATTTGTGCCTTGATTACCTCCTTTACCATCTTTGCCTTCACCGTTTTCATTACCTTCACCATTCTGGTTGCCATTTTGTCCATTTTGACCTCCTTCTCCACCTTCTCCTTGTTGGTTACCAGATTTACCATTTTTACCACTCTGACCGCTTTCTCCTTGTTCGCCTTCTTGTCCTTGCTCACCAGGTTGCTTTCCTTCACCTTCTTTACCTTCACTACCCTCTTCGCCTTGTTTTTCGCCTTCACCTTGCTGTCCTTCTTCTCCTTCTTTTCCTTGCTCACTTTTTTTTACTCCTTCTTCCATTTGTTTATTCAACTCTTCCTGACTCATAATAATGTCTGGAAGTTGCTGTCCACCACCTCCACCAGATCCAGGAGAAGAATTCATTTGCATTTCCATATTATCTAAAGCATCACTTAAAAAACTAGCTAATTCATTGCTTGCAGTAATGGTATATTGTTGGGAAGAGACCCCTTGATACAACTTATTTTCCGTTAATTGCCCTAAAGCTTTATCTATATTAAAATAAACTTCTGTAATTTGAGAATTAACCTTTTCTGAAATTTTTGGTTGACGTAAAGACAATGCAAATAAGCTATCATCAATATGCTCAAAATGCTCTCTTAGATTACTTTGTTGAATAATATACTTACCGTATTTATTATTGTTAATATCAATAGCATCAAAAGTGTTCATAAGGCTTTCCTGATCGAAAGAAAACAACAATAGATTTTCTAAAATTTGTCGTAATGTCTCAACATCTTCTTGCATTTGACTTCCGCCTCCGCCTCCACCACCACTAAGCATAGACATCATGTTTTTGCTCATCTGTTTCATCTTTTGAGCAGCCTTTTTTTGTTTTTCTTGAGCCTTTTGCAATTGCTCTTGACTCTCTTCAGAATTTTGCTCTTCTTGGCTTTGTTCCTTTTTTTCTAAGGCATCTTTTGCTTCTTTCTGATCATACTTTACTCCATCTTCTAAAAACTCATCTACAGGCACATTCATAGGTTTTTGAAGACGCCTATCCTCTTTCTTTAAATCTTCTATATCTTTTTGAAGTTGATCAAATTCCTTATTTAATTCTTCTTGCTTTTCTTTAGTATTCTCTTTGTCTTTTTTTGAAAGTTCTTCTTGCTTTTTGGCTAAATCATCGAGTTGTTTACCAATCTTTTCAGCTTTTTTCATTACATAGAAACGTTTTGTCAACTCTAAAAGCTGCTTCATGCTACGTTTCTTGTTTTTATTTTGTTTAGCTAATTCTTCAAGCTTTTGGGTAAACTCTTCTTTATTGATTTTATCTTGTAATTTTTCTAACTCTTCTAAAAGCTTTTCGTCTTTTTTAAGTTGTTCTTCATTTTCTTTTAAGCGCTCTTTTAAGTCTTCTTTAAACTGATCTTCTTTTTTTTCTTCTTGAAATTCTTCAAGATTGTCCTGAAGCTTTTTATTAAAATTCTTCATCAGTTGCTCTTGCTGCTTTTGTCGCTTTAAGAAGTCTTCAAACTTTTTCTTGTCGTTAAAATTAAGTTCTTGCTTTTCTTTTTGTGTTTTAGAGAATTCTTCGAGCTTTTTATCTTGCTCTTGCAACTTTTCAAAAGTCTTACCTATATCTTTTATAGTTTGGTTTTGTTCTTGTAATTGCTTTTGCTCTTCTTCTTCTTGAGTACGTTTTCTGTAATTAAATACACTACTCATGGTACGTTTGTAATTGTGCAATGCATCGTTATCAAACACTTCAAAATACAATTGGTAGCTTATACCTTCTTCGAGATTAAATTGATTTGGAAATGCACTTACAAATTCGCTAAAATTAGATTTAGAAATTGAAATTGGATGAACTACCTTATTCGTTTCATCATCTACAGGATAATACACTAAATTTAATTTTGTTAACCCAAAATCATCACTTGCCTGTCCGTAGAAATACAAACTTTGAAGATCGATAGAATCTTTTTGAACCTTAATGCTTAGTTCAGGGTTTAAATCCTTAACTACACTAATACTATATGCTAAATTCTCGTAATCCTTTAGTTTATCGTTACTAGTAGAAATGCTGTAATTATAGTTTCTGTAAAGTCGTTTAGTAGCTTCAAATTTACCTTCCTCATTTTGCTTAAAAGGAAGTGTGTCATTAGCATAAATATTGACTTCGTTTGTAGATTTTGTTAATGCTTTCCAAGTAACTTTGGTGCCTTCGGGAATAACAGCTGAGCCAGTACTTTTTAATACCTCATCTTGTTTTCTGGTATAAGATGGATAATCTAAAACCATCTCAAAATTTACCAAATTAGGTGTGTTAACGACTTCTAATTCATAAGGTTTTGAATTAACATCATTTGCCGACAATGTAAACTCTATATTGTCTTTTGGTAGATTGAACGTGTATTGAAATTCACCTGGTGCTAATTGTTGTAAATAATACGATTGTCCATTAAATTGAATTTGGGCATTCTCTGGAATAACATCACCAGCAGTAGACACATTCAGCTTAAAATCTTTCCCTTCTATGGCTTGTAGCGACTCGTTTAAAACAAAAAACTGAAATGGTGCTGGTGGCTCATAAGCGGTTTTATAATTCACCACACGCTCATAACTATCGCTAAACCAATTAATTTTTCCTGTTGCGTAAGACAGTAATAAAATAACAATCGGAATTGCCGCATATTTTAAATACTTGGTATTAGACTTAAAATTTATAGCAGATTTAAAAGGAATGGGTTGCAACTCTTGCGATTTCTGCTCAATACTAGCAATTAATAAATCGGATTGCGTTGGGCTTTGGTTTAACTGTA
>NZ_JAOARH010000132.1 GCF_025210595.1 Winogradskyella sp.
AACTCCTGTCTGTACTCCTATAACTTCTGCCTCACTTAAACTTAAATCAAATTCCACTAAACCGTCTGTGTCATCATCACAAACCGATAATGCTGAAGGTGAATTTGCCGTTGGATTACCTAATACTTCTAAATCTAAGGTGTTAACGTTATGACAATTCGTTGTTGTATTTTCTAAACGCACATATATAATCTGGTTGTTAGGTGTAGTATTGATATATCCATCAAATATTTCAGCAGTATCAGTATCTGCACCAATAAAAGTTTCATGGAAAGACACATCAACTCCAGATTGACCATTTAAAATTTCAGCAATCTTAGTAGTCATATTAAAAGCTACAAAACCATCTGTATCATCATCACAAACTTGTAATGGAGTAACAGCAACAATTGTTGGTAACGTATTTACAATTAAATCAAAAGATGTTGTACTATAACAATCTGGATTGGCAGGGTCTTGAACTCTAACAAATATCGTTTCTAAATTAGGTGTAACATTAGTATAGTTTATCGGTAGATTACCCACATTATTATCTGCATCATCTTGACTGATATGAAAAGAAACATCAAAAATTGCAGGATCTTGCCCACCTAAAATATCTGATTCCTGAGTACTTAAATCGAATGTTGCAAAACCATCATTACTAGTGTCATCACAAACAACCATATCCATTGGCTGGTTAGCTATTGCTCTTTGATGAACAATTAAATTAAACACTGCAGTAGGAGAAGCTATATAACAATTAGAATCTCCGGCACTCTCAACTCTAACAAATATTGGTTCTGGGTTATTAACATTGGTGTATAAGTTAGGTAAAACACCAACTCCATCATCAGCATCATCAAAACTTAAATGATATGTAACATTAAAATCTGACTCTGGCTGAGCACCTAATATTCCTAAAGTTTGCACGCTTAAATCAAATTCTTCAACACCATCATTAGATATATCATCACATAATTCTAAATCTAACACTGGGTTTATATCTGGTTGACCAGAAACATTTAATGTAAACGGCAACACTTCATAACAATCAGAATCTAAATATTCAACTCTAATATAAATGGTTTCACCATCAGTTCCTGAATATGCGGCTAAACCTGTTAAGGCATCAACATCATCATCCGCATCTATTTGTGAATCATGATATGTCACTACCAAATCTCCTACATTAGTCGCACTTGCTAAAACGACTGCAGTATTACTTTCTAAATCGAAAATATAAGGCGGAGTACCTGTGTCACAAACAAATAAATTGTTTGGGGCTTCTGTTACAATTTCTGGTAAAACATCAATACATACTTGCTCGGTATATTCACATCCGAAATCGTCAGTTGCTCTATAAGTGTAACAATATTGCCCTGCATCTGGAGGTGTTACTGTAATAACATTACCAGCTGTATTAGTTATTGTTGGATCTGCATCCCATGCTTCAGAAGTAATTGCAGGTGTAAAAGATAATTCTGGTGGTTGTATTGCAGGATCAAAGTTTAAGAACCATTCAAATATATAACCATTATCTATTGCTAAATTATCCACTATCCTAATACACCAATCACCGTTTAATGGACTACCTACAAGACCATTAAAATCTTCAAAAGGCAGATACGTTCCTGGAACCCAAGAATTGCCTGGTGGATTGGTTCCATTGGTTTCTGTAGGTGCATTGGCCAATAGCACTGATGCACTCATTGAAAAACAATATTGCTCACCTTGCCCTGGTGTATTTGTACCATCATCATTAGCACCTCCAAAATAAGTTCCACCACCTGCTTGGTCAAATAATCTAATCTCCTGTCCGTTTGGACTTTGAATAAAAATATCTAAATCACCAGAAAAAGAATGCTCCATATTAACACAAACCTCAATTAACTGGTTAGGATCTGTTAATGTTTGAGCGGAATCAAAACAATCTACAGTAATACAAGTTTCGTATTGTGCTCCTGACCCATCTGGTAAGAATGTTGTACCACTAATTGGCGGCGTACAGTCATTGATAAACTGCACAGGATTTACAATTCCTGTTATATCGGTACTTTCACCATAACAAATTGTATTTTCTGCTGCACTAGTTCCAGTAAAGTCTGCTTCAGTAGCTACTTGAATTACTTGATTTATAAGGTTTGTATTAGGACAACCTTCAGGATCTATCGTTGTGTTGGCATCTCTAATACTAAGATTTACAATATAAACTCCTGGATCTGCATAAGAAAAAACGGCTGTTTGCCCTGATACTGTGTTACCATCTCCTAAATCCCACTCATAAGTTGCTCCTGTACCATCAACTTCAAAATTCCCACTTCCTGTAAGTGTAATTTCTTCATTAGGACAAACTCTTATGTAACCATCACCATTAGGTGCAGGAACAGCAGTATCAATTTGAGATGTAATAACTTGGCATGGTGTGCGGCAAGAAATATTTGCTGCCCAACCACTACCATTAGCAGAATCATTAGAAACAAACTCAATAGTTAAACAACCACTCGTATTTGCTTCAGTTGCTTCTACTAAACCTGGCGAAGCTGCTCCAGAAAATTGACCAAATGCTTCTGCAGGATCATTAGTATCACTATTATAAATAGTCATAACATCAGCATTTAGCTGCGTACTGAACTCTGTAAAATTTAATTGTACTCTTTGACCTGGGTTTTCAGGACAAATAGTTAATATAAAGCTTTCATCATTCCCGTAATTCCCAAACTCGCCACCAGAATCATAAAACACACCACCACATTGGCTTACTGTTGCTGTTTGCATATTTACATCTTGGGCAAGCAATACCGATGAAAATACTACTGTAATTAAAGTTAATAGATACTTCATTTTGTAAAATTTTTATTGATATTGTGATTTTATGATAATGTAATAATTAGTATTGTCTACTTGGTACATTGAAGAACCTTTAGAGTGAAAAGCAAAATTATACTTAAGAGGATTGAAGTTTTTTGGATCAAAAGTTTCATCTCTCTCTAAATCTGAAACAAAACTATTTAAAAGCGGAATCTCAGATAATTTTTGACATTCTTTTTTGTCTTTTTCATTTGTAATGAGTTTAACAACAACTCTGTTTCTTAATATATCTTTTATGCTCTTCAAGCTAAAAGCATTACCATAAACATATTTTTCAGCATAATCACCATAAACTTCATCTATTTGAAGCCTTTCTTTTGCTGTTAGTGGTTGTTCTACATTGTCTTTAAATTGAATAACTTTTAACGGAACTCGCTTATTCGGTTGCTGCGCAAATAAACAAACGGGTAAAAGTATTAAAATGAAAATTGTAAGGGTTTTTTTCATAGCTTAACCATAATTTTAAAGTTCGGAAAATTAAGAAAATTTTATAAAAACCATAGTTACTTCATCAATGTTATTTAGCATTTTAACGGTTTTAATAATATAACAAGTACAATTGTAAATCTCCTACCACTATCATCCTATTTTTATTACGTATCTTTGCGCCTTGCTTTATTAAAGATTGATTAATAATTATTTAACTATGAAAATCGATAACGATTTTAATGATATTGATGCATTAGGTGATAATCACATAGGTTCATCTAGTGATACTCCCATGCGAGAAGATGCTTTTAACTTATCTAAAGATCAAAAAATTGACATCATAAAAGATGATGTAAAACATATTATGGAAACCCTAGGCTTAGACCTTAATGATGATAGCCTTAAAGGCACACCAAATCGTGTAGCCAAAATGTTTGTTAATGAAATTTTTGGCGGCTTAGATCCTGATAAAAAACCAAACGCATCTACTTTTGAAAACAAATACAAGTATGGTGAAATGCTTGTAGAAAAAAATATTACGGTCTATTCAACTTGCGAACATCATTTACTTCCTATTGTTGGTAGAGCTCATGTAGCTTATATTTCTAATGGCACAGTAGTTGGACTTTCTAAGATGAATCGTATTGTTGACTATTATGCAAAACGTCCTCAAGTACAAGAACGTTTAACAATTCAAATTGTAAGAGAATTACAAAATGTTTTAAACACCGACGATGTAGCTTGTGTTATCGACGCTAAACACCTTTGTGTAAATTCTCGTGGAATAAGAGATATTGAGAGTAGCACTGTAACTTCTGAGTTTGGTGGAAAATTTAAAGAAAAAGAAACACGAAGAGAATTCTTAGATTATATAAAGTTAGACACCCAATTTTAACTTTTTTAATCTTAGTTAGTTCTTTAGTTTTGTTTAAACATTTTTTGAAATTTACGACATGTCATTATACGATTCACAAACTATAAAAATATACAACTCTCTCTCTGGAGAAAAGGAAATTTTTAATCCCATAAATGAAGGTTATATTGGTATGTATGTTTGTGGACCAACAGTATATAGCAATGTTCATTTAGGTAATGTAAGAACCTTTATGTCTTTTGACATGATTTTTCGTTACCTAAAACACTTAGGTTATAAAGTACGCTATGTACGTAATATTACTGATGCTGGTCATTTAGAAAATGATGCAGATTTAGGCGAAGATAAAATCACCAAAAAAGCACGTGTTGAAGAAATAGAACCTATGGAAGTGGTACAACGTTACACTGTAGATTTTCATAATGTTCTAAATATTTTAAACTTTTTACCTCCAAGTATAGAGCCTACTGCAACAGGTCATATTATTGAACAGATAGAACTCATTAAATCTATAATAGACAATGGTTTTGCTTATGTAATAAATGGTTCTGTTTACTTTGATGTACACAAGTACAACGAAACCAATGAGTATGGAGTTTTAAGTAAACGCAAACTCGAAGACTTAATACATAACACTCGAACACTCGATGGGCAAAGCGACAAGAAAAACCCACAAGACTTTGCACTTTGGAAAAAAGCTGAACCTACACATATTATGCGCTGGCCATCTCCTTGGAGTGACGGTTTCCCAGGCTGGCATTTAGAGTGTACAGCAATGAGTACAAAGTACCTTGGCGACTATTTTGATATTCATGGTGGTGGTATGGATCTTAAATTTCCGCATCACGAATGTGAAATTGCCCAAAATTGCGCCGCAAAAGGTAATGATCCTGTAAAATATTGGATGCATGCTAATATGCTAGAGCTAAATGGTGCACGTATGAGTAAATCCACAGGAAATTATATAAATCCTGCCGAGCTCTTTTCTGGAGACAATACCATTATGAGCAAAGGCTTTTCACCAGAAGTCATAAGATTTTTTATGATGCAGGCCTCTTACCGAAGCATTTTAGATTTAACCAATAATGGGTTATTAGCTAGCGAAAAAGGATTCTTTAGATTAATGGATGCTATTAATATTATTGATGATTTAAAAACAAGCAATTCATCTTCATTTAATGTTATAGAATGGAAACAGAAATGTTATGATGCCATGAATGATGATTTTAACACTCCTATTTTAATAGCCACACTTTTTGATGCTGCTAAATTTATCAACCAAGTTAAAGACGGAAGCGCTACTGTAACGAAAGAAGATTTAGAATTACTAAAACAAACATTACATACTTTTTCTTTTGATGTTCTTGGATTGGTTAATGTTTCTAAAGAAAGCTCTGGATCAGATAAATTATCTGGTGCTGTTGAAATTTTAATCAACCTTAGAAAAGAAGCTCGTTTAAATAAAGATTTTGCATTATCAGATAAGATTAGAGACGAACTTGCTGAAGTAGGTATTAAACTCAATGATAGTAGAGAAGGTACTACATATACAACAAATTAAAATTCTATTTAAATCCCTTTTAAATATATAAGTTAAAAAGGGATTTAAATTTTATTCCAAAATCATAAATAGTAATTTCTGATATCTTAAAAAAAGAAACAGCAACTAATGAAAAAAGTTTTGATCGCTCCTTTTTTACTAATAATAAAAATCTATCAAACTTTTATTTCCCCTATTACACCTGCAACTTGTAGATATCAACCAACATGCTCTCATTATGCTAAAGAAGCTTTAGAAGTGCATGGTTTTTTTAAAGGTGGACAATTAGCTTTGAAACGAATTTTTAGTTGTCATCCATTTGGCGGAAAGGGTTATGACCCTGTTCCTCCAAAAGAAGATTAATATTACGTTAATCCTATTTTATGTCTTATTCAAAATAGTATCTTTACCACGTAAAAGATTACACTTATGCGTACATTAAAGATATTTTGGGATCCTATAAAATCTATAGACTTAGGTTTTTTTGAACTTCACTTCTACAGCGTTATGTGGATTGTAGCTTTTGTATTAGGATTTCAGATTACCAAACGAATCTGGAAAAACGATAACCAGTCTAACGAATCTTTAGATTCTTTGTTTATATATTCTGTTTTAGGCATAATGATTGGTGCAAGATTAGGGCATGTTATCTTTTATCAACCAGAATTATTTAAAGAAGATTTTTTTAGCATCTTTTTACCATTTAGATTCAAAGGCGGCTTTGAGTTTACAGGCTTTCAAGGCCTTGCCAGCCATGGTGCAGCTATTGGTATGATTTTATCCATGTATCTTTTTAATAAAAAAGTATTAAAAAAATCTATACTTTGGATATTAGATCGGGTGGTAATTGCTACAGCACTTGGTGCTATTTTTGTGAGAATAGGCAATTTTATCAATTCTGAAATTGTTGGAAAATATACGAATAGTGATTTTGGTGTTGTTTTTAGACAATTAAGCGAAACCGAACCGAGACATCCTGCTCAGTTATACGAAGCATTCTGTTATATTTTTGTCTTTATCACTTTATTTTACTTCTATTGGAAAACCAACAAATCTAAACAGGAAGGATTTTTATTTGGTCTATTTCTAGTATTTCTATGGACCATTAGGTTCTTTGTAGAGTTTATTAAAGAAGCTCAAAATACAGAACGTGCAGACTGGCTTCTTAATACAGGGCAATTGCTTAGCATTCCTTTTGTACTAATTGGACTTTACTTTATGTTTGTTTATAAAGCTAAAAAACCTATACAATAATACTTTTTGAAGCTTTTATATAAATATTTATTAGTAGTTTTTTGCTTAGCGATATATTTAAGTTGCAAGAATGAGCAAAAAACAAAACCCACAAACAAAATTGTTGTTAGCTTTAAAAAAGAAGGCGCGTTACAACTCAAAAAAGCCGCATCAGATTCTATTATTACAACAATAGATATAGAAATTGCAGATAATGATTATGAAACTCAAACGGGTTTAATGTACAGAACAGAACTTGGCATTAATCAAGGCATGTTGTTTGTTTTTCCTGATATGCAAATGCGTAGTTTTTATATGAAGAACACCAAAATTCCATTAGATATTATTTATATAGATGAAGACAAAAGCATTGTAAGCTTTCAAAAAAATGCCAAACCTTTTAACGAAACTTCATTACCATCGCAAGCGCCTGCAAAATATGTCTTAGAAATTAATGCTGGGCTTTCTGATGAATGGCAATTACAAGTTGGTGATAAGATTAGCTTTATTAAAAATTAAGCGAACCAAATCAATATTTCTTTCTGCTTAAAAAATGATTTATACGATAGAATACTTTTAACAGCTATCCCCTTTCAATAAAAAAAGCCTTTCTTTTCGGAAAGGCTTTTTAAATTCTGAAGCAGATTCAGAATTACAATTATACAAAAGACTTATTCTTCGTCTTCATCTTCTTTTACTTTATCCTTTAAAGATTCTGCTGCATCTCCTTTTTTAGCTGTATCGTACATTAATGGTGTTGCAATAAACATAGATGAATATGTACCTACTATTACACCTACAATTAATGCAAATAATAAACCTCTTAAAGATTCTGCACCAAAAATGAACATTGCTAATAACACTACTAAGGTAGTCACAGACGTATTTAATGTTCTACTTAACGTACTGTTTAGCGAAGCATTAATCGTCTTACCAAACTCCCAAGCGGTATGCTCATTTAAGAATTCTCTAATTCTATCAAATACAACTACGGTATCATTAAGTGAGTAACCAATTACTGTTAAGATTGCCGCAATAAAGGCTTGGTCTATTTCCATACTAAATGGCATAAACTTCCATGTTAATGAGAAGATACCTAATACCAATAATACATCATGGAAAACTGCAGCTACAGCACCAAGAGAGAATTGCCATTTCTTAAATCTAAATAAGATATAAAGGAATACCACTACTAACGATCCTAATACTGCCCAGAACGATGATTTTTTAATATCATCTGCAATTGTTGGACTCACTTTACTTGATAACATTTTACCAATTTTTGCTTCACCAGAACCACTATCAAACTCAGCATAAGTCATTCCAGAAGGCAAATAAGGCTTCAAAGCTTCAAAAAGTTTAGTTTGTACTTGCTCATCTGCTTCAACAGAGTTGTCATCTACCATAAATTTGGTAGAAATCTTTAATTGATTTGCAGCACCAATAGTTTTAACTTCTGCACTTCCAAAAACAGCTTGATCGTTTAATATACTTGTAATCTCTTCAGTACTTACTGGTTGCTCAAAACGCACTTGATATGTTCTACCACCAACAAAATCGATACCTTCATCTAAACCTGTTGTAAAAAGTGATGCTAAACTCGCTAATATTAATCCTCCAGAAATGATATAAGCAATCTTACGCTTCTTTAAGAAATTGATATTTACATTCTTAAATAAACCTTTAGTCATTGCTGTAGAGAAATCTAAAGTCCCTCCTCTGTTTACCCACCAATCTATTAATAAACGTGTGATGAATATTGCAGTAAATAACGATGTTAAAATACCTATGATTAATGTAGTTGCAAAACCTTTAATTGGTCCTGTACCAAATACAAATAAGATTAAAGCTGTTAAACCTGTAGTAATGTTAGCATCTAAGATTGAAGATAAGGCATTAGCAAAACCATCTTTAATAGATTCTTTTTGCGATTTTCCTTTTGCTATTTCTTCTCTAATACGCTCAAATATAAGTACGTTAGCATCAACCGAAATACCTATTGTTAATACAATACCTGCAATACCTGGTAAAGTTAATACAGCACCTAAACTTGCTAATACACCAAAGATTAATAAAATGTTTAGTAATAACGCTATATCTGCAGCTACACCAGCTTTTCCGTAATAGAATACCATCCAAAGTACTACAAACGTTAAAGCTATAAGGAAAGACATCATACCACTATCAATAGCTTCTTGCCCTAATGATGGTCCTACCTCATCTGCTTGAATAATCTCAGCAGAAGCAGGTAATTTACCAGCTCTTAAAACGTTAGCTAAATCTACCGCTTCATTTAAAGTAAATGAACCCGAAATCTGAGATCTTCCACCAGCAATTGCTCCAGAAGTTACACTAGGCGCCGAATACACAACATCATCTAACACAATAGCAATATGACCTTGTGTTTCATATGCTACTTTAGTCATTTCTTCCCAAATTTTAGAACCTTTAGCATTCATCTGCATGCTTACTGCTGGTCTACTAATTGGATCGTAATCTTGTCTTGCATCTGTAATAACTGCACCACTTAATTTAGGAGTGTTATCTCTATTATTTTTAATAGCGTATAATTCTATAAACTCAGAATCCTGAACTTGATGTCCCCAAACAAACTTAGCATAACGCATTTCTGCTGGTAACGTGGCTCTGTTTTTTGAATCATTTAAAAACCCTAATACTTTATCCTTATCCTTAGCTAAGAAAGTTGCTATTACTGGTCCGTTTCCAGGGCCTTGAATACCAAGTGGGTTAGCATTTGCTACGCTAGTAGAATCTGTTTCTATCTGACCTGTTAATTCATCAATAGTATTTGTAGTAGAATCTTGCTCTACTTCTGCTGCTTCTTCTGCTACCTCATCATTAGATTTTGCTTCTTTAGCAGCTTCTACTAAAGCTTGGTTAACCTGAAAAACATAAGGCATCATTTCTTGTGCTTTATAAGTTTCCCAGAATTGTAATTGTGCTGTTTTAGTAATAATATCTACAACACGATTTTTATCTCTTGCTCCAGGTAATTCTATTAAAATACGACCAGAATTTCCTAAACGTTGAATGTTTGGTGATGATACACCAAAACCATCAATACGATTACGCAATACTTCGAAAGCAGAAACGATAGACTCATCAATCTTCTTTGCTAATACTACTTTTACTTCGTCATCAGACATATCAAATTTAATGTCGTCACTTAAATCTCTATTTGCAAAGATGTCTGGAGACGCTAATTTTGTATCTCCTTTAATAGCATCAAAAGCTCTAAAGAAAGACTCTAAATAAGATTCTTGTGCGTCTTTTTGTAACTCTTCAGCATCAGCTAAAGCTTTATTAAAAATAGGATCTTTACTATTGTTAGCTAAACCTTTCAATATATCTTTTACAGAAATTTGAATAATAGCATTAATACCACCTTTAAGGTCTAAACCTAATTTCATGGCATTACCTTCTACCTCACTATAAGTGTATTGAGTCACACCTAATAAGTTATAAACCTCTATGGGCTCAAACTTATCATCTACTTGAATTTTTGAGGTCTTTAATGAATCTAAGTAGCGTACTTCTGCATTGGCTCTTAAATCTTGATACCCTTCTACTGTTTCGTCATACTTAGCTACTGCAGCTACTTTTGCGTCGTCTTCAATTTGGTTGGCCTTAAATGTGAAAGACAATTGGTAAATACTCACCAAACCAAATAGTAGTGCAAACAGCTTAATTATTCCTTTGTTTTGCATTTTATTTTGTTTTACGTCTAATTTTTAACGCGCAAATATAGAATTTACGTCATAATCAGACAATTGATTTTTATGTTATAAATAGATTTTTTTGCTTTTTGATTGTTTCAAAAAGTTACACGAAAAATTGAGGAATTTTTTCAGATGTATTCCTTAAGATAGTGGTCCTGCTCTTACTTCAGGAATTATATAAGAATGATTATCTATTAATACTAAACTATTAGTATTAGAATTTAATGCAACATTAACCCATCCTTTAATCTGATGTGGATAGTTTCTTGTGCCAGAATAACTTTGTTTTGGTGTCTTAAATCGGTCTGTCTTTTGGTTGTGTTCTGCAATTTGAACACCATCAAAATCCCAATCACTAGTGTTTTCATTCTTATGTATTTCAGAGACATTAAGCTTATAATTCGTTAACGCTTCTCTGCCTGAATCTTTTTTAGAATTTTCACCTTCAAGGCTAAGAGCAATTTTGAAGTTATTCTCACTAGAGAGTATCGCTTCAATTTTTTTTACATCTTTAGAACTGTAATAAGTAATTTTAAGATTACCTTCATAATCTTGGCCAATAACCGTATTCTCTACACCTACACTTTGAAGTTTTAATTGAATATCTTCAATAGCATGTTGTACATCAAACTCAGTGACATGTGTATCTGAAAATTGAATTACAATCTGCTGATTAGGCACAGTAGATGTTTCTATATACCTTCCTAAAAAGGCAAATAGAATAAGTAAAATACCAAAGTGTAATTTGGATTGCATTTGGCAAATATAACAAAAAATAAAGACCACATTTCTGTGGCCTTTAATTAGATTTATGTTGTCATAGATTACATACCTTCCATCTTAGTATAACCTTCTGGAGGTGTCATACTAAACTTATCATCAGATACTGTTTCTTTTTTCAACTCAGTCACTTCAGTTTTTACAACCATGCTCATTCCTTGTTGGTTTACATGCATTTCCATATATAAAGGAAACCCTTTAAGTTTTTCACCTAACACCGATGTTTGTTGGGTCATAACTGGTGCTATCTCTTCTGTAACATACATATCCATTTTCACTTCTACACCTTGCTCTGTAGTTGTTACATGATATAGTTTACACTCATAACCAATAATAGTTTTTGTTTCATCAGTTGCTTCTAATTTTACATTCTCTAACATTTCTGGTGTTACCTCAACGTTTTGAAGCATAAACTTTTTCCCTAACATTGGGTTATTCATTAAAGTTAAGGTTTGCATTTCCTCACTATCTGAAATTACAACCACATCACCAGACATAGGATTAGACAACTCTACTCTAGATTTAGTGCCTTTAAAATAGATAGTGCTCATCATATCTCCCATAGCATCAAACTGAGCTTGCATTTGCTCATTGTCGGTAGTCATGGTTTGCTTAGAGGTTACTATACCTTCTTTAATTTTTTCTTGAGCTGCTACTACAAAAGTGAACATAGACATAACAGCCAATACAAGTATTTTTTTCATTTTTTTAAAATTTTTGTTGAATATACAAAAAAACCTCACCAACAAGCATGCCAGTGAGGCTAATATCAATTCATTAGGTTATTATAATTCTAAAAGACCGTTCGTCTTTTTAACACCCTCTGCACTTTCAGCTAAATGTGCTTTTTCAGCATCGCTTAATGGTACATCAACTATTTTTTCGATACCATTTCTACCTAATATTACAGGTACACCAATACAAAGGTCGTTTAATCCGTATTCACCATCTAGCAATGTAGAACAAGGGAACATTTTCTTTTGATCGCATGCAATTGCTTGTACCAATCCGCTTACAGCAGCACCAGGCGCATACCAAGCCGAAGTTCCTAATAATTTAGTTAATGTTGCACCACCAACTTTAGTATCTTCTTTTACTTGATTTAAACGTTCTTCAGATAAAAATTCTGAAACTTTTATACTATTACGTGTTGCATGAGACGTTAATGGCACCATACCTTTATCACTATGACCTCCAATTACCATTCCGTCTACATCGCTAATTGGTGCATCTAATGCCTCTGCTAATCTATATTTAAAACGAGCAGAATCTAAAGCTCCACCCATTCCTATAATTCTATGCTTAGGTAAACCTGTAGTTTTATGTGCTAAATACGTCATTGTATCCATAGGATTACTTACCACTATAAGAATCGTATTTGGAGAATGCTCAACTAAGCTAGCAGAAACTGACTTTACTATACCTGCATTAATACCAATTAACTCTTCGCGAGTCATACCTGGTTTACGAGGAATACCAGACGTTATAACACAAATATCACTATTTGCTGTTTTCGTATAATCATTAGTGCTTCCTGTAATTTTAGTATCAAAACCATTTAAAGATGCACACTGCATTAAATCCATGGCTTTTCCTTCGGCATATCCTTCCTTAATGTCTAAGATTACTACTTCTGAAGCAAAATTTTTAATTGCAATATATTCTGCACAACTTGCGCCTACAGCTCCAGCGCCAACTACGGTTACTTTCATTTATTTTTGTTTTAAATCGTTAAAAATTTGAAACAAATTTAAGGTTTTACAATCTAATTTCAATGATTTATATCATACTATCGCTAAATAAATTACAAAATAAGTACTATGGCTTTCAATAAAATACTACGATCTAAAACTCATAGTTTAAAATTAATTTCAGAATATAACTTTTATACGACAACGCTAAACTGTAGCTAACTTTTAATTAAAAAACATATAATGATATTTCTTTCTTAAAGACACTTTATTAAACACACAAGCCTAAGATTAAATCTTAGGCTTGTGTTATAATTTTTAAAAATTCCCCTTTTAATTGATAACTATATTTTTTGGACCTACCCACTCTGTTCTAGATCCATCAACACAAACAGCTCTTATATAAAAATCATAAGGTGTATTTTGAAATAACCCTTGACCATATACTGGCCAACCTGATCCATCAGATGTATTTACCGATGTTGTATTATTAGGATCGAATCCATCAGACACAAGGACATGCTCAAACATACTTTCACCATTAAAATCCCAACGAAAAACAACTCCTACAGGATCACCAAAGAAATTATATTCTATCTCATGAACCACATTAGATGGTGGTGTACAAAGGTTATAATCTTGGTCTGCAAATACAGATACTGGACCTGACCAATTACCAAAACCTAAACCATTTTCACAAAATGCTCTAACATAAAAATCGTAAGTATTTCCTTGTGCCATTACAGCATCATGAGTTGACGTATCGCTTGTGGTTATTTGCGAACCTTCACCAAGGTTAAATCCATGTAAGCCATACTCTACTTGATAATATGAGGCATTGTTATTTCCATCAAAATTCCATGAAACACCAGAACCAAAAGCATTTAAGTCTGTTGGAGACTCACAATACTCCTCTATCTGTAATACAATTGGCCCATTCCATTTGGTAAGCTCTCCGTTAGAACACTGTGCTCGTATATAAAAGCTTAAGGTTTGATTTTCTTCTGCAAAGAAAGCTAAAAAATCCTCCTCGCGAGTTGTTGAAGATACATCTGTAGTGGTAAAACCGTAATTAAAATAAAGCTGATCATTACTAACACCTGTTAAATTTGTAGTAACATCGTAGCCTATTTCGTAATAGTTAAAAGTATTTTGTGTTTGATAATTAAAAACAAGTTGATTTCCTTGTTGTACCACATTAGTTAAGGTAATTGTTCCGCATTCTCCACTACCACCATCTGAATCACTGGAACATCCTACTAAAAACAAAAAAGCACTTACGGCTAATAAAAAATTTCTCATTAATTGATTGAATTTAAATTGAAGCGCAAATCTAATGCTTTTTTGTTCAATTTAAATACCATAAAATGTAAGAAAAACAAACTCTTAATACGCGATCTATCTCACACTTATTGCAATACCAACTGTTGCCGTATTATATTTTTGAAACGTATAATCGCCAAATATTTTAAAGAACCCTAAGTTTAATCGTGTACCTATTGTTCCTCTCATACCATTGGCTTTAAAATCTAAATCAATTGGATTAGATATTGTTTCGCTTACTGTACCAATCGTACTGCCACTACTATCTTCTATATCATAAGTAAGCTCATAATCCCCTTTCATTTTTACAGTAGATTTTCCATTATTATAACCTACACTACCATAAAAAGTAATTATCTTAAAGTCTAAGGAAGCTAGAGCCTGTACTGTCCATGTATTCATTTTAAATTCTGTCTCTCCGTTAGAAGTAGTTACATTATCATTAGCTAAATTTTCATCATCAATATTGTAAGTAACATTCATATTAGTAAATGCACCAAGTACGGAAATACTCAACGGTAATTTATCTAATGGACCAAAATATTGTGTTAAATCGTGTTGCAAACCAAAGCCAATCAAACCAGCTTCAACATCATCATCAAAACCTGTATTTGGAACAAACCTTGCTTTTATATCTGTTTTAAAAGGCAAACCAAACCCTAACTGAACTGTTGGTGCTGGTACAGCGTTTATAGGTAAATCATCTGTGATTCCGCCTGGCATATCAAAACTAGCGACTCTGAAATTTGTAGTGCCATCAATTGGAACACTTACATCAATTTGGGTTTCTGCATCATCCTCGCTCATTACTGTCGGTAATTTTGTCTCGCCATTAGGTAAAGATAAATGCGTATAATCGTCTTCTACAAAATCAAACATTTGCAAATCCTTTGGCACAAAAGAGGCATTTAACCCAATAGTAAGATCAAATCCAAATTTCTTATGAACTTTAGCTGTTGTAGCCCATCCTCCATTCATACTATACATTAAACCTTCCATTGCTGGTTTAATATAATTTTCTGTTAAAAGACTAGCATCATCTGAAGCTAACAAAATGGTCTCTAACTCTTGAGCTTTAGATAGTTGTACGGTTACAACTAAAACAATTGAGGCAAATATTTTTTTCATAATTCATTGGTTAAGATAATGTAAATCTAAAAAAAAGATTGAAAAAAACAACATCTTATCGTTGTTATTTACACTTTACCGATGCTTTCTGTAAAATTACTATAACAAAAGACCAAAAAAATACCCTGAAAAGGGTATTTTTTAATACTGAAAAAATCAGCTAATGTATTTTAGACAAATTCAACCTACGCATCAATATTTGCATAAATAGCATTCTTCTCAATAAACTCTCTACGTGGTGGCACTTCATCTCCCATTAACATTGAGAATATACGATCTGCTTCACTTCCGTTATCTATCTGCACTAATCGCATAGTTCTAAACTCTGGATTCATTGTGGTATCCCAAAGTTGCTCTGCATTCATCTCACCAAGACCTTTATAACGCTGTATTTTAGAATTGTCACCAAACTGTGATACAATTTCATCACGTTCTTTATCTGACCACGCATATTGTTTCTTAGCACCTTTCTTAACCAAATATAATGGTGGTGTTGCAATGTAAACATGACCATTTTCAATTAACTCTTTCATGTATCTAAAGAAGAACGTTAAGATTAATGTTGCAATGTGAGAACCATCAATATCAGCATCACACATTATTACAATTTTATGATATCTTAATTTTGAAAGATTTAATGCTCTTGGATCTTCTTCTGTACCAATAGTTACACCAAGTGCTGTAAAGATGTTTTTAATTTCCTCATTTTCAAACACCTTATGTTGCATTGCTTTTTCAACATTAAGAATTTTACCTCTTAATGGTAAAATAGCTTGAAACGCTCTATCTCTACCTTGTTTTGCAGTACCACCTGCCGAATCTCCCTCAACAAGAAATACTTCGCATTTAGCAGGATCTTGCTCTGAACAATCACTTAATTTCCCAGGAAGCCCTCCAATACTCATTACAGTTTTTCGCTGCACCATTTCACGAGCTTTTTGAGCTGCATGACGTGCTTGAGCTGCTAAAATTACCTTTTGTACAATTGTTTTAGCATCTTCTGGATGCTCTTCTAGGTAATCCGTTAGCATTTCAGAAACGGACTGACTTACTGCTGCAGAAACTTCTCTGTTACCTAGTTTAGTTTTAGTCTGACCTTCAAACTGAGGTTCAGCAACTTTTACAGAAACTATTGCTGTAAGACCTTCACGGAAATCATCACCTGAAATATCAAACTTCAACTTATCTAACATACCAGAATTATCTGCATATTTCTTAAGCGTATGCGTTAATCCGCGGCGAAATCCTGAAAGGTGTGTACCTCCCTCATGAGTATTAATATTATTTACATAAGAGTGTAAATTCTCAGCATAAGATGTATTGTAAACCATTGCCACCTCAACTGGAACTCCGTTCTTTTCACCTTCAAACGAAATTACATCTTTCATTAAAGGTTCTCTATTACCATCTAAGAATTTTACGAATTCTGGTAGTCCATTTTCAGAATGAAAAGTTTCCCCTTCAAAAGAGCCATCTTCTTTTTTATGACGTCTGTCAATTAAGTGAACTGTAATGCCTTTATTTAAGTATGCTAATTCTCGCATACGACTAGCAAGTGTATCGTAATTATACTCTAAAGTTTGCTGAAAGATTTGCGGATCTGGCTTAAAGGTTACTACTGTACCTGTTTTATCTGATTCACCAACGGTTTTCACTGGGTACATTGTTTTACCACGCTCATACTCTTGCTCCCAGATTTTTCCGTCTCTATGTACTGTTGCTTTTAAATGCTCAGAAAGTGCGTTAACACAACTTACACCTACACCATGCAAACCACCAGATACTTTATAAGAATCTTTATCGAACTTACCACCAGCACCAATTTTGGTCATCACCACTTCTAATGCTGAAACCCCTTCTTTTTTATGAAGACCAACAGGAATACCTCGACCATCATCTTCTGTTGTAATAGAATTATCCTCGTTTATGGTTACTGTTATATTATCGCAATGGCCTGCTAGAGCTTCGTCAATAGAGTTATCTACCACCTCATACACTAAGTGATGTAATCCACGAACACCTACATCTCCAATATACATTGACGGACGCATACGTACGTGCTCCATACCTTCTAAGGCCTGAATACTGTCAGCGCCATATTGCTTTTTATTTTCTTCGCTCATAAAATTTCAATATTTTATAATTTGATTAAAAGTCATAAAAAAATGACGCTAAAAGCATCATTGTTCTTACACTTACAAATATACTCTTTTTATTAGCCGTTTTTAAGCCTTTTAATAGATTTATCTTTTACTTATCAACATTTAACAAATTCACAAAAAACACCTTAAAACGCTTAAAAAGCATCTTAAATTAAATTCCCCCCTTATTTCTTCTGGATTAAAAAATTAAAATTCACAAAAAACGCAGCATATAAGCTTAAAATGCTTTATTAATTTTATTAATAAGTACTCAAAGATTTAAATATGACTTTAATTTTAATCACAATCTTATAATTAAAACAATAGCTCATAAAACTATCATAAAAGATATAAAATCAGCAAATTGTTAAAATAACAAAATTTATCATTATCTTTAGTTACATACCAACCAAATGACCTTTAATTTATTTAATACCATTATTATTACTGGCATTATACAAGGTATTATTTTCACCATTATAGTGCTCAGTTCAAAGAAATATAAATCTAAAAGCACACTTATTTTAACTGCTCTTATTTTTATTTATTCTCTAGGTAACCTGCAATATATTTTAGCTGATATAGGTGTTATTTCGCTATGGAATATGTATAAATACATCTACCTTCCTACTGCCTCATTAATTCCTGTTCTTATCTATTATTACATATCAACGTATCTATTTTACAACAAACCTTTAGGTAAAAAAAAACTTTTGTTAATTCCGTTTACTTTTTTCTTAGCATTGACCTTAATTTTTAGATTACTCTACTGTTTTAATATTAGCAATGATAGTTTAAACTCAGCTTTTACTATTACAATTCAAACAAATGAAATCTTCTCTGTTATTTTTTCGTTTGTTCTTATCTACCTGTCTTTTAAATTAATATTTGATTATAAAAAAACACTAAAAGAGTTTAATAAAGAACACATTAGATTAGACTTAAATTGGTTAAAATTCATATTAAGTTTTATTTTAATATTTACATGTATTTGGGCGCATTTTACATACAGAAACATCTTTATTGAAAATGATAAACCAAACTTTTACCTTTTATGGATTGGTATTGCAACTATAATTTATTTGTTAGGACATATTGGCATTTATAAATATGGAATCATTATAGAAAGAAAAAAACTAAGAACATTATCTACATCTATTACTAACTTAAATAGTAATGAAAAAAAGAATGGACACATTGCGGAATTAGAGCTTTTAATGAAGCATGAAAAATACTACTTAAACCCAAATTTATCTTTAGAAACTGTTGCTAACAAGCTTAATTTAAGCTCTAGCTATTTATCTCGTCTTATACACAAAGAGCTTAACACTAGTTTTTCTAACTATGTACACCTTTATAGAATAGAGGAAGCCAAAACATATCTATCTAATCCTGAGTTTTCGAATTACACTATTGTTTCAATTGGCTTAGAAGCTGGCTTTAACTCTAGATCGTCTTTTTTTGGTGTATTTAAAAAAGAAACTGGACAAACACCATTAGAGTTTAAAAAAGCACATCTTAAGAAGTCCATATAATTGACATATTAAAGAATCTGGACTTACAAAAAATCTCTCAAAGATATCTTTATAGTAATCTCTACTTTTTTAATAACCAACAAGTTTTGCACACAAGAGATTAACATTCTAAGCTCTACGATCATCTATTTTGAACTTAATTAATAGTAAGCTTTGCGCTTTTTAAATATTTATGTCGCTATTAATCAATAATTTAAAAACTATTAATTATGAAAAATTTTATTCTTCTTTTCAAAAAGCCCTTAGTCTTTTTTTTGCTTTTAACACCTTGGTTTCTATTAGCACAAACAATACATATTGTTAATAATAACCCTGATGTATCAGCAGATTTTACCGACTTACAATCTGCCATAAACGCAGCTTCTGCTGGTGACATTTTATATGTGCAACATTCACCAACAACATATGGTAATGTTACTTTAAATAAAGACTTAACTATTATTGGCAGATCTCATTCAGATAATGGTTATACAACTACAATTGGCACTATGAGCATAAGTAATGGAGCTAGCAATGCTACAGTAAGAGGCTGTGATATCAATGCTTTAAATCAAACAGGAAGTTCAACAACTATAGATGGACTTTCGTTTTTAGATAATGACATCAATTCCTTTGGACTTGGAAGCACTCATACTTTTACAAACCTGCTTTTACAAGGCAATGTATTTAGAAGCACATTCACATTGTCTCAAAATTCATCTAATGTAACTATTACTAATAATTTATTTTTTAGCGGTAGTATTTCCTTTTATATGGTAGACACTTTATTCTTTAGTTACAATGTAATGGGTAACACAGGTAATATGAGCATTAACAATTACGCTACAACAAATTCATTATTAAACATAAGTAATTGCATTTTTGTTTTAAATGCTAGCGCAGACAGAACGGTTACATTAAACAGAAATGGCACAAATACCATTCAAATAGATGATTGCGTTACTTACAACTACAACAATACTTATACGTATAACTTTGAAACAGACACTTACATTACTATTAATGCTAATGTACAAGAAAACACAAACCCGTTATTCACTAATGTAACACCAGGAACACCAGCATCTATTGCAGGAACACAAACCAATTATGATCCGCTAAATGATGATTTAACATTACAAGGTGCTTCACCTGTAAATAACGATGGACTTTACGAAGGCTACAAATTTATAAATTTAGGTCTTCCAACAGGATACCCTAGTGTTAAAGTATTATCATACGATCCAACTATTGCCAAAAACGGAACGTTGAATGTAACAATTGAAGCAAAAACCAACTAAATCTAATCCTATGAAAACGCACATCATAATGCTCTTATGTGGCTGTTTTAGTTTTTTAGGGTTTAGTCAGTCTATTATTGATATTGAATATTTCTTTAACACTGACCCTGGTTTTGGCAATGCTACATCAATTACTCCAAATGCAAATTCTGGAAATTTGACTCAAACATTGACTATACCAACAGGATCTCTAACAGGCTTTAATAGTCTATACATAAGAACTCAAGATAACTCAAACACCTGGACCTTATATGAAAAAAGGCAGCTTTATATTACAGATTTTATGACACCCACAAGTGCAACTGAAATTGTTTCTGCTGAATATTTTTTTAATACTGATCTCGGATTTGGAAATAACACACCTTTAACTATAAACTCTAATTCTGGCTCTATTACACAATCATTTGCAATTCCACTTGGAACAATCACTGGATTCAATAGCCTATACATAAGAACTCTAGATGACTTAGGAGAATGGAGCCTCTATGAAAAACGCATATTCTATGTTACAGATTTTACACCAATTTCTAGCGCAAGTAATATCGCAAACATTGAATACTTTTTTAACACAGATCCTGGTTTTGGTAATGGTACAACTTTAGTGGCTGATGCCAACACAGGAGATTTAACACAAATCATCCCAATTCCTGTTGATTTACCTGAGGGATTTAATCACCTTTACATAAGAACTCAAGATGATTTGGGAGTATGGAGTTTATATGAAAAACGTATTTTTTATGCTGAAGACGATACAATTTTAACGACTCCAACAATAACAGGTGCTGAATATTTTTACGACACTGATCCTGGTTTTGGTAATGGCACGTCAACTACAATTGTAGCCACAGGAAATCCTAATGAATATACCATTGGTTTAGAAACTAATAATGTAACATGTGATTTTCATGATTTCTATTTAAGGCTTCAAAACTCAGATGGTACGTGGTCTTTATATGATTACGGACTCGATGTTGAAGTTTTTGATAATGCCAACCCAACCATTGTTGTTTTCCCTAATATTACCGCAGCTTTAGATATCAATGGGCAAGCATCAATCACTTTAGCTGATGTGGATAATGGTACTTATGATGATTGTGATTTAGTATCTGTTGAACTAAATCAACTACAATTTGATTACACTTGCGCTAATCTTGGCGTAAACTCAGTAACCATAACCGCTACAGATGCAGAAAATAAAGTAAGCTCTCAAGATGTTGATATAAATGTTGTAGACCTTATAAATCCTGTTGCAGTGGCTACAGATATTACTATTGATTTAGATGCAAACGGAAATGCAACCTTAACAGGTTCTCAAATTGATGGTGGCTCTACTGACAATTGTGGTGTAACTAATTTCTCATTAGATATTTCAAGTTTTGATTGCTCTAACCTTGGAGTCAACACCGTTACACTTACAGCAATTGATCAAAGTGGTAATAGCAGCATCAATGCACCTACCGCTACAGTTACTGTAGAAGACAACACAAATCCAACTGTTAATACGCAAAACATAACTGTACAGTTAGATGCTAATGGAGACGCTTCTATTACTGCAAACCAAATAGACAATAACTCTACAGATAATTGTACTATTAATTCTCAAAACATTGATATCTCTTCTTTTACTTGTGCAGATTTAGGTGCAAATACAGTAACTCTAACAGTAACTGATCAAAGTGGAAATTCTGGAAGTAGCACCGCTACTGTAACTATTGAAGACAATATTGATCCTACTGTTAATACGCAAAACATAACTGTACAACTAGACGCTAATGGAGTTGCTTCTATAACCACTAACCAAATAGACAACAACTCTACTGATAATTGTAGCATTGCTTCTAGAAGTCTTGACGTTTCTAATTTTACCTGTGCAGATTTAGGAGCAAATACAGTAACATTAACAGTAACTGACCAAAGTGGAAATTCAGAAAGCAACACTGCAACTGTAACTATTGAAGACAATATTGATCCTACCGCTATTGGTCAAGATATAACTATAAATCTAAACGGAAATCCTTCTGTTTCTATTACGGCAAACGATATAGACAACGGTTCTTTTGACAACTGTAACTTTACACTAAGTATAGACGTAGATACATTTACAGAAGTAGGCACTTTCCCAGTAGAGCTAACAGCTACAGATACCTATGGAAATTCTCAAAGCATAACTGTTATGGTAACTGTTGAAAACACTCTAGGATTAGACAATTTAACTATTTCTCCAAAAAACATTAAACTTTATCCAGTTCCTGTAAATGATGAATTATTAATTTCAACCGAATTAATTATAAATACTATAGTTATCTATGACATAAGCGGAAAAAATATTAAAAGAATAGATAACCCTAACTCAAGTATTAAAACCAGCAATTTATCTTCTGGAATCTATTTCATCAAATTTAAAATTGAAAATTCTTTTGTTACCAAACGCTTTATAAAAGAATAGCTATTAACCAATATATTAGTTAGTTAAAACAAGAGACTAGAGTAAAATCTAGCCTCTTGTTTAGTTAATAAAAAACATTCAAACAGCTTTAAATTCAACTTAAACCTAGAGTTATTACTTAAATAAAAGGATAATGTTATCCCACTTCCAAATTACGTAAGTCACTACCAAGAAAAAGCCATTAAAAATCACTAAAAACATAATAAAAGGCGTCCAAGTTTCAAAGGTGTTTATCTCAGTCAGATAAAATATACTATTACTGTCATTAGTATTACTTATCAAATGCCGTGTTGCCCAATTATTCCCCAGATGTAACCCTATCGGAAACCATAAGGTTTTAGACTTTAATAAGGCAGTTGCAAATAACAAATGACCAACAGGAATAGATACCACAAGCAGAATTATCAAACCTCTTTGTTGCAGTACATTTTCGTCTAAAACATGAATTAGCATAAACAAAATTGAAAAGATAATATTGGCTACAATGACATTAGACACTTCAATCGTTTTCTTAAACAAGTAACCTCTAAATAAAAATTCTTCAGTAGCTACTTGAGGTAAAATAAAATAGAAGGCTAACAATAATGTTGAATAGTCTATTGAACTTGCCATCTCAAAGCTTTCACCCAGATACAATGCTTTTAAATAGGTCGCTCCAAATAAAGCCACCATACCAATGCCAACTCCAAGTGGTAAAAACCAAAGGTTCTTTAAACTAAAATTTAATCCAATAGATGCTAATGTCTTTCCTTCGGTTTTATAGAGCAACCAAGTCACCACGAACAACAGTACAGGTGATACATAAGGTATATATTCTTTTATAAATCCTTTATTAGTCAATCCACTTATAAATAATACTAAAACGAAAAGTATAAGTGCCAATACAAATCTTGACGCTTTTGGATAGGTTTTAAATAGCGCTTTCATGATGATTGATTTCTGATTGTGAATACAGTTTTGTCTTCAGCAATAGCTTTACAACCACTAGCATCATGGTTGAAGGAAATAAACCTTTAAATAGATTAAAGTAAAGCCAATCCCAATCTTTCACATCTATTCTAGACATTTCTTGAAAGATAAGTTCTCCATAAGGTTGTGATTCAAAAAAGCATGCATTTATAAAATTTACACCCAAGTGAAACCCAAGTCCCAACATTATGGATTTGGTTTTATAAAAACTATATGCCCAAACATAGCCTGTAAATCCAGTTACCAAAAGCACATAGGCTAGAAGAATAATGCGCTCACCAATAATACCATAAGAGAACCAATGGTACACACCAAATACAATAGCAGAAACCCAAATGGCTTTTGTGGCGCCAATTCTTTGAATTAAAATATAAAGTATTGCACCTCTAAACACCAAATCCTCAGTTAACGCAGACCTGATATGATATACGAAAGCATCAAAAACAACACTGTAATTTATAGATTTGGACTGCCACTCCACTTTCAAAAGTATCGTCTCTATATAAATGTTAACCAATATGATAACTACAATAGCTATAAACCCAATTACAAACTGAATAACTCTATTTACATTAGGCACAATACCTAATACTTCAATATTCTTTTTCTCAATAAAATGCAATAGCAACCATGAGACTACTATAATGACTAATAATCCTAACATAATATGATATTTAAAAAAAGGTTATGCCGCTTTTGGCTTTAAGAAAGGAATTGCTAAAGGATACTTACAGGTGCCATGCTCTAGAGCAGACATGATATTTCTAACGGTAACGATGATACTAAATAAAACGATAAAACCTGTAATAAAGAAATTAAACCCAGGAAGGATAAAAAAGATCAACAAACTCAGTATAAAATATAAGGTGATAGACATATGAAAGTTAACCACAGTTCTACCATGTGTATCATAAACTTTACTATCATCTGCTTTACTAATCCATACAAATAATGGAATTAAGATATTAGCAAATGGAATAATTAAGCCAAAAAATGGCGAGGCATGAATAAGTAACATCCATTTTCTTTGAATTTTTTCTTCTTTAGGATCATCTAAGACGATTAAATCTTCAACCTCTACATCCAATCCTGCAGCTAATAATTTTACGGTTTGCAAATGTGGCTCCACTTCGCCTTTTTCTATACGTTGAATTGTACGCACACCAACTGTAGTTTTATCTGAAAGTTCGGCTTGGGTATACCCTTTTAACTTGCGTTGATACACTAAGTTCTCCTTTAATGATTGCTTTTTCATGTTCTATAATTTTGTTGGTACAAATGTATAGTGCTACGCTCGTTTTTCTCACGCCATTTAAATGTCACCTATATGTCAAATATAGTGTTTATAAGGGTTTCAAACACATGTTAGAGCATTTAAGCAAGCTCTCACGCTTTAAAACAAAAAGACGAATCTTTCAATTCGCCTCTAATCGAAACACATATTATTGCGTTCGTTTAATAAATAAATGAAACTAATTTGTAATGAAATAGTTTATTTCTTCTAAAAAGGATCACTATACTTAGGGTTATTAATAAAAGTTGGATCTGTTAGTGTTTTAAGAAAAGCTACTAAATCGCTCTTTTCTTGCTGAGTTAGTTGTAAGCCTCCTCCATTTTGAATAAATACAAGTCCTAAATCAGTACCAGCAGATTGCTGCACGCCATTATTATAATGATCTACAACTTGCTCAAGTGTTTCAAATCGTCCATCGTGCATATAAGGAGCGGTTAATTCTATATTTCGAAGTGTAGGAACTCTAAAGGCACCAGTATCATTTATATTTTGAGTTACATTATATCTTCCTGGATCAAGAATGTCCTCATCTAAATCCAACCCATTGTTCATATACTGATTATTAGCAAAATTTGGTCCACCATGACATTTTACACAAAAAGCTCCTGAGTTTTGTGGATCTGTTGGATTAACTGGGTCAAAAAACAATTTTCTTCCTCGTTCTTCTGATGGAGAAAAAGTAGCCTCACCTGCCTGAACTTTATCATACTTACTATTATTAGAAACCAAAGTAATCATAAATTGCTCTAAAGCTAAACCTATACGCTCTTCAGTAATATCTTCTGAACCAAATACATCATTAAAACGATTTATATAATCTAATTGTCCTAATTTTTGAATTACATTTTCAATTGTTTCCTGCATCTCTAAAGGGTCTTGTATTGGTAATACAGCCTGATCTCTAAGTAGATGAGCGCGACCATCCCAAAAAAACTCATTATCATTCCAAGCTAAATTAATCACACCCATTGCTTGCCTATTACCAAGTAGACCATTTACTCCAATTGAAAATCTATTAGGATCACCAAACGCAAATTCTTGAATATGACATGAAGCACACGATATTGTGTTATCTAAGCTTAATGCTTTTTCATAAAACAAACGTCTTCCCAATTCTACTCCATCATGAGTTAAAATATTATCAGAAGGTAAGTTAGGAGCAGGTAATCCTTTGTGTTGTAATTTATAAACATCAGATCGTGTTGTTTCATCTTTATTGCAAGAAAAAACAAATCCTATAATGATTAAGAAAGCAATGTATCTCATCTCTATTTTTTTTCGAATATATAGAGCGAAAACATCAATGCTTATGACATAAATCAAAAAAAGAGTTTTTCTTAATTAATAAGCATCTTCATGTACTTTAGCTACAGCTCTACCTGAAGGATCATTCATTTCCTTAAAAGCTTCATCCCACTCTAAAGCAATTTTAGTACTGCATGCTACACTTGGTTCTTGTGGCACGCTTAAAGCAGCTGTATCACTTGGAAAGTGAGTTTCAAAAATGGTTCTGTAATAATATTCTTCTTTGTTTTGAGGTGTCTGTATCGGAAAACGGAAATGTGCATTTGCCATTTGTTCATCACTTATTTTCTCATCAACCAACGTTTTTAAGGTATCTATCCAACTGTAACCTACTCCATCGCTAAACTGCTCCTTTTGTCTCCAAACCACACTTTCGGGCAACATATCTTCAAACGCTTTACGTATTATCCATTTTTCCATACGTTCACTACTAATCATTTTATCATTTGGATTAATACGCATAGCAACATCTACAAACTCTTTATCTAAAAATGGTACACGCCCTTCAATTCCCCAAGCCGCTAAACTTTTATTAGCCCTTAAACAATCATACATATGTAACTTATTTAATTTACGTACAGTTTCCTCATGAAATTCCTGAGCGTTAGGCGCTTTATGAAAATATAAATAACCTCCAAATAATTCATCAGCACCTTCGCCAGATAGCACCATTTTAATTCCCATAGATTTGATAACCCTTGCCATTAAATACATTGGTGTACTTGCCCTAATAGTTGTTATGTCATAAGTCTCAAGCTGATAAATAACATCTTTAATAGCATCTAAACCTTCTTGTATAGTGAACTTTATTTCGTGATGAACTGTACCAATATGATCTGCCACTTTTTTTGCAGCTACTAAATCTGGCGAACCTTCTAATCCAACCGAAAAACTATGCAACTGTGGCCACCAAGCCTGTTCTTTATCATCTGCCTCAATACGACGTTGCGAATATTTTTTTGCAATAGCAGAAGTGACCGAAGAATCTAAGCCACCAGACAACAATACTCCATAAGGCACATCACTCATTAATTGCCTATACACAGCATCTTCTAGCGCTTGCCTTACCTCAGTAACACTGGTTTCACTATCTTTTACAGCATCGTAATCTTCCCAATCTCGCTTGTACCACTTTACCAACTTTTCATCTTCACTACTCATATAATGACCAGGAGGAAACAACTCTATTTTTGTACAAACCCCTTCAAGTGCTTTTAATTCTGAAGCCACATAAAAAGTACCATGCTTGTCCCAACCCATATACAAAGGAATAATTCCCATATGATCTCGAGCAATAAAATATTCATCTTTTTCAACATTATAAATAGCGAAACCAAAAATACCATTCAAATCATCTAGAAAGTGAGACCCTTTTTCTTTATAAAGCGCAAGAATAACTTCACAATCACTTTTAGTCTGAAACTCATAATCTGAAAATTGTGCTCTCAATGCTCTATGGTTATAAATCTCTCCGTTTGCTGCCAAAATGAGATTTTTATCTTCACTAAATAAAGGCTGTTTTCCAGAAGCTGGATCCACAATTGCTAAGCGCTCGTGAGCCATAATAACTTTATCATCGCTATATATACCACTCCAATCTGGTCCGCGATGACGAATGGTTTTTGCCATTTCTAAAATCTGAGGTCTTAATATTTCTGACTTTTGCTTCACATCAAACGCACATACTATTCCGCACATAACTATTTATTTTTATTATTAATTACGATACAAATATGACTATAAGCTTTTATATTATTAACAACAAATGCTATAATGATTTTAATTTAAAACTTAAAACCTTTAATTATCTTGATATTAAAACTTAAACCACCTCTATTCTTCTATTTAACTTTTAATCTGTAAACTTTAGGATTTATTTTCGACCGTTAGATCAATTAAAAACTAATTTTACTACAACTAAAAATCAAAAAACATGAAAACAACACGACTAATTTCAGCCATTGCTTTTGCTTTTACATTGCTTCTATCTTTTAATGCTGAAGCTCAAAAATTTTCAGAATTAGATAAAAGCCCTATGGATGCTTCTTCTTACCCTAGCAATTACAAAGAATCTAACAAACTGATTAAGATTGTTTACAGTAGGCCTCAATTAAAAGGTAGAGAGGTTTATGATTTGGCTAAACCAGGAAAAGTATGGAGACTTGGCGCAAACGAAGCTGCTGAACTTAATGTATACACTGACATGGAATTAAACGGAACAAAAATTGAAAAAGGCACATACACTGTTTATGCAATTCCAGGTGAGAAGGAATGGACAATTATTGTAAGCACAGACCTTAATGTTTGGGGAAGTTACTTTTACGATGAAAAAAATGATGTAGCTAGAATAACTGTACCAACAAGTGAAGGAAGCAAATCACTAGAAGCTTTCTCTATTGCATTTAAAAAGTCTGATGACGGCATACATATGCACATGGGTTGGGGAACTGTTAGAGTTGCAGTCCCTTTTAAAAAATAACACTTTTAATTAAAGCCTCCTTTATAAAAAGCCTAGTTATATTTAAACATAACTAGGCTTTTCTTTCTTTTAACAAATTTAAAGTGAAGGAATATCACCCCAATTTTCACCTGTTTTAATACGCTGTAATTGCATGGTTGAAATTCCAAATCGTTTAGCAATAATTTTTAACCGTGTACGACGGTTAGGATCATTTAGCATTTTTTTAATAAGTCTTACATTGTTTTCTGTAAGCTTCGAATAAGGCCGCTTTTGGTTTTCTTTAGACGCAATAAAAACAGGGTTTTCCCATTGATGCAATTCCTTTTCTCTCTTAGTTGCCCATTTTAGATTTCTAGCCTCATTATTAAGCTTATCATAATCTAAATGAATAACATAAACAGCATCTTCTGGCTGTTCTAAAAAAGTTTGCGCAACCAACTTATGAAGATAATAGCCTTTGTATTTATACTTCATATAACCTCGATACAATTTCCTCTCTGTAGTTTTTACCTTAATATGAGGATATTTATTAAGAAGGTAAGGCTTGTAAATTTTAGGTTCGTCATCAATTAATTTCACTAATCTTCCATAATTAGAAATATAAATTATTTCTGTTGGAAGGATACTGTCCTCTTCGGGAAACGCGATTATTTTCCACGCTTCGCCACGATAGTTTTTAACATTTTCAAAGATCATTTTATAGGGTTTTTAAGTAATTAATTAGGGTTTCTTAAGTACTTAGAGCTTGTTAAAACAAGCTAAATAATAATAGGAATATAATAAATCTTAGGCGTAATTTTAAATTATTAAGGAATATTTAAATATTTGTGTGTTTGTAGAGACACTTTCCATTTAGGGTTTACCATAACATAATCAACTATTTGAGGTATCATTTTTTCACGCTTACTCCATTCTGGTTGTAAATACAAAATGCAATCTTTATTTACTTTTGCAGCCTGTTCTTCGGCAAACTTAAAATCATCTTTGTTGTAAACAATACATTTAAGCTCGTGTGCTTTTTGATAAATTTCTTCGGTAGGTAATTTTACTTTCTTAGGTGATAAGCATATCCAATCCCACTGCCCTGTTAACTTATAAGCTCCAGAAGTTTCAATATGTGTTTGCACACCTTTAGCCTTTAGTTGCTCTGTTAAGGGCTCCATATTCCATGTTAAAGGTTCACCACCTGTCACTACAATAATATCGCTATACTTTACTGCATTTTCAACAATTTTAATTGTTTCTGTTGCAGGATGCAATTCTGGGAGCCAACTTTCTTTAACATCGCACCAATGACAACCTACATCACAACCTCCAATCCTTACAAAATAAGCCGCTGTTCCTTTATGATAGCCTTCTCCCTGAATGGTATAAAACTCTTCCATTAAAGGCAGAAGTAATCCTTCATCTATCAATTTTTGTTTTTCTCTTTTTGTCATAGCTAGCAAATATATCAATAAGTCTTCAGTATTCCCCTGTTAGTACTGCTAAAGTAGCAATATAAGCACCTTCAATAGATGAATTCAATTTTATACTATCTTAAAATTACACTATTTTTATGCAAATTTTTTGACCGATGAGTAATTCTGAAAAATTCATACATGATATCACCGAAGGCAACACTTTTAAAGGCGACTTTATCACTCTAGGTGCTGCAATGTTAGATGGAGAAACAAAAACCAATGCTTATGTAAATGTACCACTAAAAACCATGAATCGTCATGGATTAATTGCTGGTGCTACAGGTACAGGAAAAACCAAAACTTTACAAATTTTAGCAGAAAACTTATCAGAAAAAGGAGTTCCTGTTTTATTAATGGATATAAAAGGAGATTTAAGTGGCTTAGCAAAACCTAGTCCTGGACATCCAAAAATCGATGAACGTCATCAAAAAATAGGCTTACCTTTTGATGCTAAATCTTTTCCTGTTGAAATCATGACACTTTCAGAACAAGACGGAGTAAGATTACGTGCCACTATAAGTGAATTTGGCCCTGTCTTAATTTCTAGAATTTTAGGTGTTACCGAAACCCAAGCAGGTATTATTTCAGTAATATTTAAATATTGCGATGATAATAAATTGCCTCTTCTAGACTTAAAGGACTTTAAGAAGATGTTGCAATACGCAACTAACGAAGGCAAAAAGGAATTTGAAGAAGCTTATGGTCGTATTTCAACAGCTTCAACAGGTGCCATCTTAAGAAAGCTTATAGAGATTGAACAACAAGGTGGTGATTTGTTCTTTGGAGAAACCTCTTTTGACACACAAGATTTATTACGAATAGATGAAAATGGTCGTGGTTATATCAATATAATAAGATTAACAGACATACAAGATAAGCCTAAATTGTTTTCGACCTTTATGTTAAGCTTATTGGCAGAAATCTATTCTACATTTCCAGAACAAGGAGATAGTGGAAGACCAGAACTGGTTATGTTTATCGATGAGGCACATTTAATTTTTAACGAAGCCTCAGATGCTTTGTTAAATCAGATAGAAAGCATTGTTAAACTTATACGTAGTAAAGGTGTTGGCTTATATTTTGTAACTCAAAACCCTACTGATGTTCCTGAAGCTGTTCTTGGGCAATTAGGCTTAAAAGTGCAACATGCCTTAAGAGCTTTTACAGCAAAAGACAGAAAAGCTATTAAATTAACAGCTCAAAATTATCCAGATACTGAATACTATGATACTGCTGATGTTTTAACTTCTTTAGGAATTGGAGAAGCATTAGTTTCTGCGTTAGACGAAAAAGGAAAACCAACACCATTAGCAGCTACTATGATGCGAGCTCCTATGAGCCGAATGGATATTTTAACCGAAAGTGAGCTTAGTAACTTATTAGCACAGTCTCAATTAGCAAAAAAATACAATCAAGAGGTTGATAGAGAGAGTGCTTATGAAATGCTAAATAAAAAAATTGAACAAGCTGAAGCTGAAGAAGCAAAACGGAAAGCAAAAGAAGAAAAAGAGGCTCTTAAAAAAGCGGAAAGCAAAAGAAAATCTAGCTCTAGAAGACGTAGTAATAGACAAAACCCTATTGTAAAGGTACTTTCTAGCCCAACTGTAATTAGAAGTGTTTTAGGAATTTTAACCAAAATGCTTAAATAATTTAACCCTAAATCAAAATCACATTCAGAATATCTACGTTTTGAGGTTCTGAAAATTATTCAGTAAAAACAAACACATGAAAAACATTTTTTTTGCACTCATAACTTGTGCAATACTTATAACTAGTTGCAATACAGATAAAGCGTCTAATCCTTTTTTAGTTGAAAAACATCATATTGGTTTACTTACAGATTCTACCAAAGTTAAAGACCTTGATGCTGTTTTTATTAACGATTCCGTAGTACGATACATTGCTGGCGATGAGTTTACCGGCTCTGTTAATACTATTGAAGTTTTTGAGAAAGGCGGCAAAAAACTTTTGGATTTATCACCTAAAGAAGCTTTAGATTCTACCTCTCTTATTTCAAGTGTAAGAATTATTGACGAGCGCTACAAAACCAAAAAGAACATCTCTAAACTAAGTACTTTTAAGGATATTAAAGAAGCTTATAAAATTTCAAAAATTCATAATTTAATTAATACCATTGTTGTATCAGTTAATGAAATTAATGCCTCTTTTACTATTGATAAAAAAGAATTACCTAGTGGATTAAGGTTTGATATGGATGCTAGTATTGATGCTATTCAAATTCCAGATCAGGCTAAAATTAAATTCTTTATGGTGCATTGGTAGAGTGAAGGTATTAAGAAAACTAAGAAGATTAAACGCATGAGTACTTTAGTAATAAAATCAATAGGTAGAGCATTAAATGCAACGAGCATAATTTCTTCTAAATACGCTTCTAAAAAAGCTTTAAATTTATTTGCTTCACCACGTAAAGGACGCTATACAGAAAATCAAAAAAAACTGGTAAGCTCTGCATTATTTAAAGAGCTCACTTACGATAATCTAAAAATTGCTACCTACCACTGGCAAGGCAACGGAAAAACAGTTTTGTTAGCCCATGGCTGGGAAAGTAATGTTTCGCGTTGGCAATATATTTTAGAAGACTTAAAAGCTCAAGATTACAATATTATAGCCTTAGACGCTCCAGCTCATGGTAGCTCTGATGGTAAACTATTTAATGCTGTTTTATATTCTGAATTTATTAATGTTGTTGCACAAAAATTTAAACCTGAAGCCATAATAGGACACTCTGTAGGCGGAATGGCAACAGTATTTTTTATGCACAATTACCAATTAGCTTCAGTAAAAAAAATGATATTATTGGGAGCGCCTGCACATTTTACAGGTGTATTTACAAGATATAAATCTATGATGGGCTACAACAAACGGATTTCTAACGGATTAGACAACATAGTTTTAGAACGATTTGGAAAACCTGTAGATTACTTTTCAGCAGCAAATTTCACAAAATTAATTGAAGCAAAAGGATTAATTATTCACGATAGAAAAGACAAAATCATTCCTTTTGAAGACGCACTTCTTTTTGCTAATCGCTATAAAAATTCTGAGCTCATAGAAACACAAGGTTTTGGTCATGGTTTAAAAGACACATCATTGACACCTAAAATTATTGAGTTTATAAATCGGTAGTTACTAATTATGCTAAATAACAAACTAGTTTTCATCCTTTTAGCTCTTATTTGTTTTAATTGCAAATCAAATAAGGAAGAACAGCAAAACATTACTTATTCAGATGTTGTTAGTGTTGCTGCAATGAAAGACGTGATGTGGAAAGGCGAGTTGTACGGAAAAATACAATTAGACACTATTAATCCTAAAAAAGGACTTTACGGTCTTGGCCCTGAAGCTTATTTACGTGGTGAAATAGTTATCAATAACGGAAAAACTTATGTCTCTCGAGTACTTACAGACTCTACAATGACTGTAAAAGAAATTAAAAACGCTAAAGCACCATTTTTTGTGTATGCTAATGTCAATGACTGGAACAAAATCAAACTGCCAAGTTCTGTAAAATCTATAAAAGAACTAGAAGCTTTTATTGACAGTAAAACTAAAGATAAAAAACGACCGTTTGCATTTAAACTAGAAGGCAGTGTTTCAAAGGCTATAATTCATATTCAAAATTTACCAAAAGAAACTAGAGTTTCTTCACCAAAAGAAGCACACCAAGGACAAACTAACTATACATTAGAGAATGAAAACACAGAAATAATTGGCTTTTTCTCAACACAGCACCAAGGTGTTTTTACGCATCACGATTCCTTTTTACACATGCATCTTATCACTAAAAACGAAAAGAAAATGGGACATTTAGATGATGTTATTTTTAATGAAATGTCATTGTTATTACCAAAGTCCTAAAAGACTTTATTGTATTTTTGCCCTATGTCAGAAGATTTAAAACGCCTTAATAAATATCTCAGCGAAGCTGGTTACTGCTCTCGTCGCGAAGCTGACCGCTTAATTGATGCTGGTCGTGTTACAATAAACGATGCTGTACCAGAAATGGGCACAAAAGTAGCTACTAATGATATTGTAAAAGTTGATGGTGAAATTATTGGCGAACGAAAACAAGACTTTGTTTATTTAGCTTTCAATAAACCCGTAGGTATTGTATGTACTACAGATACTCGAGTTGAAAAAGACAACATTATTGATTACATCAATTATCCTAAACGCATTTTTCCTATTGGCCGTTTAGACAAACCAAGTGAAGGTTTAATCCTCTTAACAGATGATGGAGATATCGTTAACAAAATTCTTCGTGCAAGCAACAATCATGAAAAAGAATATATTGTTACTGTAGATAAACCCATTTCCCAAACTTTTATAGAGCGAATGGCAGGCGGTATTTATATTGAAGAACTGAAACAACGTACCAAAAAATGCAACGTTAAAAAAGTAGATAAATATACCTTTAGCATTGTTTTAACTCAGGGTTTAAATCGCCAAATACGTCGTATGTGCGATTATTTAAACTACGAAGTACAGACTCTAAAACGTGTTCGTATAATGAATATAAAGCTAGATACTCCTATTGGAAAATATCGCGAACTTAGCAAAGAAGAGTTTAAAACACTAAGCGAACTTATAAGCGACTCTAAAAAAACTTTCGACCCAAATCATAAGCGTCAAAGAAAAAGCAGACGTTAATTATATGCTAATTAACAACATAGTTGACTGATTGGTTTTTAACTTTAAAAATACTAACCAATTACACAACTACTATGAAATTAATCATTACACTTGTCTTTTTTATTTCAGCATTTAGTTTTTCACAGAATGATTATTCGATTTCAGACACTAATCCTTATGGATTACCAAATCCTGAAGCACCAGAACAAATCAAAGATTTTGAAGGTTTAATAGGAAAATGTAATTGCAAGTCTGTTACCAGAAAACAAGATCAAACTTGGGCAGAACCTGTAGATATGACCTGGGAATGGAAGTACATAATGAATGGTATGGCTGTGCAAGACGAAACCATAAAAGCAGATGGAAAACACTCTGGCAGTATTCGTCAGTTTATTGCAGACAGTAGTAAATGGTATGTACATTACTATTCATCTAATCTACCTTCAACATCATTACCAACTTGGGAAGGAGAAAAAAAAGACAACGGAAATATTGTGTTATATCGTGACCAAAAAGCACCAAATGGCATGGAAGGCTTTTACCGATTAACATTCTACGATATTAGTGATTTAGGCTACAAGTGGGTTGGGGAATGGGTTGACAAAACAGAAAAAGTTGTATTTCCGACATGGAAAATTGATTGTAAAAAGAACACTAACAATGATTCAGATATAGGTGTTATAAAGAAAAACACACTAGCGTTTTCAAAAGCTTATATGGATGGAGATATTAATGCCTTGGTAAACATGTATACCGAAGACGGAAAGATATTTCCTAACAACAGAAAAATAATGTCTGGCAAAAATGATTTATCATCGTATTGGACCATTCCGGAAGGTGTGGACGTTCTATATCACAAAGTCACTCCAGATGAAATACATATTGAAAATGACACTGCATACGATTATGGCTATTACGAAGGCAAAACATTAACCAAAGATAAAAAAGAAGTGTCTTGGCAAGGCAAATACCTTATCGTTTGGAAAAAAGTTAATGATGATTGGAAAATTTATCTAGACATTTGGAATAACGTCGCTAAATAATTCTATCCAGACTTTATCTGCAAACCCTTTAGAGGTTAATTAACCTCTATTTTTTCTATGGCGTTCTCTAGCTATTAGAGTATTCTTTAGAAGCATGGCAATAGTCATAGGACCTACTCCACCAGGAACAGGAGTAATAAAACTTGCTTTTTTACTCACATTTTCAAAATCAACATCACCTGTAATATGATAGCCTTTTTCAGAATCATCAGGAACACGAGTAATACCAACATCAATAATAACAGCATCGTCCTTAACCATTTCAGCCTTTAAGAAATTAGGTATACCCAAAGCCGAAATCACTATATCTGCTTGTGATGTAATTTGAGTAATATTTTTAGTATGGCTATGCGTTAGAGTTACTGTAGAATTACCAGGAAACCCTTTACGTCCCATTAAAATACTCATTGGGCGACCAACAATATGAGAACGACCAATAACAACAGTATGCTTTCCTTTAGTTTCTACTCCATAACGATCAATAAGCTCTAAAATACCAAATGGTGTTGCTGGTATGAAAGTAGACATATCTAATGACATTTTACCAAAATTAGTAGGATGAAAACCATCAACATCTTTATCTGGATGTACAGCCATTAAAACTTTTTGAGTATTTATTTGTGGTGGAAGAGGTAACTGAATAATAAAACCATCTATATCATCATTATTATTTAATTCTTCAATAGTATCTAACAATTCAATTTCGCTAGTTGTATTAGGTAGACGCACCATTGTAGATTCAAAACCAACACGTTCACAAGCTCTTACTTTACTTCCTACATAAGTTAAACTCGCTCCGTCATTACCTACAATAACAGCTGCAAGGTGAGGCACTTTTTCGCCATTAGCCTTCATTTTATCAACTTCGGCTTTTATTTCCTCTTTTATATCCTTACTTGTTTTTCTTCCGTCTAGTATTGTCATAATTCAGTATTGAGTCTGCAGTATTGAGTCTGCAGTAATTATAATTTTGTTGTTCTTTTTTGACTGCCAACTGACGACTGCCAAACTGCTAATTACTTACCTTGGCATATTTTTCATAGCTTGCATCATGCGCTTACCGCCTCCGCCTTGCATCATCTTCATCATTTTACTCATTTGAGTAAACTGTTTTAGCAACTGGTTAACTTCTTGCACAGATGTTCCTGAACCTTTTCCTATACGTTTTTTACGACTTGCATTAATTATAGAAGGGTTAGCACGCTCTGCTGGTGTCATAGAATGAATAATTGCTTCAATACCTTTAAACGCATCATCATCTATATCTATGCCTTTCATCATTTTACCAGCACCAGGAATCATACCTATTAAATCCTTCATGTTACCCATTTTCTTGATTTGTTGAATCTGCTTTAAGAAATCATCAAACCCAAACTGGTTTTTTGCAATTTTCTTTTGAAGTTTTCGTGCTTCTTCTTCATCAAATTGTTCTTGAGCACGCTCAACAAGAGACACCACATCACCCATTCCCAAAATACGATCTGCCATACGAGATGGGTAGAATACGTCTATGGCTTCCATCTTTTCACCAGTACCAATAAACTTAATTGGCTTATTAACTACCGATTTAATAGATATAGCAGCACCACCTCTGGTATCACCATCTAATTTGGTAAGAATAACACCATCAAAATTTAAAATATCATTGAAGGCTTTTGCAGTATTTACAGCATCTTGACCTGTCATAGAATCCACAACAAACAAGGTTTCTTGTGGCTGAATAGCTTTATGGATATTAGAAATTTCGGTCATCATAGCTTCATCAACAGCCAAACGACCAGCAGTATCTATAATTACCACATTATGGCCATTAGCCTTTGCATGAGCTATACCTGCTTGTGCAATAGCAACCGGATCATTATTTCCTTTATCACTATAAACCTCAACATTGATTTGATCTCCTACAACATGAAGCTGATCTATCGCAGCAGGACGATACACGTCACAGGCTACTAATAAAGGTTTTTTTGTTTTTTTATTTTTAAGATAGTTAGCAAGTTTACCAGAAAACGTTGTTTTACCAGAACCCTGTAAACCAGACATTAAAACTACAGATGGATTTCCTGAAAGATTAATTCCTTCTGCATCACCTCCCATAAGCTCAGTTAACTCGTCTTTAACGATCTTAACCATTAACTGACCTGGCTGAAGTGTCGTTAATACATTTTGACCTATTGCTTTTTCTTTTACTTTTTTAGTAAATTCTTTAGCAATTTTAAAGTTAACATCGGCATCTAAAAGCGCACGTCTTACTTCTTTTAATGTTTCGGCAACATTAACTTCTGTAATACTACCATGACCTTTAAGTACGTGTAACGCTTTATCTAACTTATCACTTAAATTATTAAACATAATCTTTATCTCTTTTTGAAGTTGCAAATTTAAGAATTTACAAGAGATAAACGAATACTTTATATGATTCTGAATTCAAAATCAAAAAGATTCTACCCTTTAGCAGAATTAATTACCTAACAATTTTAATATGCTTACAAGCTTTTAAAAATTATGTTTCGCTAAAAAAAGAAAAGAGCTACCCAGCGGACGGCAGCTCTTTTCACCAACTTAAACTTACTAAATTACCAACTAATAAGTGGTTCGTTATATATTATTCACAGTTTTGTTCTAAAACCAAAATATCATCTCCTCTATGTAATTGCAAACGATCTTCTTCGCATTCAACAACCAACCAATCACCTATTATAGCCTGAATGTTTGGCCCAGAAATATTAGAAAATGTTACCACAACACCATCATCTGATTGCGATGTTGACCATGTTGCATCTATTGTAGAGGTATCATTGTAAATCACTACAATTTGGCTATTCGGTTCAAAATCAAAATTCCAATTCATTAAATTATCACTACCATTGTAGTTTACAGCATTCCAAATACACTCTACTAAAAACCCATCTACATCTTCTTCTGAGCAACTCACAGAACAATCTTCTACAATTAAAGTGTGTGAGAAAATCTCGTAAACATTTGGATTTCCAGCCAGAGCAACTCTAGAGTAAATAGTTTGTTGGTAAGCAATTGTATTAACAAAAGGACTAAGCAAAGCATCAACTTCTGTCTCAGCATCAACTATTGTTGAATAAAAATAATAGACTACATCATCATTAGGGCAATTATCGAAAATAAGATTTAGATCAAAAACTCCAAATCCATCTGCGACTCCATCTTCCTGATCACAGACCGTAAGATCGTAATTACCAAAACACTCAAAATAATTACATTCTTCTGTGTTGAGATATACTGTAAAGATTTCAAAATTTCCACTATCTGATTCTATTCTCAAATAAACTTCTCCTGATACTGACCAATATGATTCTGTCTGTATAATTGCACTAACATTGGCTTCTGCATCTGCTAAACTAACATGAAAAGATGGTGTAAAATTATATTGACAATCTATTAAGCCTATAGTATTTGCGCTAAGGTTAAATTCTGCTTCATTATTTTCACCTAAACATTCTACTAATTCAAAATCTTCAAAGCAATCAAAAACTTCATCTTCTTGTACTTCACACTCTTGTTCTAGCACCAACTCTTCTTCATCAAAAACAAATGTTATCCTATCCTCTTCACACTCTACAACTCTCCATTCTACAGATATAGCTTCATAATTACCTGGTAAATCTAAAATTAGAAACACACCTGTATTACCTAATACAATTTCCCATGTTCCTGTTAGCTGATTTCCGTTATCATAACCAACATTTACTATTCCGTCTTCATAAAAAAACAATGGACCACTATAATTTGGACTTAACAAACTTGTCCCCATCCACCATTTACATTCTTGTAAGTTAAGGGCTATTTCTTGTGCTGTACAGTCTAAATCATCTTCACATTCTTGTTCTAACTCAACTACAACTAATTGCCCATCTATTTCTTGTTTAAGAACTAATTCGTCTTCATCACATTCATACACAATCCAACTTCCGTTCATCTCTTCAATTTCATCTAAATCTGAAATTACAATTTCTACATAACCTTCATTACTTATGGACGTATTCCAATTCCCATCAATATATTGTGCTGTAACTCCATTTATCACATTTATAGTTCCATCTTCTAAGAAATGAAAAGCAAAATTTTGCAGATGGTCATCTCCATTATACGTTTCTACAATCCAATAACATTCCTGCAAATACATTTCAACATCCTCAACTTCGCATTGATCTTCTCCATTATCTTCACAATCTTCTTCAGCGGTTTCTATAGCCTCTGCTAATTCTTGATTAGAATTCACCTCTATAGTTGCACCATTGACATACTCTAATGTTACTGGGTAATTTAAACTTACAATTAAGATATTCTCTTCTTCTTCAAGGTTTTCTAAAAAGCTAAATAAAGCCTCATCACTTTCTATTGTAACAGTATCTACTATATTAAAGCTTGAATTAAATACTGAAAATGAAATAGGATATACAAAATCTACACACTCAACAACTTCATTCTCTTCAATTTCACAATCTTCTATAAAATCTTCGAGTTGATCTTGGTTTTCTATAATAACCTCTGTATAATCATTAAAAATTATTGTAATCGGAAAAACAAAATCTAAAAAATCTTCATCATCTTCATACATTTCAAACATCTCTTCTAAACCCTCTATATTTTCTATAGTTTCAATTACAATTGTTACATCACCAACTATTATAGTGACAGGTAATTCAATTGAAAAACAATCAGAATTATCTAAAATATTATCGTAAGATCCATCATTTGCTGTAACATAAGACATAGCCCTTGCTAACTGAGAGTCTGGCTGTATAACTTCTTGGTCTTCTGGATTATTAACATCTGATGCTTCTTCTTGACAAGCAAAAAATGTTAAAAACACAAAAAAAGAAAATAATAACAACTTGTTGATTTTCACTTTCATATCATTGGAGCATTATGGTTTTTATTATATAACAATAATAGTTTTATTTTTCCTACCTAGGCTATATAAAATTTATTTATAATTTGCAGAGCGATAATTATGAGCCAACCCATCCAAGATCATATTTGCGAAGAGCACTTATTTGAGCGTTTGTACAAAAAGCACTCAAAAAACTTGCACGATTTTTTGTATTACAAATTTGGTGAGCATCTAAATCCTAAAGATAAAGTACAGGAAGCTTTTATTAAACTTTGGCAAAATTGCGGCAAAGTTTCACCAGAAAAAGCAAAAAGTTTTTTGTTTACAACTGCAAATAACTTAATGTTAAATGCTGTTGCACACCAGAAGGTTGTGCTAAAACACGAAAAAACACCGCAGAAACACTCCACTAATGAATCGCCAGAATTTATAATGCAAGAAAAGGAGTATCATCAAAAACTGCAAAATGCTATAGCAAATTTAACTGAAGCACAACGTGTTGCTTTTTTAATGAATAGAGTTGAAGGAAAACGCTTTAAGGAAATTGCGGCACTTTTAGACATATCTACTAAAGCTGTTGAAAAACGGATTTATGGTGCATTA
>NZ_JAOARH010000133.1 GCF_025210595.1 Winogradskyella sp.
TAAGTTAGAGAGCTAATATTAATTTTGTTTAAGGTCTTGCTTGATGCTGCAAGAATTGTTTTAGTTTTGCAATCATTGTTTTTGAGTTATAAACTCAAATTAATTTATTAAGAATATACGTAATGGATGCTATAAGAATTAGTAAATCCCGACTATTAGGTCAAGTAAAGCTTAGTGGAGCTAAAAATAGTGCTCTAAGATTATTGGCTGCTTCTATTTTAACCGATGAGACGGTAGAGCTTTATAATTCACCAAATGGATTGTTAGATATGCAAGTGCATATTAAGATGTTAAATAGAATGGGGAAGACCTGTATACAAGGAGATCGTTATTTGAAAATTGCTGAGGACACTATAAATTCAGAGTTGCTTTGGAGTGAGCGTTCTATTAGAAATTCATTGCTTATATTAGGTGCTTTAACAACAAGATTTGGTGAAGGTAAAGTGCCTTTACCTGGAGGTTGTAAGTTGGGTGAGCGTAAATATGATTTACATGTAATGCTTTTAGAGCAAATGGGAGCTAAAGTGTGGGAAGAAGATGGGTATTTATGTGCAAAAGCTAATGGCAGATTGAAAGGCGGAGATATTCATTTGTCTATGCGTTCAACGGGAGCAACTGAAAATGCTATTTTATGTGCTACATTGGCTTTAGGAACAACAACGGTATGGAATCCACATATACGTCCAGAAATTATAGATCTTATTACAATGCTTAATAAAATGGGAGCTAAAATTAAGGTGTTTGGGCAAAAATGTATCGTTATAGAGGGAGTGGAAAGATTAAGTGGAGTAAGACATAGCGTTATACCAGATAATATGGAGGCTTTAACATGGGCAATTGGTGCTGTGGTAACAAATGGTGATGTGGAAATATTAGATTTTCCTTTCGAGCATTTAGAAGTGCCTTTGGTACATTTAAGAGAAAGTGGTATGAAATTTTATAGAGGTGAAAATTCATTAATCGTTAGAGGTGGCGAAGCCTATCCAATAGATATTAGTACGGGCCCATATCCAGGAATTAACTCAGACATGCAACCATTGTTTGCTGTGTTTGGCGCAGTGTCTAAAGGCGAATCTAGGATTATAGATTTAAGATTTCCTGGGCGTTATGGTTATGCAGAAGAATTGGCCAAAATGGGAATGGATTATCAAGTAGATGGGGACTTACTTAAAATACATGGTGGTAATACGCTAAAAGGAGCAACAGTTTCGGCTCTAGATCTTAGAGCTGGTATTGCTTTGGTTTTAGCTGGTTTAACTGCAGAAGGCGAAACAACCATTGAAAATGCCTGGCAAATAGGTAGAGGTTATGAGGATTTAAAAGGAAAATTAAAAGGGTTACAAGTAGAAATTCTATGAAAGGATTCGTTTTAGTTTGTTATAACAATAATCAGGAGAATAATGTTTCTAATACTGTTTTAGAAAATTACTTATCAGATAGTGACTTTTTGTACAAGAAAAATAAGTATGAAAATAATCTTTACGATAATGTTATAGGCTATCAATTATATAATAATAACGAGCTTGATGAGTCGTATGGTGGTAATGTGTTGCTTACAGGAGAATGTTTTGGAGTATTTAATGATGAGAATAAGATTAAGTATAGCCATAAAGAATATGCAGAATTAGTAGAGCAAAGTGATAAAACTGAATTTGTAAAGTTAGATTCAGATGGGGTTTTTTGTGTTATTGATGAGGATGAGATTTATTTTCAAAATGATATAACTGGTATAAAAAAACTGTTTTATTATAAGGATGATAACCTTTTTATACTTTCTACCAGTGTTCCTTTTTTAATTAGAGCAGTAACCAAATCATGGAGAATAAGAAAAACATCAGTGTTAAGTTATCTGTGTGGTAGAGATGTTAAATGGCCTTATACTTTTATTGATGAAATATTAGTTTTACCACCTTTGTCTATAGCTAATTTGTCTGTTGATGGATTAACTTTGAAATCAATAACTTTTTCTGAACTCTATAATTTAGAAAGAGTTAATAAGTTTGAACTAAAGACAGATTTATATAAGTCATATAAGAATCAAGTTTGTCGGAGAGAAGAAGAAAAAATTGCAGTTACTTTAAGTGGTGGTTATGATTCAAATTGTTTAACCAAGTTGTTTTTGCAATCTAAGCCTAATTCTTTTACTGCTGTTTCTTTAGGTTATGCTTCAAAAAGAGTAGCAGATAAGAATATATATGATGAAACTGTTTATGCGGAAAAAATAGCCAAGAAGTTAAAGATTCCTTTTAAGAGGTATTTAATAAATAAATTGCTCTTTTTTGAGCTTTTAGAAGAATATGTTTCTTTAATTGATCAGCCAGGGCATGATCCGAGTTCAAATTTTATTCTTAATAAGATGCTTAAAAAAGATGGTTTTGAACTTGTTGTAAATGGCTTAGGAGGTGATGCTAACTTTGCTTCAAAAAAATATATCAAAATTGCCTTTTTTCTACATAGTATTTTTTCTAATAATGTCTTGTATTACTTATCTAAGCTTTTTAAGTTTAGAGGACCTTTTACTTATTTTAAGTACCTAAAGGATTTTGGTAATGATATACCAACTTTTTATGAATTATATGAAAAGTCATTATTATTTAGTTCTAATATAGATTCATTTATTTCTGATGAAGCAAAATCATTAATATTAAGAGATAGTCTATCTAGAAAAGATTATATTTTAAATGTTAAATTAAAGAGTAAGTCATTTTTTGATAATTATTACTCTAATACACTTTTATTAAATCCATGTGAATACCATGCAAGTCTCACAGCAGAGCGTTTAAATATTAAAATTCTAATTCCTTTTATAAATGTAAAATCTGTTTTAAAAGTTATTAATGGAAGTCATTACAATAACATTAATAATAGAGAATTTGAAATGGAAATATTTAATGGTATTGATAAAGATTTATTGGCAGATAAAAAGTCTGGGTTTTCTTTTCCTTATACAGAATGGATGCCACCAATAAGTGAAGAGCTGTTCTCTTATTATGAAGATTTAGATTATTTTGATTTGGATAAAGATTTTGATTTTAGGGGATTTGTAAAAAAATATAGAGAGGATAGTGTCTTTTCTAAGAGTATAAAGTCAAACATATTGATTTGGAAACTTTTAAAGGTTAAAAAATTTGTAGAAATTAATCAATTAGAGTTTTGAGAAAAATAATTCAGAATATTAAGAAGACAGATTTTTTATCAAACTTTCTTTCAATATTTACATCTAATATTTTACTTATACTAATTGGTTTAGTCTTTTCTGTTGTTTTGACCAGAGAGTTAGGTCCTACAGATTTTGGGTCCTATTCTATTCTTAATTATTATACATTGTTTTTTGTGTCTTTTACAGAGCTAGGTATTAGACAGAGTACAATTTTTTTTTCAGGTAAGAAAATCTTTAACCTTAATACGCTTTTTTCTGTTAACTTCTATTTTTGGGTGTTTTCTAGCGCTATATGTGTTGTTTTGTTTCTTTTTTTAGCCTTTTTTAAAGATTTAGGTTTTTCAATTGATTTATTGTTGCTTTCGGCACTTATAATACCTCTATCAATAGCAAATACTTATTTAAATGGGTTGTTGTATTCTGCTAATAAAATAAAGAAAACAGCAACGTATACTTTTTTAAATGGGTTATTGAAATTGTTGTTGCTAGTGCTCTTAATTAAAGTTTTAGATTTTAGAATTTATGGTGCAATTATATCTATTGTTGGGTCTTTTTTTATTGTACTCATTTTAAAGATGTTCTTTTTAATTAAAAACAGAATTATTGAATTTCGATTAAGTTTCAATTTTAAAGTGATAAAAAGAGTTTTTAGTAAAGGCGTGCTTTATAGTTTTTCGTTATTTTTATTAAGTAATCAAAAAACAATACCTGTGCTTTTATTGGCTGGCAAAGTAAGTGAGGCAGATATAGGATTTTATAGTGTTGCTTTGGTTTTTACCTCTTTGTTATCTAAATTAAATAATTCTTTGTCGCCATTAATTTTTGTTACAAGTTCTAATACTAAAGATGATAAAAGATCTAGTGAGAATATTCAAAAATTAATGCGCGTTATTGTGGTGTTCTTAGTCTTGATATGTGTTGTGTTGTCATTAGGTATTGATGAAGTAGTAAAGCTTGTTTATGGAGAGAGTTTTTTATACGCAAGTAAAATAGCAATAGTGTTATTTATAGGATTAGTGTTTTATAACATTCTTTTAATTTTGAATATGGACATTGCAGGAAAAGGAGATACTAAAACTATGCTTACTTGTCTCGTGCCTGTGTCTTTTGTAAATGTTTTATTAAACTACATATTTATATCAAAATATGGTGTTATAGGTGCTGCTTCAGCAACGACGATAAGTATGATTTTAGCATCTGCATTTTTTTTATTTCTATATAGTAAAAAAATAAAAACTAATATTACTGATATATTGATGCCTAAAAAAACAGATTGGGATTTTATAAAGAAAATTATAGATAAATAAGATTGTGAAAAGGTTTAGAGATTTTGATTTAACGGATTATAATTCATATAAAGTAAAGAGCTATTGTCGAACAGCTTTTTTTCCAGAGTGTGAGTTAGATATAGTTGATTTATATAAATCTAATAAAGATTATATAGTATTAGGAAGTGGAAATAATGTAATACTTTCAAAATCATATTATGATTCTGATTTTATAATATTCAATGGTAACTTTAATGAGGTTAAGGTAAATAAAGAAAGTAATGAAATTATAGCTGAGGCTGGTGCCGAAATTTATGATGTAAGTAAATTAGCTAAAGAATCAGAATTGACAGGTGCGGAATTTTATTATGACATACCTAGTTCTGTTGGTGGAGCTGTGGTTATGAATGCGGGGACAAAAGAAGGCGAGACAAAAAATATCTTAGCTAAGGTTAGATATTTAGATTTGGAAGACATGTTGGTTAAAGAAAAGTCAAAGAAAGAAATAGAATTTGAGTATAGAAATAGTTTTTTTCAGAAACAAGTAGATAAAATTATTTTAAAGGCTTGGTTTAATTTAAAAAAAGGCAATTACAATGAGATTTCTAATTTAATGTCTGAATCTAAAAAGAGACGTTGGGAAAAACAACCGAGAAATTATCCAAATGCAGGCAGTGTATTTAAAAGACCACCTAATAGATATGTTGGGCCAATGATAGATGAACTAGGATTAAAAGGTTACAGAGTTGGTGGGGCAGAAGTATCTAAAAAGCATTCAGGATTTATTATAAATAGAGGTGATGCTACAGGAAATGACATATTAAACCTAATAAACGAAGTGAAACACCGTGTTTTTGAGAAATACAATGTTAACCTAGAAATAGAGCAAAGAATTATATAGATGAAGATAGGTTTTTTAATATCTAACATTCATACAAAAAGCCAAGGTAATGGTGGGCATTATTATAGCTTAACTACTACTGCAAAAGTGTTGAGCAAACATTTTAATATTGTAATTATCAACATAGGTACAGATGAGTCTTTAGCTTTAAATAAAAGTGAAGGGTTGTCTATTGTTAATGTTTTAAGTTCAAAAAATAAGCTGAATACATTAGGGCTTTTTAAGTCAACGAAAGAGGTTTTAAAGAAAGAGAAAGTAGATGTTATTCATGCATTTGATGATTTGGCATATTTATTTGGTAGAGTGACTTCATTTTTTTTGCATAAACCAATAGTGCTAACAAAGTGTGGTGGTCCAAACCCAAAATTTTATTATCCAAAATCTAAAAATTTAATAACTTATAGCGAAGAAAATTTCAGGTACTTTAAAAGTAAAAAGAAGTACAAAAAATCAAACATCTATTTAATTCCTAATAGAGTAACCTATAGTAAGCAAGATGAAGAAAGAATAGGTGAGCTTAATTCTACATATAGATTAGGTGGCTATGATTATGTGTTTTTACGTATAGCTAGAATAGGAAATGCCTATAAAAAAACTATTAAGCAGTTATTAAATTTGCATGAAAAATTAGCTAAAGATTTTAGGTGTTGTACATTAATAATTGGTTCTATAGAAGATGAAACTGTATACAAGGATCTTAAAAAAAATCAACAAGAGCATGTTCATTTTATAACAGAGAATAAGTATACGATTAAGGCTAATGAACTTATTGATGTAGCAGATGTTGTTCTAGGGACAGGAAGGAGTTTTATGGAGGCTGCTATTCAAAAAAAATTAATGTTAGCTACGATAGCTAATTCAGATTATCCTATTTTAGTTAATGAAGATAATTTTAAACAGTTAAGTGGATTTAACTTTTCACCGAGAGCTATAATTAATGATAGTAATGAACAAAAAACATTATCTGCAATTCAAAATGTGCTTTCTGCTAAAAATCAATATAAAGAATTTGTGCAGTTAAATATTAAAATGTTTAACAGCAGTTTTAAGGTAGATGAGGTTGTAGGAAAGTATATTGATATTTATAAAAATATAGAATTTAAATATAGAGTTAACCTGTTAGATACTATTAAAAACGTTTTGTTTTTAGTAAGGGTATATAATCAAAATAAAAAAGCAGCCAAATGAAAAAGATTATTGTGTTTGTGTTGTTTTTTTTGTTAATGCATTTTGAAAACTATAGTATTGGTCCAGTGAAGATTTCAATAATATGGAAACTTATTTTGCTGCCAATTTTAATTATATATAATTATAAAACTCCTAAAAGGCGAGATATACTAAGATATGAAAAAATTTATAGACCATTATTTTACCTTTCATTACTTAGTCTTTTTAGTTTTTTCTATGACCCTGAGAGTGCTCTAAGGTATTCTAGTTTGTTTTTACTTTTTTATCATTTAGGTGTATATACTTTAGGTTTAAAGCTAGCAACATTAATTAAGTATATTAATTTTTTTAAAACATTTTTCATTATTTGTTTTGTTCCATATTTTTTTGGTTTAGAATCAAAAGGACAGGTTTATGATTTAGAAAAGTATGGAGGAGGTATGGGTGTGTCTGGGCCTTTTGCGAATCCACATACAGCCTCAATGATTTTAGCAATAACAAGTCTTATATGTTTGTTTGTTTTTATAAACTCTAAAAAGAAGAAAGAAAGGTATTGGAATATGGGCTTATTTGCGTTGTCAATATTTTTTTTAGTTAATACATTTGTAAGAACAGGCTTGGCTATGTTTGTTATAGGAGCTTTACCCATATTAATAAAAAAAATTAATATGAAATATGTTGTAAGCGGAGTGTTTTTGATAGGTTTAATAGCTTATGGTTTGTCTTCTTTTGTGGATAGTGATTCTGTGTTTTATAAAAGGTTAATTGGGAAGTCTCGTCACAATGAGGAAAAAACGTTTGAACAAGCTGGAAGTGGGAGAGGGTTACTATTCTTAACGGGTTTAGATATTATAAAAAGTAATGATTCTGCTTTATATATGATTTTTGGATTAGGTGAAGCGAATTTAAAAAAGGAAATAAAAAAAAGAACAGGTAACCTAATTGTAACTCATAATGGATTTTTAGATTTACTTTTAATTACAGGGCTTTTGGGTTTTGCTTTGTTCTTATATTTTCTAATTAAAAATATTGGAATAATTCGAAAGTCAAACTCTAAGCTTCTCAGAGGTTTAGGAATGTCCATTTATTTTACTATTGTTGTAATGGTCTTTTTTCAAGACTTTAAAAGAATTTATCCTTTTTTGTTTCTAATAATCATTAATTCTATAATAATTCAATTATTGAATGATAGTAATAAAAAGATCGACAGTTTTAAAGAAATTGTTAGCGGTATTAAAATGGCTAACGCTTAAGTTATTTTATTTTAATAGCTTAAGGAGTAAAGATGTTTTTTTTATAGGAAAACGACTTAAGTTTTTTATAGAGAAAGGAAATGTGTCTATTGGAAAAAAAGCTAGATTTGCAGATTTTTGTGAAGTTCAGGCAAGAAATAGTACTATAACAATTGGCAATAATTTTAATATTAATAATTTTTCTAGAATAATCTCTTTTTCTGGTATTTCTATTGGGAATAATGTTACAATAGCACAATTTGTGTCTGTTTTAGATCATGATCATCATTACGAGTTCATTGAAAATGAATTAAAATTTGATGGTTATGACACAGGTAAAATAAAAATAGGTAATAATGTTTGGATAGCAGATAAAGCTGTTGTTCTAAGAGGGGTGACAATAGGTGATAATGTTATTATAGCTGCTAATACCGTAGTTAATAAAAATGTTCCCGATAATTGTATAATAGCAGGTGTTCCATTTAAGATAATTAAACAGCTCAATAGTAATGAGTAAAAATATTTTGATAGTAGGTGCAGACTTAACAAGCAATGGAGGTATTGCAAGTGTTATAAAGTCACATTATAAAGCATATCAGTTGAAACCATATCCATTTAATCTTTTTTTGCTAAAGACTAATTATTATAAGGATAAAACCTTACTTTTTGAAATTTTAATACTTTTTAAGGCGTTTTTTTGTTGCTTATATTATATCCTATTTAAGAATGTAAAAGTATTGCACATACATTCTTCAGCAAATATTAGCTTTTTTCGTAAATCTATTTTTGTTTTAATAGGCAAAATTACAGGTAGAAAAGTCGTACTTCATTTACATTCAAGTGACTTTTATGGTTTTTTTTTAACACAAAATCAGATTTTAAAAAAGTACATTAGTTCAGTGTTTAGCCAGGTAGATAAAATAATTGTGCTATGCTCAGATTGGGAAGAAAAGTTAAAGCAGGCTTACAATATAGATCATATTTTGAAAATTGCAAACCCTATAGATTTAGAAGATAGTTCACTAAGTAGTAAAGTAGTGTGTAATGGGGCGAAAAGAATGTTTACTCTGGTGTTTGTCGGTTTTTTAATTGAATCCAAAGGAATTAAAGATTTATTAGAAGCAATGAAACAAATAAACGATAAAGGATATACTAATATAAAATTAATAATTGCCGGTAAAGGGGAACTAGAGTCTTATATTCTTAAATTTGTTGCCAAAAATCAATTATTAAATAGTGTAGATTTTGTTGGTTGGGTTTCAGGTAAGGCTAAAGATAATTTATATAAGAAATCTAATACTTTTATTTTACCATCGTATAAAGAAGGTATGCCAATTTCTATATTAGAAGCTATGAATTTTGGATTACCAATCATTTCTTCAAATATATCAGGGATTCCTGATGTTATTTCAGTGCCAAGAAATGGGTTTCTTGTAACACCTGGAGATGTAAAGCAAATTGTAGAAGCAATCATTCAGTGTTATGAGGATGAAGATTTAATGAAAACTATGAGTAAAAATAATCTAGAAGATATCAGGAATTTTTCTTCACATCAAGTTTTTAATCAAATAACAGAAATATACTCCCAATTACTTAAATAAATGCAACAACTTACACAAAAATTAGGCTCAGGTGATATGGTAATTCAAGAGGTGCCTTATCCACAACTTGGAAAAGGAATGGTTATCGTTAAAAATCATTACTCTATAATTAGTGCAGGTACAGAAGGTTCTACTGTAGTAGCCGCCAGAAAAAGCTTAATAGGCAAAGCAAAAGAACGCCCACAACAGGTAAAGCAAGTCGTAGATACATTAAAAAAGCAAGGGCCTGTGCAAACCTACAGAGCAGTTATGAAAAAACTAGATGCCTATTCGCCTTTAGGTTATAGCTGTGCTGGTGAAGTCATAGAAGTTGGTGAAGGGGTAACAGAGTTCGAAGTTGGAGATAAAGTAGCTTGTGCTGGTGCTGGCTATGCTAATCATGCCGAAATTGTTTCAGTGCCAATCAATCTTTGTGTTAAATTAGATAACAACACCAATTTGCAAGATGCTGCGTATAATACTTTAGGTGCCATATCTATGCAAGGGGTTAGGCAAGCAGATTTACGCTTAGGAGAATCCTGTGTCATTATTGGTCTCGGACTTCTAGGTCAGTTAGCAGCGCTTATTTTAAAAGCTTCTGGTGTTACTGTTATTGGTGTAGATGTTTCTCAAGAAGCTGTAAACCAAGCTATAAAAAACAATGTTGTAGATTTAGGATTAACCCGAAATGCTGCAGGTGCCGAAGAGCAAATTCTAAACGCCACAAATGGTTATGGTGCAGATGCTGTTATTATTGCTGCAGCTACCTCTAGTTTAGATCCTATAAACTTTGCTGGTGCTATAGCGCGCAAAAAAGGTAAAGTTGTGGTTCTTGGAGCTGTACCAACAGGTTTCGATCGCGATCCATTTTGGTATCGTAAAGAGCTAGAACTTAAAATGGCATGCTCGTATGGTCCTGGACGATACGATTTAAATTATGAAGAAAAAGGCATCGATTACCCATTGCCTTATGTACGTTGGACTGAGAAGCGCAACATGGAAGCTTTTCAAAATTTAATTGCTACTAACCGAATCGATATTGGTTATTTAACCACTCACCAATTTGAATTTGATAACGCCAAAGCAGCTTTCGATTTAGTAGTGTCAAAAACCGAACCCTTTACAGGTATTGCCTTAAAATATAATACTCAACGAGCTATCTCTAAAGAAAAGATTAGCACATCAGATAATGATAAACTTGGTAAAGTAAACATTTCATTTATTGGCGCAGGTAGTTATGCACAAGGCAATTTATTGCCAAACATCTCTGAGTCCTCAGAGGTTGGTCGCGTAGGTGTGTTAACCAATACAGGAACCACATCAAAACGTGTAGCCGAAAAATTCAAATTTCAGTTCTGCGCAACACAAGAGGCAGATGTGTTAGACGATAAAACCAATACAGTGTTTGTGGCAACACGTCACGATTCGCATGGGCCTTTCGTACTTAAGGGCTTACAGGCTAATAAAAATGTATTTGTCGAAAAACCAATATGTTTATTAGAGTCAGAATTAGAGCAAATTATAGAAGCGCAATCAAAAGCAAATAAAGCCGTAATGGTTGGGTTTAATAGACGCTTTTCGCCATTAACAGCAAAGCTCAAAAAAGCAGTTGGTAATAATCCTATGACCATGATTTATAGAATTAATGCTGGTGCAATTCCTAAAGAAACCTGGATTCAAGATCCAGAAATTGGCGGCGGAAGAATACTAGGTGAAGTTTGTCATTTTATAGATTACCTAACGTACCTTAACGGAAGTTTACCAATCAAAATTTCAGCAGTAGCCTTACCAGATGCTAATCAGTTAAACGATACTCTAAATATTTTAATTCAGTTTCAAAATGGTTCAAATGGTGTTATTGGTTACTATGCTAATGGTTCAAAAGCAATGACCAAAGAGTATGTTGAGGTGTTTTCTGCAGGAATGTCTGCAACCTTAAACGACTTTAAAGAGCTTAAAATCTTTGGAAAAGGGAAGCCTAAAAAAGATAAACTTCTCAACCAAAATAAAGGTCAAAAAGAAATGGTAAACGCTTTTGTAAATGGTTTACTTAACGACGGAAAAGCACCAATTCCATTTCAAGATATTGTAGCAGTAACAAAAGCATCGTTTAAAGCTTTAGAATCTATAAGACGTGGTGGAGAACAAATTGAAATATAAAGTTTCTGATAGCTTTTTAAAACTAAAAGCCTATTGCGAAGCAGAACAATACAAAGGCTGGGATCCTTATGATGGCTTAAACTCCAAAGTGTTTCAAGCCTTACCTCTTAAACATTGGGACTTGGCTAGATTAGCTTGGATTCAAGGGTTCAAACGTAGCCCAATCAACTTTCGTAAGTTACTGCTGGTTCCAAAAGAATACAATACCAAAGGTGTAGCCTTATTTCTGTTAGGGTATTGCAAATTATACCATTTAGCAAAAAAAGGGTGCAATGATTTCGGTACCGAAGAGGAATTACTTCAAAAAATAAAAGACATCACAAAACTTTTATTAAGCTTAAGAAGCAAAGGGTATTCAGGATCAGCTTGGGGGTATAATTTCGATTGGCAAGCCAGACGCCTATTTCTCTTTAAAAAACATACGCCAACTGTAGTAGCCACTTGTTTTTGTGTTGAAGCTTTAATTGAAAGCTATGAAATTACTAAAGACAAAACAGTTTTAGAAGAAACGCTAACAGCAGCTAATTTTGTATTAAACGATTTGTCTAGAACACCTCATGGCAAAGGTCATATTTTTTCATATAGTGTAAAAGATGGCAATAATACAGTCATTAATGCGTCGCTATTAGGTGCTAAAATCTTAAGCTATTCATACAAATACAACAAGATCCAAGAACATGCAGACATGGCAAAAAAAGCTGTGGTTGCGGCATGCGAACTTCAAGAAGAAGATGGCTCTTGGATTTACGGATTGTTACCAGTGCAGTCTTGGAAAGATAGTTTTCATACAGGCTTTAATCTAGATGCTATTGAGACATACCAACAAAATACAGGAGATACATCATTCCAAAAATATATAGATAAAGGTTGGCAATATTATATAGATAACTTTTTTGAAGCAGATGGTAAACCAAAATATTACCACAATAAAACATACCCTATAGATATTCACTGTCCAGCACAAGTTATAGTAACAGCTTCAAAGCTTAATCAATTCAAAAACAAAGAAGAAGTATTAGATAAAACTTTAAACTGGACCATAAACCATATGCAATCAAATAAAGGCTACTTTTATTACCAGTATAGAAAAGGTGTCAGCTCTAAAATATCCTATATGCGTTGGAGTAATGCCTTTATGTTTAATGCAATGGCACACTATCATTTAGAAAAACACCAATAATTATGAAATCTCAAGCCCTAAATAATGTTATAACATATGCGCCAAAGTCAAGAAACGAACTTATAGAGTACGCTTTTGCGCATAAAAAAATCCTCGTGGCGGTTAATGCCGAAAAAATCCTGCATGCAACAGATCAGAGTAGATCCATTATCAATAGAAATTTAGGATATCCAGATGGTATTGGTGCGGTTTGGGCACTACACAAAAAAGGCTACAAAGATGTGGTTAAAATTCCAGGATGCGAACTGTGGTTAGATATTGTAGAAAAATATCATAAAACAAAAACATTCTATCTAGTAGGGGGTAAACAAGAAGTTATTGAGGCAACAATAGCTAAATTAAAACAAGAATTCAAAGGCATTCATATCTGCAATTACAGAAATGGCTACATTAAAACAGATGAAGAAGAAAAAGCATTAATAGAAGATATTACAAAACACCAACCCGATGCGGTTTTTGTTGCCATGGGCTCTCCAAAGCAAGAACTACTCATGGAGCGTATCCAAAACCATCACAAAGCTGTTTTTCAAGGGCTAGGTGGTAGCTTCGATGTCTATACCGGAAACGTAAAACGAGCACCACAATGGTGGGTGAAGAATAATATGGAGTGGACCTATAGATTATTAAATCAACCCTCACGTATTAAAAGACAAATACATTTAGTACGCTTCTTTTTTAATCTTATTCTAGGGAAATATTAAGTCCAGATTAAATTTTTTCGTAAAATCATTAAATATTCGTTGTTTTTACTAAAAAGTATCTAAAAATTGAATATTTTCGGCACAATTATGAAAAACATAAGTACATTTGAGTTAAAAGCGCAACCAAAGCCTCTTTGTATCTCCTTCGGGTCTCCTTCGGGTCTCCTTCGGGTCATATTCGGGTCATATTCGGGTAAGCGCTCGGTTTTTCCTACAAATCATATGAGTTTGTCTTTTAGTAATCTGAAAAATAGTTAATTAGATTAAAGGCGAATATGAAAACAACCCTAAAACTAACCAACAACCATTATGTATAATATTACAATCATAGCAGGAGCTAGGCCAAATTTTATGAAAATTGCTCCCATAATTCACGCTATAGAAGAGGCAAAACGCAATCAAAAAGAAATAGATTATAGATTAGTGCATACAGGCCAGCATTACGATAAAAATATGTCTGGCAGTTTCTTTGAACAGCTTAATATACCAGAGCCACACGTTAATTTAGAGTGTAGTGGTGGTACTCAAGCTGAGCAAACAGCTGCTATTTTAGTTAATTTTGAAAAAGAATTAATGGCTAACCCAGCAGATTTGGTGTTAGTTGTTGGTGATGTAACATCTACAATGGCATGTGCCTTAGTAGCGCAAAAACTGCACACCAAAGTAGCTCACGTAGAAGCAGGTATTAGATCAGATGATTGGACCATGCCAGAAGAAATCAACAGATTAGTAACAGATAGCATTACTAATTATTTCTTTACAACCTCAGAGCTAGCTAATCAAAACTTAAGAAGCAATGGTGTTAATGAAGAACAAATTTTCTATGTTGGTAACACTATGATTGATACGTTGTTAAAACAACAACCAAGCTTTAAAGCACCACCAATCTGGGATCAGTTAAAACTAAAGCCAAAAACATACTTAGTAATGACACTTCATCGACCAGCAAATGTTGATGAAGAAAGTCAATTAAAAGCAATGATAGATGAAATTGTGAATCACTCTAGAGATTTACCTTTGATTTTTCCTGTGCACCCAAGAACAGCAAAAATATTAGAGCGATTAGAGATTTCTCACCCAAGGTTACATACCGTAGCACCATTAAGTTATTTAGAGTTTAATTATTTGGTAAAGCATGCCAAAGCGGTAATAACAGATTCTGGCGGTATTACAGAAGAGGCATCAGTAATGAATGTACCCTGTATGACCTTACGTGATAATACAGAACGTCCAGAGACCATAACTTTAGGAACTAATGAGCTGGTAGGAACCAATCCAGAATCTATAAAGCCTTATTTGAATAAGCTTTTTGAAGGTGATTGGAAATCCTATAGAACAATTCCGTTATGGGATGGTAAGACGGCTACAAGAATTGTATCTCATATTCTAGATTTAACAGTTTAATTACATTTTAGGCAGCTTTGTTATAGACATTTAAAGGATTATTTAGAAATTTGTATATTTCTAATCCCCTAGGATGTTTAAAAATCAGAATTATGATTAAAACATTACTTAAAAATTTTTCACCCGAGAATAATATTACGCTTTGGCTTATAGCGGCATTTTTGTTGGCGTTTATAATTGCCTATAGAACATTTCCAACCATACTATATGTGGCTAAAGAAAAGCATTTAATGGATGAACCAGATAGTCGTAGTATGCACACCAATACAACACCAACATTAGGTGGAATAGGTATTTTTGTAGGTCTTATAGTTGTAATGACTATTGTAGGGGCTTTTTTAAATACTAAAGTGTTACTTTTAGTCATGGGAGGATTAACCATTCTCTTCTTTTTAGGACTCAAAGATGATTTAACAACCTTGTCAGCAGGTAAAAAGTTTATGGGACAGCTACTTGTGGCAGGATTACTTATTGTTTTTACTAATACAAGAATTATTGGTTTTTCAAATATAATGGATGTAGATGTGTTACCATATTGGATTTCAATTGGTTTTACTTTGTTTGTGTACGTTTTAATTATAAATGCCTATAATTTAATTGATGGAGTGGATGGTTTAGCGGGTACAATTGCATTTTGTGTGAGTGGTGTGTTTGTGTACCTTTTCGTAAAGTCTAATGAATTAAGCTTAGCAACAATAGCTATTGCACTTTGTGGGAGTCTTATAGCGTTTTTAAGATTAAACTTTTCTAATAAGAACAAAATATTTATGGGGGATACAGGCTCTATGATTGTAGGCTTCTTATTAGCGTTTTTTACCATTAGTTTTATTAATATAGCTCAAGTAGATAAAACATCTATATATTATAAAGCTTCACCAGCTTTAGCGTTTGCATTATTGTTTTATCCGCTTATGGATACCTTAAGAATCTTTGTTATAAGAATTATAATTCATAAAACAAGCCCTTTTAAAGCAGATAGGAACCATATTCATCATAGGTTTATTGATAATGGCTATAGTCATATAACGACTACTCTATTAATATGTAGTATTAATGTTATTGTTATTAGTATAGCGTTTAATCTCTTGCATCTCAACCTTAATACACAAATAATTTTTCTTTTAATCTATGGGTCTGTACTTTATATGTTGCCTTTTTTAACAAAGAGGGTAATAAAGTGATTATTTTTTAAAAGTATAAATGCTTTTGCAAGTCCTCTAAATGCGATTATATTTGTCGTACTTATAATATTGATTTTTAATGAAAATAAGAATTTTAAGCTTGTTGGCATTAGTGATACTAAACTCTTGCGCTTCAAAAAAGCAAATACTTTATATGCAAGATGCTCTTCAACAAGGAAATGGAGCAGTTAATTATGAATCAGCAAATATTCAACCTAATGATATCTTAAAAATAACGGTAGAGAGTTTAGTGCCTGAAGCAGCTATTCCTTATAACAAGTCTACAGCTATAGGTAATATTCCACAGAACCTACAAATATTACAATTAGATGGCTATTTAGTATCCTTAGAAAATACAATTAATTTCCCAGTTTTAGGTGAAATATCCACAGCAAACAAGACAACTAAAGAGTTAGAAATCATAATCAAAGAGAAATTAATCTCTGAAGGACACTTAGCCAATCCTAATGTTAATGTAAGACTTATAAATGCAAAAGTAACCATACTTGGCGAGGTTAATAAGCCTGGTACGTATAGTTTTACTGAACAAAATATTACATTATTACAAGCATTGGGTTATGCAAATGATTTAACCATCAATGGCAAGCGTGAAGATGTACTAATTACTAGAGAAGTAGATGGTATCCGAAAGGTGTCACATATAGATTTAACATCTGCTGCTTTTATGAATAGCGAATATTATTTTATTAAACCTAATGATGTAATTGTTGTAAATCCAAACAACCCTAAAGTTAAAAGTGCTGGTTTTATTGGTAATGTAGGTACCATACTTACAATAGCTTCTTTAGCGCTTAGTGTTACAATTTTACTTACAAGATAAACTATGGAAGATCAATTTAATAGAAGCTTATTTGGGGAAGAGGATACTATTGACATAAAGTCTGAAATTAAGCAATACTTAAGGTATTGGCCATGGTTTGTAATCACACTTTTATTAACATTAGTTAGTGCATATCTATATTTAAGATACGCACCACGTGTTTTTGAAACCTATTCTAAAGTTAAAATTTTAGACGAGTCAGAAGGATTAGAACTACCGACGTCTGCATTTATATTTAAGCGTACAAATATCAATCTAGAGAATGAAATTGAAATAATAAGCTCTTATCTTATTATGGAAAAGGTGGTTAGAGAATTGAATTTAAATACGAGTTTTTATGAAGAAGGTACCATTCAAACCAAACAGATAGAGTCTCTTCCTTTTGGTTTTGAGCAAATTATTAAACCCGATAGTATAAATACGCCGTTATCGTATAAAGTTGAACTTAATAATAAAGGGTTGCTAATAACAAATTTAAAAACAGATAAAGTTTTTGATTTTGATACCCATTCTACTTTTGCAAAAAATCACCGATTACCATTTAATATTAAGCTAAATGATCCTCTACTTTTAGAAGATGTGGCTGAGAATGCTTATATAATTGTTTTTAAGTCTATAAAGGAGAGTGTATTAAAGCTTAAAGAAAAAATAACTGTTGAAGCGATAGGAGGGCAAAGTGATTTATTGAAGTTATCTATCAAAGGTGAAAGTAAAGAGCTTTCAGAAAAGATTTTAAACACATTAATGGATGTGTTTGATGATGATGGTATTAATGATAGACAATTAGTGTCTAAGCGTACCTTAGATTTTATTGATGAAAGGTTTGTTTTCTTAGCAAAAGAATTAGATTCTATAGAGATTGACAGGCAAGGATTTAAGCAAGATAACAATATTATAGACATAGCCACAGACGCTGAGTTAGGGCTACAACAGCGCACTAAATCTGAAGAAGAAGTTTTTCAATTAGAAAACCAATTATCACTTTCTAAGTTATTAAAAAACTCACTAATGAGTGAGTCACAGTCAGATTTATTACCTGCAAACATAGGTATAGAAAATTTAGGAATTAATGCTCTTATAGCTGAGTATAATGCTGCCGTAATTGATAAAGATAAGTTGTCTAATGGTGGTGGATCAAATAACCCTTCGGTTAAATTAGCAGAACGTCAAGTAGCAGATTTAAAGTCTAATATTAACCGATCATTAAAAGCTTATACAAATCAAGTAGAAACGACTTTACTTCAATTGAAAAATAAAAATCGCAGATTATCAGGGAAGGTGTCTCAAATACCTGAGCAGGAGCGATTGTTTAAAGCCATAGAACGCCAACAAAAAATAAAGGAAAGTTTGTATCTATTACTTTTGCAAAAAAGAGAAGAGGCGGCAATTAATTTAGCAATAACAGAACCCTCAATAAAAGTTGTAGAAAATGCACTGTCTGGTGTAAAACCTATTTCTCCTAAGCCAAGTATAGTTTATGCTGGTGCTTTTTTGGCAGGGTTACTTATTCCTTTTGGTGTATTGTATCTCATCTTTATGCTAGATACTAAATTGCATACTAAAGAAGATGTTGCCAAAGTCACTTCTAAAATTCCTGTAATTGGTGAAATACCAAATTTAAAGAAGAAAGGAAACATAATTTTTAATGACCCTAATGATCGTTCACCGCTTGCTGAATCATTTAGAATTTTAAGTTCTAATGTTGATTATATCTTGCCAATAAATGAAGGGAAAAAGGGAAAAGTTATTTATTGCACTTCTACCATTAAAGGAGAAGGGAAAACTTATGTAAGTCTTAACCTCTCACTAGCACTTTCTAGTATCAATAAGCGTGTGTTACTTATAGGTGCAGATTTAAGAAATCCTCAAGTGCATACGCATATCAAAGAAGATAAGCAAAAGCCAGGATTATCTAATTATCTTCATGATGTTAATTATGATTGGAAAGATGCTTTAATAAGCGGTTTTGATAAGCATCCAAATCATCATATTATTTTATCTGGAAGCATACCTCCAAACCCAGCTCATTTATTAACAAATGGTCGTTTTAAGAAACTTGTAGATGAGGCTAAAGAAATGTATGATTATGTTGTAATTGATACAGCTCCTACAATATTGGTCACGGACACCATGCTGATTTCTCAATTTGCAGATGCAACTATTTATATTGCACGAGCAAATTATACAGAAAAGAATCTGTTAAATTTTTCTAAAGAACTCTCAGAAAGTGGTAGGCTTAAGAATATGGCTTATGTGATAAACAGTGTTGGTGCTAGTAAGTCTTATGGTTATAATTATGGTTATAATTATGGTTATGGTAGTGTAGAGACTAATTAGTTATAATTGTTCTTGACAACTTTTTTTAACATGATATTTGTCATGGTTTCTCCCAGTTTTATAAGTTACTTTTAATAGAGAAATTTAAAACTATAGCCATGAAATACATACCACCAATTTCTGAAATAATGACCAAAAATATCATTGCTCTTAATAGAGATGATGATTTAGAAACGGCTGAAATACTTTTTAAAAGACATAAAATAAGACATATTCCTGTGGTGAACGGTGAAGTAATTATAGGTATGCTTAGTTATTCTGATTTGCTGCGTATAAGTTTTGCAGATGCTGTTTATGAAACCGAGGAAGAAGTAGATACCTTAGTATACAATATGTTTACTATAGAGCAGGTAATGGTTAAAAATGTAATTACTGTTACATCAACAACAACCATAAAAGAGGTTGCTGAAATATTGGCAGAAAAAGAATTTCATGCATTACCAGTTGTAGACAATGGATGTTTAGTAGGTATAGTTACTACTACAGATTTATTAAACTATCTATTAGAGCAATTTAAATAAATAAAAAAAGCGCCTTAGGCGCTTTTTTTATTTATTAGCTAAGGCTTTTAAATTTTTAATCGTAGCAAGCGGATTATGACTTTTAAAGACGTGACTCCCAGCTACAAAAGTGTCAGCACCAGCTTCAACTAATTTTTCTATATTTTTATCTGTAACTCCTCCATCAATTTCAATACGCGTATCTAATCCTTGCTCATTAATCATTTGGTGAAGTTTTTTTATACGTTGGTACGTAACTTCTTCAAACTTTTGTCCGCCAAATCCAGGATTAATAGACATTAAAAGAATCATATAACACTCTGGCAAAATGTCTTCTAAAACATTAATAGGAGTTGTAATGTTTAAAACAATACCTGCTTTACAACCAGCATCTTTTATTTGTCTGAGCGTTCTGTGTAAGTGTACAGTAGATTCATAATGTACAGTAATGATATCTGCTCCAACTTTAGCAAATTCTTCAATGTAACGCTCAGGTTTTTCAATCATTAAATGAACATCTAATGGTTTGGTGGCATGTTTTTTTATAGCAGCTATTACTGGCATTCCGTAAGAGATGTTAGGTACAAAGTGCCCATCCATTACATCTATGTGAAACCAATCTGCATCACTATTATTTACCATTTCTGTATCTCGTTGTAAGTTGCCAAAATCAGCGGCAAGCATTGAGGGAGCTATTAATTTTGAAGACATTATTATGTTGAATTGTTATTGCTGCAAATGTAATTAAAATAAAGTCTTCCTGTAGTTAAGAGTAAAAGAAAGCTTATAAAAAGTGAACCCACGGTAATCAGCCGTGGGTTCTTTCATCAATCAAAAAACGAACAGTTATGTTTTGTAACTGTTGTTACCTTTATTTAAGTTGGTCGCTAAATATACAAAAACTAACCTAAATATGTCTTTAATATTTTACTTCTCGACGTGTGTTTTAAACGTCTTATCGCTTTTTCTTTTATTTGTCTAACTCTTTCGCGTGTTAAATCAAAAGTTTCTCCAATTTCTTCTAAGGTCATTGGGTGTTGGTTTCCTAATCCAAAATATAAACGAATCACATCTGCCTCACGAGGTGTTAACGTCTCTAGTGCACGTTCAATTTCTGTACGTAAAGATTCATGTAATAAATCTTTATCCGGATTTGGTGACTCACCACTACGTAATACATCGTATAAGTTAGAATCTTCACCTTCTACTAATGGAGCATCCATAGATACGTGTCGACCAGAATTTTTCATAGATTCTTTAACGTCGTTAATAGTCATATCTAATTCCTTAGCAATTTCTTCTGCTGACGGAGGACGCTCATGACTTTGTTCTAGGAAAGCGAACGTTTTATTAATTTTATTAATAGAACCAATCTTATTGAGAGGTAAACGAACGATACGAGATTGCTCTGCTAATGCTTGTAAGATAGATTGTCTAATCCACCAAACGGCATAGGAGATAAATTTAAAACCACGAGTTTCATCAAAACGTTGTGCAGCTTTTATTAATCCTAAATTACCTTCGTTGATTAAATCTGGTAATGTTAATCCTTGATTTTGATATTGCTTAGCAACAGATACCACGAAACGTAAATTAGCTTTAGTTAATTTTTCTAAAGCAATTTGGTCACCTGCTTTTATACGCTGAGCTAATTCTACTTCTTCATCTGCGGTAATTAAGTCAACCTTACCAATTTCTTGTAGGTATTTATCTAATGAAGCAGTTTCTCTATTGGTAACCTGCTTGGTGATTTTTAGTTGTCTCATGTAATTTTTGCGTTTTAAACAATTGTTATAGCATTACTGCTGCATATTGTTATACGTATGAAAGTAATAAAATGTTACATAATAATTAAAAAAATATTAAAACTATTCAAAATCTAGAACTTGAGTTGCTTTTATAAGTTGATATAACGCATTAATCTTAGAATAGATTTTGTTGAAAAATGTTAATTTTTCTTTTTCTCCTGCTGTGTTTAGAAGTTTAGAACTTTGCAATTGTTTTTTTAAAAAGGCTTCAGCTTGTCGGCATGTGGTTTTGTCAGAACTTTGATAGTAAGATAATATTGTAAAAGGGACAAAAAGCGATTGTCTATCTGGTGTGCTTACCAAAACATTATTATTCATTAACAATAGTTCATTGTAGTAAAAAAAATAACTATCGTTATTGGGTTTTACTTGCTCAGAAATAGTAATAATTAATTTTTTCAGATCATTACATAGCTGTAACGCAGTAGTATTAGACACAAGACCAGCTTGATTATAAAAATGAATTTGTTTTAATGTACTGTTAATAGTGGTAGTGTCCCAAATCTCGGTTGTATTTAGGTTTTTATAGAGTTGCCCAAGTGCTTTAGCAGAAGCTATGGTTTGTACTCTTAAAGAAAAGGATTCAAAATCTTTAGAATCCATAGAAGAATCTAAAAGTTTTAACCAAACATATATTTTAAAACGGCTTAGAAGATTGTTTTCTAAGGTGTAAAATAACGGAATGTCTTTTGCAGAATATAAAATATGGCAATTTTTTTGATTTAAAAGTGGGCTTAGCGAAGTAAAAGAGTCTTCAAAATAATTTTTCAATTCTTCCTCATTGCGAATAGATTTAGTTTTTTCAACAGCAATGATATGTTTCTCAGTGTTTTCAAAAAGTTGGTCTAATGATAGATTGTAATACTTAGCTAGTATAACGCTTTCATCTAGCGAAAATTTACTTTTACAAGACGTACGTCGATGTGCTGCGTCATAGCTAATATCTAATGCTGTGGCAATGGCTTCGTTTAATGAGGTTCCTTTAGGTAATTCGGATTGTAATTTTTCTAATAGTTGTTTCTGAAACATCATTAAACATAATTACATTTTGTGATAATCGCAAAATATAATTTACTTTTTCGTGATTAAAGAAATTTTAGATGTAATTATAGCAATAATTTTGAATTGAATTTAAAACTTATGTTATTATGAAATCTATGATTGCAACTAGTCTATTTTTTTTGTTAAGTCTGAGTCTTATAGCGCAAAATGATTCAATTATACAAAGACAAAACCATAATGGTTATGATTTGTTTAATGGGTATTGGAAAACCGTTACATTTAAGCTAGGCGGAGGAGTGTTAATGCCTCAAGGCGAATTAAAAAACTACTTTGGTGTTTCGCCATTAATTGAATTAAGTGTAGATTTTCCTGTGACAGATTCAAAATCATTAGAGTTGGCTTTACAATTTGTAGTGCCAGAGCAAAGACAAGGATTTGAGTATGCAAGACTAACAGATACCATACAAACTAAAGCTACTTTTTTATTTAATCCTATGTTGAGGTTTAAAAAGAACCTTATAAAATCTGACCATAAAAAATTATTGCTTGGCTTGGGGCTTGGTGCATCTGTAATTACTACAGATGCAAGAAATACTGATTTCTTTGATACTTCAGACGATAGAAAAAAATACGAAGTTATAACTGCATTTTTAATTTCACCTAGTTTGGGTTATGCAAAAACATTTAAAAATAATAATGAATTCACTTTTAGTATAGGGCTTAATTATTCTCCTTACAAAGTAGAAGGCTCAATTCGAGAGGATATTGGAGGTGTAGCTATTATGCCAAGGATTTTATATAGCTTTTAAGCAAAAAAAACCTCACAGGTTTCAAAAACCTGTGAGGCTGTAAATTAAAAAA
>NZ_JAOARH010000134.1 GCF_025210595.1 Winogradskyella sp.
AGTTTCTGAAAAGCAATCTATTCTAGAAGCTGCATTAAAACAAGATATTGACGCGCCTTATTCTTGCCAAGGTGGTATATGTAGTAGTTGTATTGCAAGACTTACAGAAGGCGAAGCTACTATGCGACAAAACAATATACTGACAGATAATGAGGTTGCTGAAGGTTTGGTACTAACTTGCCAGGCTTACCCAGCATCTTCTACTTTGGTTGTAGATTATGATGATGTATAAATTAGACAATAGATCTTAGACCGCTTCGCTTTTAGAAAATAGATGCTCAGACTTTTAAGCAAGTAGCAATTGGATAATTTCGGTTTTGGTAATGATAAATGAAGAATTAAGAACTTCTTCTAAAGAAAAGATAATACTACTCATAACCTCTTCGAGTGATTTTGAAGCACGAAAAATTATATCGCGAAGTTTTAGATTCCTGTCTACGCAGAAATAACAGACCTTACTTTTAAAACAATCGTTTCAACAGAAATACTTTCTGCTGCATTTTCATAACCTTCAGGGAACTTATTTCCATAAATAGATGTTGGTATTAAAGGATATGCTTTTCTATTAGCCAACAAAGCGTAATCGTCTGGCTGATTAAAAGGCATAAAACCTGCAAAAGGATGTGTCACTCCCCAAATAGTAATAACCTTTACACCAAACATAGCTGCTAAATGTCCATTTCCAGAATCCATAGAAAGCATAAGGTCTAAATTAGAAATCAGCTTTAATTCTTCATCAAAACTTAATTTTCCTGCAACTGAATTTACAGTATTGTACTTCGCTTCTATACTATCTAAAATTTCAACCTCTTTTTTTCCACCTCCAAATAGAACGACATTGTAATCTTTAGAAAGCTCTGCAATAACGTGTTCCATTTTATCTAATGGATACATTTTGCTTTTATGAGCTGCAAATGGCGCTATTCCAATAATCTTCTTGTTTGAGTCGGTAATAAACCCTTTTAGCTTTGCGTTTAGTTCTGCTTTTTGAGGAAATGACGGCTTTGACAAATCAATGGTATAACCTAGTTTTTCAAAAACCTCTGCATAACGTTGATGTGTAGTTTTTAATTGCTGAAATAATTTACCAGAAATTAAGGCTTTCTTTTCTGCCCTACCTTTATCAATCTGAATGACTTTCTTTCCAAAGAAAAATACTTTTAAAATTTTACTTCGTAAAACATTGTGCAAGTCTGCAACTACATTAAATTTTAACGCTTTTAATTCTTTTGAAAGTTTATACAGCCCTAAAACACCTTTATGCTTTCCTTTAAGTTCAGCTTCATACACCTCAACATTTTGTATGCCTTCAAAAAATGGTTTAAAAAAGGCTCTAGTAACTACTGTGATTTTTACATTAGGATATTGCTCAACTAATGCTCTTAACACAGGAACCGTCATAGCTACATCTCCCATTGCTGAAAAACGAATGATGAGTATGTGTTTTGGGTTTGGCATTTATTCAGAATATGAGATCCTGAAACAAGTTCAGGATGACAAATTATTTCTGTCCTCTTAAAACAGGATTAAGCTCATCGTCATTGTACATCTTCATCTGTTTGTAAACCTTCATGTACTTGTCTCCGTTGGCAATATCATTAAGCAAATCATCAATTGCTGTGCTTAAATCTACACGTTGCTCTAAAAGCACGTCTAGTTTTTTCTGGCAAGCTGCTTTATGTGCATCTGTAGCATCTTCTCTAACAGTTTCGAGATGCATGTGGTAAATTTTTAAAGCTAAAATTGAAAGCCTATCTATTGCCCAAGCCGGACTTTCAGAATTTATCTTTGCATTAGATTTTACCTCAACATCTTTATGCTTGTCTAAAAAATAACTATCTATAAATTCTACAGTATCTGTTCTATCTTGATTAGAAGCATCAATCATGCGCTTTAACTTTAATGCAGCATCAGGATTAATGTTTGGATCTCTTATAATGTCTTCGTAAGCCCATTGTACAGTATCTATCCAACATTTTCTATATAATAAATGTGCTATTAAATCTTCATCTTTATTATACCTATTTGTAAAAGGTTGATCTACGGTGTTTAAAACCTTATAAGTTTTAATAACATCTTGAAATATACTGTTTGCTTTATCTGAAAACATATCGAATTATTTGTTTTAAATATGCAAATATACTTTGAATTATTAACTTAGCCATCCAAGAAAAACACATTGTCATGCATATTCATAATCTGTCTAAAACACCTTCAATTTTAAATTCATTTATGTCTGAAATAAGGGATAAAACCATTCAAAAAGACAGTATGCGTTTTAGAAGAAATATTGAGCGTATTGGTGAAATATTGGGTTATGAATTAAGCAAATCCTTAAGCTACGATGATTATAAAACAGAAACACCTTTAGGAATATCCAATACTGTTTTGCACAAAAAAGATATTGTATTGTGCTCTATTCTAAGAGCTGGTGTACCTCTTCATAATGGATTACTAAATTATTTTGATGCCGCTGAAAATGCCTTTATATCAGCATATAGGCAACACAAGCATAATCCTGAAAGTTTTGAGATCATTGTAGAATATTTGGCTTGCCCTAGTTTAGAAAACAAAACCCTTATTCTTGCAGACCCAATGTTAGCTACAGGTCAGTCTATGGTAGCTACTTTTGAAGCATTAAAACCATTTGGTACTCCAAAAGAAATTCATTTAGTAAGTGTTATTGGAGCTCAAGAAGGTGTAGATTATGTTTCTAAAGCATTTGATGAAAACGCACACCTTTGGATTGCAGTAGTTGATGAGACCTTAAATGAAAAAGGATATATCATTCCTGGATTGGGTGATGCTGGTGATTTAGCTTTTGGCAACAAACTACAACAATAAACTTATTATTGGAGTTATAATTAACAACAAAACAAAAATCTCTTTAAACCAACGCTCAGAAACTACTTCTATATAATTAGCCATTATTATAGAAAATGGCGCAAACAGAAATATAAACTCAGCATCATTTTTTACTGGAGCAATTATTGCAATTAAAATAGCAATTATAGAGGACCAAGCTATAAGAAAAAAAGAAGGTTTTAGTTTTTTATTCTTATCTGGCAAGGCCCTAAAAAAATAGACCAGTATCCAAACAAATGATGTAAAAACAACCGTAAGTTTAATTATAAGTTCAATACTATTATATGCTGTAAAATCTAAACTTGCATAACGTTCAAAATTAGAGACCTTAAAGTAAGTGTCGTAGAAAACAATATTGTAAGCAACAAGCAGAAAAATAACGGTAGCAATACCAACAAATGGTACAATAACATTTTTAATGTTATTTTTTGAGTGATAAATTAATGCTACAATAACTAATGCAAAAAACAATATAGCCCAAAAACAAAAGAGCGTTGCTAGCATAATCCAAAAACCAGCATCAAAAAGCTTTTTTTTGATGTATAGGTTAGAATGTAAACTTATTAAACGTCTTAAAGCAAAAAGAATAAATAGGTTGGCAAACAATAAGTCTAAATCTTTCAATGCCTCAGGAAACATTGCAAACAAAAGCCCAAAGGTCATTATGCCATAACTATTCTTTTTAGTAAGATTGTTTTTGGAAATGATAAAGTCTAAAAGAAACACCGGAAAAACAACAACTATCAATTTTAATAGCGTTGTTAATGTTTCATTTAAATCATTAAATAGCAGATTATAGTTTGAAATTATAAATAGAATAACAACAAAAACAGAAACTATAATAAAGTTTATTGGTTTAGATTTACTAAAAATACTTGTAATCATTTGCTGTTTTTGTATTTTTGCTGCCTAATTAGACTTTATTTAAGATAAAAATAAAGCTTTTGGATTTAAAATAAACAAAATCAAAACTCGCTTTGCGAGTAAATTTATAAAGTTATGAAGGATTTCTTTTACGTAATAAATGATTTATTTGTTGGTGGTTTATTTGCGCCTTTAGATTATTTAAGAAAATTAGAGCTTACAAATTGGTTTGCTGCTAATACAATGTCTTGGGTATTTATGTTAATAGGTACTGTAGCATTTATTTATTGGATGAAGCAGTTAGCAAAATTTAATGCTAACAACGAAGAAGATAAAAGTATTTCTTCTCACTCTTTCTTATAGATCAAAACCAATATCTTTACGATAATACATCTTATCAAAACGTAGATTATCTATGCTTTGATAAGATTTTTTTATGGCTTCTTGATACGTTTCTCCATAAGATGTTATTGCCATAACTCTTCCACCAGATGTTATCACTTTTTCATCTTGTAATTTGGCACCTGCATGAAACACTATAGAATCTTCAATCTTATCAATTCCTAAGATTTCCTTTCCTTTGTCATAAGCTTCAGGATAACCACCAGATACTAACATTATTGTGGTTGCAGCACGTTCATCTATTTCTATATTTACTTTAGATAATGTTTGATCTCCCATGGCTTGAAAAACTTCAATCAAATCTGTTTTTAATCTTGGCAATACCACTTCTGTTTCTGGGTCTCCCATTCTTACATTGTACTCTATTACTTTTGGATTCTCACCAACTTTAATAAGCCCAATAAAAATAAAACCTACATACGGTAAGCTATCTTTCTTTAAACCTTCAACTGTAGGTTTTACAATTTGATTTTCAATTTTATCTAAAAACGCTTTGGTAGCAAACGGCACAGGTGAAACCGCACCCATTCCACCAGTATTTAAACCTGTATCACCTTCTCCTATTCGTTTATAATCTTTTGCTGTTGGAAGAATTTTATAGTCCTTTCCGTCGGTTAAAACAAAACAGCTTAATTCTATTCCGTCTAAAAACTCTTCTATAACTACTTTTGTACTTGCAGCACCAAATTTTGAATCAACCAACATGTTCTTTAATTCAGTTTTCGCCTCATTTAAGTCATTAAGAATAAGAACTCCTTTACCAGCTGCTAATCCGTCTGCTTTTAATACATAAGGCGGTTGTAGCGTTTCTAAAAACTCATAACCCTTTTCTACGGTGTCTTTTGTAAAACTCTCGTAAGCTGCAGTTGGTATGTTATGGCGCATCATAAATTCCTTAGCAAACTCTTTACTTCCTTCTAGTTCTGCAGCTGCTTTTTGAGGCCCAATAACTGAAACATGCTTAATTGCGTCATCATTCAAAAAGAAATCATGAATTCCTTGTACCAATGGATCTTCTGGTCCAACTACAACCAAATCAATACTATTTTTAATAACCGCATCTTTAATGGCTTCAAAATCTGTTACTGAAATGTTTAAATTGGTCGCAATAGCATCTGTACCAGAATTACCTGGCGCTACAAATAGCTTATTAAGCTTTTGACTTTGAGCTATTTTCCATGCAAATGTATGCTCTCTTCCTCCTGATCCTAGTACTAAAATATTCATGTTTAAATTTTGTTTGCGCAAAAATAATTGGTTTTAAGATGAAAAAACAATTAATTTACAGAAACCTTTTTGGCCTTTACACATCTTGCGACTATTCGACTTTTCTTTAAAAATAAATGGCTTTAATATTAACAAGGCTAAATTGGCACTTTCTAAAATTCAATCTTTAAATGATGTTGAGTTTAATCGCTACCTAGAAGAAAAGAAAAAAGAAATCGTTTTATTTCATTTACAAAACAACAACTTCTATAAATCTTTTGGTGAAAATATTGATGTTAACGATTGGAATTCAATTCCTGTAATGACCAAACGCCATTTACAACAACCTTTAGAGAAAAGATTGAGTAATGGTTTTGCCCTAAAAGATGTTTATGTAAATAAAACGTCTGGAAGCTCTGGAGATCCTTTCATTTTTGCAAAAGACAAATGGTGCCATGCAATGACATGGGCTGAAATTATGAATCGGTTTTCGTGGTACGATATTAATTTTAACACTTCTAAACAAGCTCGTTTTTACGGAATTCCATTAGATAAAAAAAGTTATTATAAAGAACGCTTGAAGGATTGGTTTAGCAATCGTTTTCGGTTTTCGGTTTTTGATTTAAGTGATGCTGCTTTTGAAAAGGTGTTATTGAAATTTAAATCTTCAGAATTTGATTTTATAAACGGTTACACTAGCCCAATTGTACAATTTGCAAAGTTTTTAAATCGTAAGCAGATTATTTTAAAAAATGTTTGCCCTAGCTTAAAAGTATGTATTGTGACATCTGAAATGTTATTTGATGATGATAAAGTCTTGTTAGAAAAACAATTTGGGATACCTATTGTAAATGAATACGGAGCTTCAGAATTAGATTTAATCGCTTTTCAAAACACCAACAATGAATGGCAAATAAATAGCGAAACACTTTTTGTTGAAGTTTTAGATGAAAAAAACAAGCCTTTGCCATATGGTGAAGAAGGACGTATTGTAATCACCTCACTTTACAACAAAGCGCACCCTTTTATTAGATACGATATTGGTGATATTGGCATCTTAGATGAACAAAGCACTTTAAGAACGCCCATTTTAAAAAAACTCATTGGTAGAACTAACGATATAGCTGTTTTGCCTAGTGGAAAAACAGCTGCAGGATTAACGTTCTACTACATTACCAAAAGTGTTATAGAAAACGATGGTAATGTTTCTGAGTTTATTATTGAGCAATTAAGCTTAGATACTTTTAAAATTAAATTTGTTAGTAAAAAAGAGCTCTCACAAGATAAAAAGAACACTATTGCCAAAGCTATGGAACAGTATTTAGAGCCAAATATTACAATTACTTTTGAACGTGTGAATGTTTTAGACCGTTCTAAATCCGGAAAATTAAAGCAGTTTACATCTTACCTCAAATAATTCTATGGAAAAAATAATGATAATTACGAGTTATTTTCCGCCAGAAATTGGTGCAGCATCTAACCGTATATTTCACTTGGCTGAGGGATTAAAATCTAATTATGAGGTTATGATTGTAACCCCTTTACCTAATTATCCTACAGGTAAAATTTTTGACGCGTATAAAGGTAAATTAAAGTCTAAAACACTAGAAAATAACATAACGATCATTAGACTTTGGTTGTACGCTAGTAAATCTAAAAACAAATTTTTACGTTTGTTTGCCATGCTGTCTTACAGCATAAGTTTAGTTTGGTTTTTTATGTGGAATAAAGTTCCCAAAAAAGTGATAGTACAATCACCACCCTTATTGGTAGCTTTTACTTGTATGCTTTTTTTAAGATCTAGAAAACGAAAGCTTATTTTAAATGTCAGCGACTTATGGCCTAGTGCTGGTTTTGAACTTGGTGCACTAAAACAAAACTTTAGTTACAAGTTATTGCAAAAGTTAGAACGATTCAATTACAAATCTGCCAATTTAATATTAGGGCAAAGCAATGAAATTTTAACTCATGTTGGTAAAATCACCACAAACCCTGAACTGTTTTTATATCGCAATTATCCTAATATTCCTTTTAAAGAA
>NZ_JAOARH010000021.1 GCF_025210595.1 Winogradskyella sp.
GTTGTGTTTAATTATCTAAAGCTTTTTTGGTTTGTGTAAAGCCAATATATAATCCTAGTCCAGCCATTAAAAAGATCATTGCAGGATATATGGCATTATCGTCTAAACCTGTATAGGTTTCTAATATATTGGCAATTAACACACCTGCACCAACTCCCATTAACAGAAAGGCTAAATTAATAACTACGACTTTCCATGATGCTCCTGTGCGTTTGCCAATATTAAAGATACTTGCGTCTGCACCTTTTTCTATTAATGCTAAGCGTTCTTTATTACGCGTTGAAAAATACAGATAGAATACACCAAATATTGATCCGAAAATTATTGCTAAAACTGCTACTTCCATAATGTTTATTTTTTAATTGATTAATTTTATTGTGTTTCATAAGTTATGACGACAAGGTTTTTATTTAGGTTACACTTTTTTTAAAAAAAAAATATTTTTATCTGATGTTGTAACCTTATACAATATAATGTCGTCTTAAATAAAAATGACCACCAACGACGATAACATATTAATTGCAGCTATTAATAATGGCGATACTAAAGCTTATGCGCAATTAGTAGATCGTTATAAGGATTTGGTGTATACTTTAGCATTAAGAATGTTAAAGCGTAGAGAGGAAGCAGAGGAAGTAGCACAAGATACTTTTATTAAAGTATTTAAGTCTCTTAATAAGTTTAAAGGAGACTCTAAATTTTCTACTTGGATATATAGAGTAGCGTATAACACATGTTTAGATAGTTTAAAGAAGAATAAAAAACATTTAAATAACGTTGCCATAGATGAGTTTACATATAACAAATTAGATACTATAGATAATGCTTTAGATCATATAATTAAGGAAGAAAAAAGTACTTTAATTAAAAATTGTATTAATAAATTACCCGAAGATAGTAGTGCTTTATTAACCTTATTTTATTTTGAAGAATTATCTTTAGATGAAATATCTAAGATTATAAATGTAGAAGCCAACACTGTAAAGGTGAAATTATTTAGAGCACGAAAAAAATTAGCTGTTATTTTAGAGCAATATTTGCAGCCACAAAAAAGACCTGATTATGAACAAGGATGATAAAAGAATAGAAGACCTGATAAGTAAGTTAATGTCTGCTGATCGTTTAGAACAAGCACCTCATAATTTTACAGAAAATGTAATGTCTAAAATTGAAGCTTTACCTAAATCTAAAACTTTTATTTATAAGCCTCTAATTCCTAAATATGTTTTGTGGTTTATTACAGCTAGTTTTATTGGGTTTGTTGGTTACGTAGTGTTTCAAAGTTCTGAGAATTCAATTAGTTTATCAGAAAAATATAATTTACCAGATGTTTCTTTAAATCTTTTAGAAGGGTTGTCTGTAGATTTTTCAACTACATTTATGTATGCTATAGTGCTATTTGTAATTATGTTAAGCATACAAATACCATTATTAAAACAGTATTTAAATAACCGATTAACTTATTAATTAGGATAATACCAAAACGGAATTCTGGCTTCATAGACATTACTAGTGTCTTTTTTTCTTATGCGTTTCCTCATTACGTTAACAAGGTGTTTCCCTTCAGGTAAGTCCTTAATGTTAATATAAGTCTCTAACCCTTTTTGTTTCTTTTTACTTTTAGTAAGTATAAATTCGCTTTTGTATGTAGTACTATCTATTCTAATACTGTAAATATCATTTACCGTTTTCATATACTCGCGTCTAATACTATCGCGTTTTTTTCGAGAAAGTTCGTTTATAACAATTATGTCAGAGCTCATACCTCTTATATCTTCTTTAGGTTTTAGATCTGGATTAAAACCAAACACATAATCATCAATTTTATCATCAAAAATTATAAAAACTTTTAAGTGGTTTTCTGTTATTACTTTAGAGGGTATTACCACATCTTCAATAAAATCTGTATCATCTACTAATAAATCTTCATAGTTTGTTATATCACCAATTATGGCACTAGAGTTTAAATTGCCATTAAAGTAGTTAGATGTTTTGTTGTTAAAAGAAGATAATATAATTAGAAAGATATAAATGGGTAATAGAAACCAACTTAAGCGTCTCCCAAACTTATTATCTAAAAAATTATAGACAATCGGTCGGTATAAAAACGAAAGCGTTATAAAGCTAAACACCCAATAAAACGGAAAATACAACTTACTAAGTCTTCTTTTCTTTTTTAACCAACCTTGCGTTGCAAAGTCAATGAATACCAATAACATTCCAAAAGCGAGAAAAACTACTAATGGAATACCAATTATTTTCCCTAAAGGCGAAAAACTATCGTCAGCAATCAAGAAATTAGAAATTAAGGCAATAGCGCTAATTGTAAAAATAAAAGCTAAAACATAGAAAATCAGTAAAAAGGAAATCGCAAAAATAATACTGCAATAATTCTCTAGTCTAGCAATATACCTATCAAAAGATCCAACTTTGTATTTTAGGTATTTTGTGAATTTTTCGCTGTAATTAAGTTTTTCATAATCAATATCTCCAGATACATAGCGTAAGCCTAAAGCACCAATCCAAAGCCCTCTGAGTATAACATGTAATAAAAGGTTAAAACCTAAAATTACGATAGAAATTAAGGCAACTATGTAAACAAGTGTTATTAGAAAATACCCTTCGTTTCGAGATTCAGTATATAGTAGTTCTATTGCAGGATAAGCAGAGAATAAACCAAAAATGGCAAAACCAGAAATAAGCAACTCTAGCTGCCAGCTTTCTTCTTGTAATTTTTTAAGTAATTTTTTAAAAGCAGGATTATTGTAATCTTGACTCATCGTAGTTTAGTTGGTGTTATTTAAGTCTAAAGTTAGTTATATTCAATTAATTTTTACTTTTTTATTCAAAATATGAAACCCTTATCATTTTTCTTCGTTTTTAATACAAAGACGCTAACTAACTAAATGCAATTAGACATAGAAACTTTAATTGAAGCCTGTAAAAAAGGTAACCAAATAGCACAAATGCAGATATACGATAGCTATTGCAAAGCTATGTTTACAGTTGCGTGTAGGTATTTAATAGATGAAGAAGAAGCCAAAGATGCTATGCAAGAAGGGTTTTTAAAAGCTTTTATTAATATTAATAATTACAAACCAGAAGCTACTTTCGGATCTTGGTTAAAACGAATTGTTATCAATCAATGCCTAGATGTTTTAAAAAAACGACAAATAGAGTTTAGTGATGATGCAGTAGAGAACATAGCAATAATAGATGATGATAACTGGAATTTTGATAGCGCAATTACAAAAGCTGAAATCATTGAAGCTATTGAAAAACTCAACGATAAACATAAAATGGTCGTAAAGTTATATTTAATAGAAGGCTATGACCACAAGGAAATATCAGAAATACTAAATATACCTGTAAAAACCTCTCGAACACATTTATCTAGAGGGAAGTCTAAACTAAGGGACTTATTAAAATCAAAATATTATGAAACAAGATATTAGAGATTTATTTAATGAGAAAGAAGGCTTAAAAAAGCTTCCGGATAATCATAGGGTAGAATTTTTAAATAAGTTAAAGCAACAAAGCAAACAAAAAAAGCCTAGATATAAATGGCTAAAATTTGCAGCAGTGGCAATTATAGCATTAACAGTTGGTTTTAGTCTGTTTTACGAAGAACCAGTAGCAGGAAAATCGCCAATGATAGCACAAATAGAAGCCGTAGAAGCACAATATTTAAAAGAAATCCATAACGAATGGGAGAATTTTATTGCTATAGCAGAAGATGAGGTTCTAGTAGCAAGATATAAGAAACGTTTAAGTGAGTTAGATAAAGATTATCAGCAAATTTCAATACAGTTTAAGAATGATGCCAATAATTTATTGGTTATAGAATCTCTAATAGACAATCTACAAACACGCTTAACCTTGTTAAAAGATATACAGCAGCACATTAAAATATTAAATCAAAATAACGAACAGAATGAAAACACCATTTAAATGCTTATTGTTGATGCTCATCACATCAGCAACATTAAGCGCACAGAAACATGAAATTTATAAAAACAGCTTTGATGAAGAACTAAAAGCTTTAGTATTAGATCTCAATAGGTCTTATATTCAGTTTGAAGAATCTAATGATGGGAAATTGCATATAGATTATACGATTGAGTTTAGTAATTATTCAAAAAAAGAGGTTCAAGAAATTTTAAGTAAAATAAAGACATCTGCAATTGTTGAAGAAAACAAACTTGTTTTTAAATCTAATAGTGAAGGTATTGCAGGTGAAATAGTTTATAGTCTCGAAAGTTTGTTTGGGGTAACATTTGAAGGAGATCATATAAAATTTAAAGAAAAATCAACCAAACAATTTAGGCAGTCAAAGCAATATTTTTATGATATAAATAGTAGCTCTAGAGGAAAAAGCCTTAAAGAATATTTAAAAAACATACGAGAGCTTGATGCTAAGAAAAAAAAGAAAAAAGTTAAGATTAAAAACATTAAGAGTTACAAAACAAATTTTATTATTAAAATACCTAGAGATATTAATATAAGAGCTACAGTCATAAACTCTAGTATGACCTTTAATCTAGACTTAAAAAACCAGATAACGTTAAATGCACGTAATACAGATTTAAAATTTCAAAGTTTAATTAATAACTTAAATAATTTTGATGTTGTTAATGGTAGTGTTAGAGCTAATGCATTACAAGGCGGCTCATACAAGTTTAATCATGTAGATAAAGTTCAGTTAGCAGAAATTAAAAATTTAGATTTTGATTGTGAATTTACAGATGTAAAAATTGGTGAGGTAGGTGAGAATGTTAAAATAGTAGATTTCAATAGTAAATTTTGGATCCATAATTTTTCAAACAATTTTGGCAATTTTAAAATGCATACAGAATACTCAGAAATCAATATGTTTTTTCCAGAGAATATAGAGTATTATATTGAAACTTTTGGGCAAGATACGGTTCATTATTACGGTGAAATTATCACAGAAATACCACCAAGTCGTAAGAATGAATCCACTAAAATGATGGTAATTGGTGAAAATATTTCATCAAATAAAATTAAGATTAATACAAAACACGGTATTATAAGGTTTGGTGAAGATTTTATAGATATAAAAAAATAGATTTAAAAGAGTTTGGCATAAAGCGCTATCCATTCTTTGAAGTGAAACATGAATAACTTAGCCATTAGCTATTGCTTTTGGCTTTTTTATGTTATCAGTCTAAAAATCTAAGAAATCTGTTTGTCTAAATTAATACCAACGCTTCTTCTTTTTTTTAGAAGCAGCACTTTTTCGACCTTTTTTATATTTGCTACCTTTCTTTTTATGAACTATAGGTTTCTCTTTAGGGTCTAAGGGGTAAGGATGCTCAGTTTCAATAGGGATTTGAACATTAATATATTGCTCAATAGTTTTCACATAGTTTTTTTCATCTGCAGAGCACAAAGCATAAGATTTGCCAATATTGCCAGCACGACCTGTTCTTCCAATTCTATGCACATAAGTTTCAGCAACGTTAGGCATATCAAAATTAAAGACATTATCAAGCTCATTAATATCAATACCACGAGCTGCAACATCTGTAGCTATAAGAATTTTAACATAGCCATTTTTAAATTTTTTTAGCGCTGTTAGCCTATCGTTTTGGTTTTTATCACCATGAATACTATCAACCTTATAACCATTCTTCAATAAGGTTTGTTCTAGCTTGTTAACACCAAATTTGGTACGTCTAAAAATGAGCACATTGCCTTTAATTGTGTTTCTTAGTAAGTGCAGGCACAATTCTATTTTGTTTCGTTTAGGCACATAATATAAAACCTGACTAATATCTTTTGCTATTGAGTGTGTTGGTGTAACATCGATACGCTCTGGTTTATTAAGAATGCTATTAGCTAATTGTTCAATTTTATAAGGAATGGTTGCAGAAAATAAAAGGGTTTGTTTTTCTTCTGGGCAAAGGCGTTCTATCTTTTTTATGTCATCAATAAAGCCCATAGCTAGCATTAAATCTGCTTCGTCTATAACAAAAGTTTCTATATAATCTAAATTGATATAATCTTGCTTGTGCAAATCGAGCAAACGACCAGGAGTAGCTACTAAAATATCTACACCTTTTTTTAAAACATCTATTTGAGGTTCTATAGATGTACCACCAAAGACTACTAAAGATCTTAAGTTAGAAAATTGAGCATAAGTCTTAATATTCTGTTGAATTTGAACGGCTAATTCTCGAGTAGGACTTACAATGAGTGCTCTTATCTTTTTACCTCGTTTTGGTGCGTCTTGCTTATCGAATAGTAATTGTAAAATTGGTAATGCGAAAGCAGCAGTTTTACCAGTTCCTGTTTGTGCAGATACAATTACATCTTTTTTGTCTAAAATTGAAGGAATTGCTTTTTGCTGTACTAATGTAGGTTCTGTATAGCCAGATGCTTCAATAGCCTTAAGAAGTGGCTTTATAAGTTTTAAGTCTTTAAATGACATTTATAAGAGTTTGAAGCAAAGGTAGGATAATAATTTACTAACGCTGATTAACCCAGTCTTTTTGTTCTTTTTCTGTTAAAAATGTCCAAGCAATAAATCGACTTATTTTTTGACCCTGTCCCATATTTATTGTTTTTACATCTTTGGCTTTTACCTTTTGTAATATCTTATAAGTTGGCTTTAGCGTGGTTTCTTTAGATATTAAACTTGTAAACCAAAGGCATTGTTTGGCAAAGTGTCTGCTTTCATAAATCATATCTTTTACAAAACGAGCTTCACCACCTTTTGTCCATAATTCATTGTGTTGCCCACCAAAATTAAGAACAGGCTTACTTTTTGTTTTTCCTTTAAGATTTTTAAGTTTTCTTAAGCTTGCTTTTTGTGCTTCTTCTTTAGATGCATGAAAAGGAGGATTACATATGGTGAAATCTATTCTCTCATTTGGTTTAATAATGCCTGTAAAAAAGACATTAGATGTTTCTTGTTGTCTAATTTCTACATGAGATTTTAGATTAGGGTTTTGCTCAACGATATGTTTTGCTGAATTAATAGCACTTTCGTTGATATCACTGCCTATAAATGACCAACCATATTCGTGGTTTCCAATTATTGGGTAAATACAATTAGCGCCAACACCAATATCTAAACCTTTAATATGGTGTCCTTTTGGAATTTTAGAATAATTTTCCTCCAAAATGTCTGCGACATAATGTATATAATCTGCTCTACCAGGAATTGGCGGACATAAATAATGCTTAGGAATTTCCCAATACTCAAGCCCATAATGATATTTTAAAAGTGCCTTGTTTAAGGCTAAAACAGCATTTGGGTTAAAAAAATCAATAGAGATGTCACCATATTTGTTGGGTGCTAAAAAACGTTTTAACTCTGGTGAAACTTTTATAAGTTCATCAAAATTATAACGTTCTTTATGCTGACTTCTTTGATGAAGTTGAGACTTTATCTTAGGAGGTGTTTTCTTTTTTTGCAATTAGTTATTCTATTTATCCCACAAAGGTAGTTGAAAACAAATAGTTGTAAAAGTTGATTTATTCTAAGGTCACAACCAAGTCATCTTGTTTAACCATACTGCCTTCATCTAATGCGATAGATTTAATTGTTCCAGCTTTATGAGCAGTAACTGTTGTTTCCATTTTCATGGCTTCAATAACAAACAAAGGATCATTTTCTTTAATCTTCTGTCCTTTTTCTACTAAAACTTTATAAAGAGAACCTTGTAATGGAGCACCTATTTGATTATTGTTTTCAGGATCAATCTTAACGTTTTCTTGTTTTTTAATATTTAGTGATTTGTCTAATACTTCAACAAGTCTATTTTCTCCATTTACTTTAAAAAATACAATACGTTTTCCGTCTTCATTTGGTATACCTACGGATAAAAGTCTTACAATAACTGTTTTTCCTGGCTCTAACTCAATTTGCGTTTCTTCTCTTAACTTCATACCATAGAAGAAGTTCTTGGTAGGTATAAGTGCCACGTTTCCGTAGTTTTTATAATTTTCGTGTGCAGCATCAAACACCTTTGGGTATAACGTGTAGGATAAGAAATCTTCCATTACTATAGCTCTAGTAAATCCTTTTTGATAGGTCTCTTTAAAGGTGTTGTACTCAGTTTCAAAATCAATAGGTTTTAAATGCGCATTTGGTCTGTCTGTATATGGTTTTTTGTCTTTTAAAATAATTTTCTGAAGTTTTTTTGGAAATCCACCAGATGGTTGCCCTAAATCTCCTTTAAAGAAATTAATAACAGATTCTGGAAACGATATGTCCTCACCACGTTGCATAACATCTTCTGGTATTAGATTGTTGGTTACCATAAAAATGGCCATATCACCAACCACCTTAGAGCTTGGTGTTACTTTAACTAAATTACCAAACATCGTGTTGACTTTTGCATACATTTTTTTTACATCATCAAAACGATCTCCGAGTCCTAAAGCTTCAGCCTGAGGTCTTAAATTAGAGTATTGTCCTCCTGGAATTTCATGATGAAATACTTCAGCTGTGCCAGCTTTTAAACCAGACTCAAACGGATAATATAGTTCTCTTGTGTCTTCCCAGAAATTAGAAAACTGATTTAGTTTTTCAATGTTAAAATCGTGAGCGCGTTCGTGATATTTCATCATCTCTACAACTCCATTAAAGTTAGGTTGAGAGGTTAAACCAGATAAGCCACCTAAAGCTACATCTACTACATCAACACCAGCTTCAATAGCTTTAAGGTAAGTTGCTGTTTGTAGCGAAGAGGTGTCATGTGTGTGTAAATGAATAGGAACATTAACAGTATCCTTTAATGCAGTTACCAATTCTGTAACAGCATAAGGTTTTAGCAATCCTGCCATATCTTTTATAGCAATCATGTGTGCGCCTGCATTTTCCAAATCTTTAGCTAATTGGGTGTAGTATTTTAAATTGTATTTGGTTTGTGTAATATCTAAGATGTCACCAGTGTAACTTAATGCAGCTTCTGCAATTCCGCCTGTTCTATTTCTAACATAATTAATACTTGGTTCCATAGCCTTAACCCAATTGAGCGAATCGAATATTCTAAAAATATCAACTCCGTTTTCCCAAGATTTTTCTACAAATTTTTCTATTAAATTATCAGGATAAGCCTTATAGCCAACACCATTAGAGCCACGCAACAGCATTTGAAATAATATATTTGGGATGGCTTCTCTAAGCTGTTTTAAACGTGTCCATGGACTTTCGTGAAGAAAACGTAAACACACATCAAAAGTTGCTCCACCCCAAACTTCCATACTAAAGGTGTTTGGATGGTTTTTTGCAAAACTTTCTGCAACCTTAAGCATATCATAAGTTCTCATACGTGTGGCAAGCAAAGACTGATGAGCATCTCGCATGGTTGTATCTGTATAATGGATTTTTTTTTCTGTTTTTAACCATTTACAAAACCCTTCAGGACCAAGTTCGGTCAGTAGATCTTTTGTGCCTTTTGGATAAGCAGCTTTATGATTAAACTTTGGTATTTTAGCTTCTCTAAATACTTTATTTTTATCAATGAATTTTACATCAGGATTACCGTTTACAATAACTTCTGCTAAGTAATTTAAAGCTTTAGATGTTCGATCTTGAGGGAGTTTAATATCAAATAGCTCTGGTGTATTTTGAATAAAGTTGACATTAACTTTACCATTTCTAAAGGTATCATGTTTAATGACATTTTGAAGAAAGTGTATATTGGTTTTTACACCTCTAACTCTAAATTCGCGCAATGCACGTGTCATTTTTCTTATAGCACCATCTAATGTTCTTCCACGAGCAGAAACTTTTACTAGCATGGAATCAAAAAACGGACTTACATTATAGCCTTGATATATGCTACCTGCATCTAAACGTATACCCATTCCTGATGCACTACGATAGGTTGTAATTGTACCATAGTCTGGAGTAAAATTGTTTTCAGGATCTTCTGTGGTTAAACGGCATTGTAATGCAAAACCATAAGTTGCTAAACTTTCTTGACCATAAATTTTAATCTGTTTGTCAGATAATTTATAACCTCCAGCAATGAAGATTTGCGTCTTAACCAAATCAATACCTGTTACCATTTCTGTAACAGTATGTTCTACTTGGATTCTTGGGTTTACTTCTATAAAATAGATGTTATCTTCTTGATCGACTAAAAACTCAACCGTTCCTATATTGTTATAATTTACTTCAGATGTAATATCTACAGCATATTTGTACAAGGCATCTTTAACATTTTGAGAAACATTATACGAAGGTGCTACTTCTACTACTTTTTGATGGCGACGTTGTACAGAGCAATCACGCTCAAACAAATGACGAATATTTCCATGTCTATCTGCTACAATTTGAATTTCTATATGCTTTGGGTTTTCAACATATTTTTCGAGAAACATGGTGTCATCTCCAAAAGCATTGAGGGCTTCGTTTTGAGCCGAATTGAAATTGGCTTCTAAATCTTCTATACTTCTAATAACTCGCATACCACGACCACCACCACCAGAAGCTGCTTTTAGCATAACAGGGTAGCCAATTCTACTAGCTTCATTTATTGCAATATCTAAAGAAATTAAATCCTTTTTATTACTTTCTATAATAGGAACATTGCACTTTACAGCAATTTTTTTAGCAGTAATTTTATCGCCAAGCGCATCCATAACCTCAGGATCTGGACCTATAAAAACGATATTGTTTTCTGCGCATTTCCTTGCAAATTCTGAGTTTTCTGATAAAAAACCATAACCAGGATGTATGGCATCTACATTTTTAGATTTTGCTAAGGTTACAATTTCATCAATATCTAAATACGGTTTTAAAGGTTCGTTGTTCTCACCAATTTGATAGGCTTCATCTGCTTTATATCTATGCTGAGAATACCGATCTTCATAAGTATATACAGCTACTGTTTTAATATTTAATTCAGAACAGGCTCTTAATACACGTATGGCTATTTCACTTCTGTTAGCTACTAAAACTTTTTTAATTTTCATGATGGTATGGTTATTTGATGAGGTATGGATTTTCGTTTATATAGTTTCTGGTGATAAAATCTAAGCCATTGCTTAGTAGCTCTCCCATATTTTTTGATTTTTTAAAACCAACATCTTTAGTTAATTTGAATAAAGCTGATCTTAGCTCATCTATCTTTTCTGGAGTAGAAATGGTATCACTTTTCATGCATTCTACTAAATCCTTTAGGCGTTCGTGCTCACTTGTGGCACGTTTAGCCAACAGTGAACGTTCTTCTTTTTCATATTGTCTTATAGATTCTTCTGCAAGTGCATTTAATGTCATTTCTACAAACGCATTATTCTCTTTTAAAAACTGAGGTTTATAGACTTTTGGATTGCCTTCATAACATTGTTGATCAAAATCTATAGCTCGAATACGATATTGTACACGATCAAAATCTTGAGTAATTACTACAACATAGTTGTAAGAACGCATATCTGCAAGTAGTCTAACAAAGCAACGTTCATTAAATTTTACAAACTCTTTTGCTAATGCGCGTTTATCTTGCTCAGATAATGCTTTAAGGTGATTGTTTATAAAGGTATCTCCAGGAATGCCTAAAATATGCTCTTCAATTAGTGTGTCTTTATGTACTAAGAAATTGATATGATTGGGTGATAATAAATGTTCTAACTCTAAACCGTATATGCGCGAAGCATCTGCTTTTTTTATATATAAGAAAATGTAATTGTCGTTAAGAATATTTCTTACCTTAATACGAAAGGGTTTTGTATTACCAAAGGTGCAAAAATCGATACTGTCTATATTGAGGTAGGGAATGATATTGTCACTTCCATCAGAATGTAATATAGAATACATTTGTTTTAGACTATGTTCAATCTCGTCGCGTTCGTATTCTGCATAGTAGCAACTAATCCATAAGGTGTCATTACCATTATCATCAAAAATTTCTATAGCACCTTGAAAGCGTAGTAAATCATCATAAAAAATGGGGATTTTAATATTTCTACCTTGTTCGCTTAGATAATCAGATAAGCAATTACTAATAGGATAAGCAGGCTTTTTTTTGGATATAAGCTTTTCACTCATAACGATGTTGGGTTTGGTTTGAGGCGTTAGTTTTTATGAATAAAAAACTACAACGTTTTAGTGAATTTAATAAAAAATTATTAAAGTATTGCTTTTTAGGTGTTTAGCTTGGGTCGAAATACAAAAGATTTGCTGTAATTTGAAAAGTCTTTCAAATAAATTTTAGGCTTAGGTTTGTTTAGTTTATAAGATCAGTTTAGTGTTTTTTTAATAGTTAAAAAACCTATTGCTAAAATTGAATGTGTGGTCTTGTTAGTGTTCTTTTTTTAGTAATAACGCTTTTTTATTGCCTTAATTTTTAAGGTGTTAAATAGTATAAAAAAAGCGCAAGTTTTTCTACTTGCGCTTTTTGGCTATTAATCCTTAGGGATTACTTAAATTACTGTTAGGGTAGCGCAAACATAGAACTAATATTGCAATGAAAAATTGATGTATGTTAATAAATTTAATGATTTGAAAGTTCTTTTCTAATTCTGCTTAAACTTTCAGTAGTAATTCCCAGAAACGAGGCTATATGGTAGTTTTTTATGTGTTTTTCAATATCTGGATATGTGTTGATAAAATCTAAATAGCGTTCTTTTGCGGTTTTTGATATACCTGCTAGTATTCTTTTTTGAAAAGCAGCAAAAGAACGCTCTAGTTTAATTCTGAAAAAACGGTCTATCTTAGGGATTTCGGTATATAAATACTCTTTGTCCTTAGTACTAATTCTATAAATTACAGAATCTTCAATGGCTTCAACAGTCATAATCGCTTTTTCATCAGAGAAAAAGGCAGTAAAATCACTCATCCACCAATCTTTAATGCCAAATTGGATGGTATGTTCTTTACCTTGCGAATCTATATGAAAAGCTCTTAAGCAACCATTTGTTATGTAGTACATGGCATCAACAACATCACCTGGATGAATTAGAAGTTCACCTTTTTTTATATTCACTTTATGAAAAACAGATTCTATAAGCTTTAATTCTTCTTCAGAAAAAGAAAGCTCTTTAAAAATGTTTTTAACTATAGAATTTTTAGGTTTCACTTAATGTGATAAATTAAACTTATAAGCACTATAAGTTACGTAATGCATTCTTTATAAAAGAATTAAATAGATGTTATTAGTTTAAAATTAGATTATCGTATTCTTTTAATAAGAAAAAACCACCATATTTAATATGGTGGCTTATAGTTTTTTTTAGAACGTTTTTTATTTATTCTATCTTTTTTGCAACTGTTTCTTCACCTCCTTGATGTAGTGTAAAACTTATTGTTTTACCAGACTTGTTTTTATTGAATATAACTTTTAGAGCAGTGACCTTAGCAAAAAATGTAGTTTCATCTTCCGCAAAAATTTCAAATTTGCCTTGACCTGTAGCTTGTGCAAATATTTGATTACCTTCTACAGTTATATCTACATGAAAGTTTGGTGCTAATTCATACTTGCCAACATATTGACTTAATATTTCATTTGAAAGCGTAATTTCTTTTTTTGCTTCTGGCATTTTCTTATCTGTTTCTTTGCCAAGGTTTTCAGAATCAGTAATAAACAGAGCTTGTCTTTTGCCATTTTTGGTTTTAGAGAACTCATATTCAATCGTACCCTCTTCAAACATAAAACGATTTTCAGCTAAAGGAAAAATATCGTAAGCAGTATTGGTTTCAGATTCTCTCATGCTTTTAAGTTTTCCATCTTTCATAAAAATATGTCTTATAGCTCCATCTTCAAATTCATAAGCACCAACCCATTGTTTTAATTGGTCTTCAGATAGATTAATGACATCTTTCATTGTTGGAAATGGTTTGCCAATAGCTGCGGCAGCGAGATTTTGAGTAAGAGCTCCTATATCATTACAACTACAATTACTAAGCCCAATAACATACACATCTTCTTCAATAAGATAAATACCGTTGGTTGAGCTGCCAAAAATACCTCCACTGTGTGTGTAACCTTTAGAGCCTTTTAAGTTCATTTCTCCTAATCCGTAACCATAATTAATATGTTCACCATTATTTAGAGTTGAACCATTGATTGCTTTTTGTAATGTAGTTGCTTTTATTAGTGTGTTATTTGCTAAAGCATTTTGCCATTTTAATAAATCATCTATTGTAGAAACTAGCGCTCCAGCCGCATGAGGTAGTGTCATACTAAGGTAACTTGCATTAATATAACCTTGATCTGTTTGCTCGTATGGCATAGCTCTGTTTTTTATTAGCGCTCTGTTGCTACCATATCTAGAGTTGCTCATTTTTAAAGGCTCAAAAATGTTTTTATGTAAAAAGCCTTCATAGGTGTCTTCAGAGATTACTTCAATGATTTTGCCAAGTAAGACGTAACCAGAGTTATTATATCTATATGCATCACCAGGATTAAAATCCATAGGTTCATTTTTAAAATAGTCTATGAGTTCGTCTAAGGTCTTATCCTGACGTGCAACTTGCCTTAAGTTACCTATACCTGTATAGCTTTTTATACCAGAGGTATGATTTAATAGATGATGAACCGTAATGATTTTGCCCTGCGTAGGATAATTTGGAATAAACTTAGTAATAGGATCGTTTAGGCTTAGTTTTCCTTGCTCTTCTAGCATTAGAATAGCAATAGCAGTAAACTGTTTTGTAATAGATGCAAGCATAAATACATTTTCTGGTATCATATCTACATCTAATTCTAAATTAGATTTTCCAACAGCTTTTCTGTAAATAGCTTTTCCATTTTTAGCAACTAAAATGGTTGCACCAGGAGTATCGTTTTGGTAATATTGGGCAACAATATCATCGAATTGTTGGGTTAAATCTTGTGCTTGAGCTGTGGTGAAAAGAAGACTAAGAGCTAAAATTAGAATAGTGAGTTTTGTTTTCATAATTGTTTTGATTGATTTAATAGTAAGACGAGCTCACAAGTAATAAAGTTACAAAAAAACCACTTAGAGTTTTCTAAGTGGTTTTTGAATTACTTATGTAGTTGACTTTTATTAATTTTGAAGGAGTATGAGGCAACTATATCGTTTTTGATTTTTAAATGGATATCATATAAGCCTCTATTTTTAAATTTATTTTTAAAAGAGATTTCACCATTCTCAAATTTTAAATCATAAATTTTAAAAGCTTTATGTTTTTCTCCTACAATCTTAACTAAAGAAATATCTTTTTTTGAAATAGTATCTAAAGCTTTGAATCTAAAAACTACTTCTTGATTTTTAAATGCGGACGTATTTAAGTTATTTGGCTCAATTGGTATAATTTTATGTTTAAATGTTTCATTATACACAATAGGTTCAGGAAAAAACTTTTGTGTTGCTAATTGGTTGTTTAAAAACCATTTCTTATATAGAGGATAATGGTTTTTGGCAAAAAGTATTGGGTCAGTTAAAAAATACCCATCATTGTATTCTTTTACAAAATGAACACCATTAATCATGTAGCCGCTTGCCCAAGTTGCATCACATAAATACCATTTTCCATTAAGCTTAACAGCATTCCAAGAATGATTAACCAATTCTAAAACGTTTATATTGGTTTCTGAAGACCTTGCATAACCATCTATAATTTTACATTCTATATTGGCAATAAAACACATTTCCTTTATTAAATAAGCATAACCAGTACACATTGTTTTTTTATGCTGTAGTAGTTTTTTAAAGGCGGTTTTTTTGAACTTGTTATTCCACGAGATGTATCCAAGACTATCTGTTTTGAATTTTTTTTTTTTCGATTTACTAAATTATGTTGCTGAGCATCTCCTTCTATATTATGAGAAACCCATAAGTAGATGGCTCTAAATTTTTCAACATCTGTTGAGAGTTTATGGGTAAGCTGAAAAGTTAGAAGTGGTAGATTATTTAAATCTTTTCCTTCATTGAGTTTTACAATATTGTTTGCTTTGGTAAAATCTATATGACTAAAATCTGATATTTGTGCAATTGAAAAATATTGAAAGAAACAAAAAATAACAATTAATAGATGTTTCATAGAATTATGGTATGCTAATTTTTTTGAGATTTAAAAATTTCTTTAACAGCTACTTTCCCTAATATAACACAAGAATCAAATTCCATATTCACTTCAAGTTCAATATTTAAAGCAGATTTTTTGTTTTCTATAATGATTTTTTGAGACTTTAAACCTACATAGCTTACAATAAGAATATCACCTTTTTTAAGTTTTTTTGGAAACTTAAAATAGCCATCAAAATCGGTTTGAACACTAATGTTAGTGCCTTGTAAAACAATACTTGCACCAGGTAATGGTAGTCTGTCCTCTTTTGTTATGACAGTTCCTTTTACTGTTACTTTAGTTTTTTCTTTTAATTCTTCAATATTAGAGTTGTCATTTAATTGTTTTTTTGATTTTTTAATGTCTTGTGCTTGTGCAGAAAATATTGAAAAGAATGATAGAATAAGAAATCCCAAACCTGTAATAAAGCCTATATGTTTTTTTTTGACTGAATTTAAATTATAAGAAGTGTTTAGTTGTTGTTCTTTAAAACGACCGCAAGTGTTTGCAGAAGCTTTAGTTTTAAAATAAGTGGTGATTTCTTCAGAATTCATTCTAGTGAAATCTATGACTTCTTTTTTGCAGGAATCACAAAAACCACCTTTTTTAGTTAGTTTAAAATTATTGAAATTTTCTGAACATGGTTTGTTAATGTCTAAGTTAAAAGGATGATTCATTATATGCTACTTTAGTATTAGTGTTAGCCAAACTTAAGCTTGAAAGTCCTTCTATAAAATTAACTTTTAGTTAATGACACCATTTGGTGAGTAAGAACTAGTTTTCAATGAGTTTATAAAAAGCAAAACCACTTAGAGTATACTAAGTGGTTTTGTTTTATGAGATACTGAAACTAGTTCAGTATAATAATTTAAGATTACTTAATCATATCGTAACTACGCTTAATGAAGTTTGTTAACTCTTCACCTTTAAGTAGCCCTTGTGATAATCTAGCTAAATCTAAACTCTGATTAATTAAGCGTTCTTTGTCTTCTTTAGCTTCAGTATTTAAGATATCACTAACTAAATCGTGGTTTGTATTTACAATCAAGTTATATATTTCTGGCATATTGCCCATACCAAACATACCACCTCCAGTTTGTTGCATCTCTTTCATACGACGCATAAACTCTGGTTGTGTAATCATAAATGGAGACGCATTACTATCCATCGCTTCTAATTGTACCATAAATTTCTCTGAAGGAATTACTTCTTTTAAAAGTGTGTCTAACGTTGTTTTTTCGTCTTCTGATAGCTTAGAAATTGTAGTGTCGTCTTTTTTAATAAGATTATCAATATGATCGGCATCTACACGAGCAAAAGATATATTTTCTTTAGTGGTTTCTAACTTCTGCATTAGGTGACTAACGATAGGTGAATCTAATAACAATACTTCGTAGTCCTTGCCTTTAGCAGCTTCAATATACGCGTGTTGCTCATCTTTATTAGAAGCATAAAGAATTACCATTTTATCATCCTTGTCGGTTTGCTTTGCTTTAATAGCATTGGTTAATTCTTCAAAAGTGTAATACTTGCCATCAACTGTAGGGTATAAAGCAAATGCTTCTGCTTTTTCGAAGAATTTTTCTTCAGAAAGCATACCATATTCAATAACAATTTTAATGTCATCCCATTTCGCTTCAAAATCTTCACGATTGTTATTGAATAAAGATTTTAATTTATCAGCAACCTTACGTGTTATGTAAGATGAAATCTTTTTTACAGCACCATCTGCTTGAAGATAAGAACGCGATACATTCAACGGAATGTCTGGTGAATCAATAACACCTCTTAACATGGTTAAGAATTCAGGAACAATACCTTCTACATTATCTGTAACAAATACTTGGTTTTGGTATAACTGAATTTTATCTTTTTGAATGTTAAGATCATTAGTCATTTTAGGGAAGTATAAAATCCCTGTTAAATTGAATGGATAATCTACATTTAAGTGAATATTAAAAAGCGGCTCTTCAAACTGCATAGGATACAGTTCTCTATAGAAGTTTTTATAATCATCTTCCTCTAAATCTGAAGGCTGTTTAGTCCAAGCCGGATTTGGGTTGTTAATGATATCGTCAACTGTGATTTGTTTATGCGGTTCGGTAGTTTCCTTACCATCTTCATCAGTTGTAGTTTTTGGTGTGAAATCTGGATCGTTAACTTCTTTAGTTCCGAATTTAATCGGAATAGGCATAAACTTGTTGTACTTAGTTAACAACTCACGGATTCTAGATTCTTCTAAAAATTCTTCTTCTCCTTCTGAGATATGTAAAATGATTTCTGTACCTCTTTCAGTTTTATCTGCTTCTTCTAAGGTAAATTCTGGTGAACCATCACAAGTCCAATGTGCAGCAGTTGCTCCTGAATGAGACTTGGTAATGATTTCTACTTTGTCTGCTACCATAAAAGCAGAGTAAAATCCTAAACCAAAATGCCCTATAATACCTGCGTCTTTGGCTGAATCTTCGTATTTATTTAAGAATTCCTCAGCACCAGAAAAAGCCACTTCGTTGATGTACTTCTCTACTTCTTCAGAGGTCATACCTAAACCTTGATCTATGATATGAAGTTTTTTACCGTCTTTATCGATTTTAACTTCGATTTTTGGCTCACCATATTCAGATTTAGATTCGCCAATACTCGTTAAATGCTTTAGTTTTAGTGTAGCGTCTGTTGCGTTACTGATTAATTCACGTAAAAATATTTCGTGATCGCTGTATAAGAATTTTTTAATTAACGGAAAGATATTTTCTACCGATACATTAATGCTTCCTTTTGCCATGTTATTAAAAGTTTAATGTCAGTTCGAGTTGAGATGAAATCGAAGTATCGAGTACTTCTCGATACATTTCAAAATAAATTTTTGAAACACTCGAAGTGACGTCATTAGTCAATTTATTTCTGCACAATTGTATTCAAATAAAATACCAATTGAAGTTTTGTGACAAGATGGCATAAAAAAAAGACAGTTTAAAAGTTTTTAGACTGTCTCTTTAATATTAGAAAAGGGTTCGATTAATTTTTAATCGTCTCTTCCTTTTTTATTTTTTCTTCTTTTTTCTTTCTGTTTTTTACGTGTTTTTCTAACCATTGATCTTGTTCCCAAAGCATGTGCATAATAGATTCTTTTGCTCTATAGCCATGACTTTCTTTAGGCAGCATTACTAGTCTAACAGGTGCTCCAAGACCTTTTAAGGCATTAAAATAACGCTCGCTTTGTAATGGATATGTGCCTGAATTATTATCGGCAACACCATGAATAAGTAAAAGCGGTGTTTTCATTTTATCAGCATGCATAAATGGTGACATGTTATAATAAATTTCAGGTGCTTCCCAGTAGCTGCGTTCTTCACTTTGAAATCCAAAAGGAGTCAATGTTCTATTATAAGCACCACTTCTTGCAATACCAGCAGCAAACAAATTAGAATGTGATAATAAATTAGCTGTCATAAATGCTCCATAACTATGGCCACCAACTGCAACTTTATCTCTGTCTATGTAGCCTAAATCATCAACAGCATCAATAGCAGCTTTCCCATTAGCGACTAACTGTTTTCTAAAAGAATCATTTGGTTCTTCGTCTCCTTCACCCACAATAGGAAATGCAGCATCATCTAAAACCACATAGCCTTTGGTGACCCAATAAATTGGTGAGCCCCAATATGGATATACAAATTCGTTAGGATTTGCGGTGCTTTGCGATGCACTTGCTTTGTCTTTGTATTCACGTGGATAAGCCCAAAGAATCATTGGGTACTTTTTACCTTTCTCGTAATTTAATGGTAAATAAAGTGTGCCTTCTAAGTCTAAACCATCATTACGCTTATAGCTGATAACGCGTTTGTCAACTTCTTCAAGACTTTTAAATGGATTTTCAAAGGCTGTAATTGGAGTTAATTTATTCTTTTTAATATTTCTAATGTAATAGTTTGGGTACTCTTTTTTAGATTCTATACGCACAAGGATTTCGCCTTTTTTCATATCAATGGCATAGTTAAGGCTTTCAAGTTTATCTGTGTATTTAGATTGATAAAGGCGTTTGGTCTTTCCTGTTTTTGTATTGTATTCATCAATAAACGGAAATTGACCTTCTTTAGAATAACCATCTCCCATTAAGTAAAGTTTATCTCCATTGATGTTTAAGGTATAACGACCATATTCATTTTTTGAAGTTACAAAATCACCAGGATCGCTATAAACATCTTGATAGTTTCTGTCTGAAATAACCTTAGAATTTCCATTAGAAGGGTTAAACAAATAAGTTTTTACATTCCTGGTATTCCACCAATAGTCAATTGCAATTGCAGTATTATCATTTCCCCAATTTATACCTGCAAAACGTTGTTTTGTTTTTAAAATCTCTTTTGGTTGCCCATTAAAAGGTGCATTAAGCTCGTATACAACATCTCTGTAGTCTACCTCAATAGCAGGATCACCTTGGTCTAAAGCTTCTGCCCAAACAAGTGTAGAAGGTTTGTCTCCACGCCATTGCATACTGCGTTTTCCCATTCTGGTAGACATAAAGCCTTTTGGTCTTACTTCGTCTAAAGGTATCTCATTTACAGTTTTTATTTTTTTTCCGTTAGCATCATACATAATGCTTTCACTTGGAAATCTGGTATAAGTTACGATATACGAAAAAGGACGCTTTACTTTGGTAATCATAATATATTTTCCATCTGGAGAAAAGCTAATACCACGATACATGTTTGCCTCTAAAAAGTCTTGTACTTCTCCAGTAATGGATACTTTTTTAATTACGGAACGTGCTAATTGTTCAAAATTAAATTCATCATTAGGAGTTTTTAGTAAATCTTGATAGGTTCTGTTTTGTGCCTTTGCACCATCACTAACAGATACTGTTGGGCCTGTAGGTACTGCAATATCAGTATTAATTAAATCTTTTCTATCGTTTGGTAACATTTTTACCAATAAATTTTTACTGTCTTTAAACCAATTAATAGTGCTTCTCATATTAGCATTAACGTTGGCATCAGTTATTTTTCTGGCATTAGCATTAACAATGTTAACGATCCAAACTTCAACACCTTTAGATGTGGTGTTTAAACAAGCAATCATAGTGTTGTCTGGTGACCAGCTAAAGCTAGAAAGCCTAGCATTTTCTGGTAATCCAGAAACTTGCTTAGTGTCTTTGTCTTTTATCTTTTTTATTTTAATATTGGTGTAGTAATTAGTTCTACTGCCAATATTGGTTACAGGATTAATTCTCAATCCAGCTAATCGTAATTCAGTTTCAGACAATTCTTCTATAGATTTATATTGATTACGATAGAGTAGTAGCATATACTCACCTTTATCGTCTATTTGAACACCTGGTGCCAAATCTACATCTGCTAATTCTAAAATTTCATCAGAGGGTTGTTGGTAAGTTAGACTTTGTTGGGCAAAACCATTTAATAAAAATAGAAGTGCAAATAATTTAATGCATGTTTTCATTTGTTTTTTGATAATTGATTAGAGCCTTGAAGATATTTAAAATTGATGTTTAAGAGTGTGATAGTATTGTTAAAATTCTATTTTAGAAGTATCTTAAATCTATTTGTTATGCGTGCATAACGAATCGGTATTAGGTTATAATGAAATCGATTAAATTTGTGACACTAACTTTATAAAAAGACACATGTACAATTCGAGAATAAGCGGTTTAGGAAAGTATGTTCCAGAAAACATTGTAACTAATAATGATTTAAAGCAATGGATGGATACTAGTGATGAATGGATACAAGAACGTACAGGAATAAAAGAGCGTCGTTGGATAGACCCAAAAACAAGTGATGATACCACTTCTATAATGGGAGCCAAAGCTGCCAAAATAGCTATAGAACGTGCAGGATTAACCAAAGATGATATTGACTTTATTGTCTTTGCAACCTTGAGTCCAGATATGTATTTTCCTGGTGGAGGTGTAAGAGTGCAAGAGCTTTTAGAAATGGATACTATTGGAGCAATTGATATACGCAATCAGTGTTCTGGTTTTATATATGGTTTATCTGTAGCTGATCAGTTTATTAAAACAGGGATGTACAAAAATGTGTTAGTTATTGGTAGCGAGAACCACTCTGGTGGTTTAGAACGCTCAACACGTGGACGTGGGGTTACTGTTATTTTTGGAGATGGTGCAGGTGCAGCTGTATTAAGTAGAGAGGAAGATAATAATAGAGGTGTTTTGTCAACACATTTACATTCTGAGGGGAAACATGCTAAAGAATTAGCTCTCGATGGACCAAGTACTGGTCGTTGGGTAGATGCCATTATGGAAGAAAATGACCCAGACGATGTGTCTTACTATCCTTATATGAACGGACAGTTTGTGTTTAAACATGCTGTAGTGCGCTTTAGTGAAGCTATTATTGAAGGTTTAACGCAAAACAAACTACAGAAAGAAGATATTGATATGCTGATTCCACACCAAGCCAATTTAAGAATTTCTCAATTTATACAAAAGAAATTTGGTTTGGGTAACGATCAGGTGTATAACAACATAATGCGTTATGGTAATACAACAGCAGCATCTATACCAATAGCATTAACCGAAGCTTGGGAAGAAGGCAAAATAAAAGAAGGAGACAATGTGGTCTTAGCTGCTTTTGGTAGTGGGTTTACTTGGGGAAGTGCTATTATAAAATGGTAACAATTTCCTGCGAAAGCAGGAATCTCTTACTACAATAACGAAAACCATTTAAGCTCTGTTTTTAGTTAGTTTAAATGGTTTTTTGATTTTTTGAAAAGATGAATTACATCTACATTATAAATAATTTAAACCTTTTATTACGGTATCTTATTGATATTCAGGTAATAGATTTTTGGAATGTGAACTAAAAAATGTAGCTTAGTATTAAATGTTTAATGCTAATTCCTGATGACAGATATAATAGAATTTTTAAAACAGTTTGAATGGATAATAGCTTTTGTAATTGCCTGGATAACCATTTTGCTAACTATAAGGCATTTTAAGACTTCAAAAACAATTTCTTATATCGAAAGATTAAACACACCAGAAATGGCTAAGTTTAGAGCAGACATAGACGAATTACTTAATTCTGATTTGTCAGATTCTGAGAAAAATAAAATCATAGAGAACGATAAAGCGCTTTTTTTCAAAATAAAAATTCTCATTAATATTTTTACTGAAATAGGAATATCTTATAAAAGTAGGATTATAAGAAGACAGCTAACTAGAGAAATATTCTATCCAATGATTCCAAATTATTGGGATAAATTTAGTTTTTATATTCTTAAACAGAAGAACAAAGGCATAGCAATTGGCTATTACTTTGAATACATCACAGATGAAATAAAAAGAATAGAAGGCAAGAATAAAAAAAGGATAAGAAAAAGATACCCTTATCTCTTTGAAAAGAAAGAGGAAAATTAATGTTAGCATAAATGACTCATTATAGAATATATGAGTAAAGTAAATCGACAAAATCCTTAATTACAGTTTTTTATGATTTGGAGTAGTTCAGTTGTAAGTGCCCTTAGATTTTATGTAGGAAATTACTGTGTTAAATCAATGAAAACTATCTTAAATCTACCTGAATTTATAGTAATAATTTGCTTAAATTTAAATAACAAAATACGATTGTTTAAAGCTAAGATTTGCCTAAAATGATGAAGACTAAATGGAGTAAAATAAGTTTGATTTTTTTTTTACTTGTAGCAATTATAGGAACTTTACTTAGATCTGTTGCATATATTCCAATTCCCTTAAAATATTTAAACTTAGTGCATGCGCATTCGCATACTGCATTTCAAGGTTGGGTATATCTTATAATGATGTTGTTGCTTACTAAAACATTTTTAACGGATCATCAGGTAGAAAAAGGACGCTATGCTTTACAGTTTAAACTCACCGTATTTATTGTTGTTGGTGTGTTAATTTCTTTTTCCTTGCAAGGCTATGGACTGTATTCTATTATATTTTCTACACTGTTTCAACTGCTAAATTATTGGTTTGTTTTTAGATTTTTAAAAGATGTGAAAAAAGGTGATTTTTCCGAGAAATACCAGTTCTCTTTAAAATTTGTGAAAACCGGATTATGGTATGGTTTGCTTTCAACACTTTTACCTTATGCTATTGGCATATCATCCGCAAAGGGACTGAACGGAACCGATACTTATAATGCATTGGTTTATTCTTTTTTGCACCTTCAGTATAATGGTTGGTTTCTTTTTGTGGTCTTAGGGTTGTTTTTTTATTATATGAACAAAAAAAATATACCATACAATAAAGGTTTTGCTAATAGGTTCTATTGGCTTTTTACAATTGGTGTTATTCCAGCTGTTAGCCTATCGTTTTTAGGTATGGATTTTTCAGAAAGCATCAATCTTATCGCTTACTTTTCTGTTTTAGTGTTAGTCTTGGCTTTAGTTTATTTTATATTAATGCTGCCTAAACATTTAGCTTCTCTTATTAAGGAAAGTAGTGTTTGGTTCAGATCATATTTCTTAGGTTTTTTAATATCCTTTGTTGTAAAAACAGTTTTGCAATGTTTTTCTGTGTTTCCATTTTTAAAAGACTATGCCTTTTTTAACAAACCCATTATAATAGCTTATCTGCACTTAAGTTTAATAGGTTCTATTTCATTTCTGTTTTTAGCTTTATTAATCGAAAAAAAATATTTGCCCTTAAATATGTTGGTTAAAGTTGGTAGTGCGTTTTTGCTTATAGGCTTTGTAATAACTGAAATAGTATTGGTGTTAATGGGTTTTAGTTTACTTTACAATCAATGGATTTTAATCATTGGAAGTGCTGCCATGGCCTTAGGGGTTTTGTTTATGATTCTTAGTAGAACAAAATAAAAAAAGCCCAAACAATTTAAAATTATATGGGCTTTTCAGCTATTAACCAACTTTAACTAACACTATATTATAAAACTTAAATATTATAATATTTATTACTTAAAACTTATCTCACTTACTTAGACGTAAAACCTTCAGATTTATTTCAAGGTATTACGTATTTAACGTGTATTTAACAAAAACCCGAAACATTAGTTTCGGGTTTTCTTATTTAATAGTTAAACATTAACACTAACCATCAACTATTTATGTAACTATTAAATTTTAAGCTATGCTCTATGTGGTAAAGACTTCTTTTTTTACAAAATGTGACACTTTGTGTTTTTAGAAGAAGCCGCCTCCACCTTGTTTTTCATCATTATCTCTACGCTTACGAGATTTAGCTCTGTATTTGCCTCCACCAAAACGGTACGATAATCTACCAGATATTTGTTGACTTTCCCAGTTAAACTGACCTCTTTGTAAAAATGGACGTTGCCCATCAAATCTAGCATACATGGTATTAAAAATGTCATTATAGTTTAAACTAAAACTAGCTCTACCTTCCATAAAATTGTAGCGCATACCTAAATTTACGGTATACATATCTTTCATTTCAAACTGAATATTTTTGTTTTTTCCTCTGTACATTCCAAAAGCAGAAAAGCTTAAACTTTTATTTACTTTAAAGTTGTTGAATGCTCTAAGATTCCAGACTACATTATCTACTTCTACAGTATTAAGTACAATATCTCCATTAGTATCAAAAGACTCAGCTATGCTTTTTTGTTTCTGAGAAAATAAATCGAAACTACCATTAATACTCCACCATTTTGTTGGGCTATAATTAGAAGATAACTCTATACCATAAGACGAAGTATTATCAAAGTTTAGATTGGTGAGAATTAATCGATTTGTGTCTGCTCTATCTATTAAGACAGCTTGTTGGATTTCATCTTCTATAATTCTGTAAAATACACCAGCAGTAACACTACCTTTTTTTAGTTGTCTTGTATAATTTACTTCCATAGAATTGGTAAATTGAGGAAGCAACTCTTGGTTACCAAATTGCGAAATTAATGCCGTATTCCATTCTGGAAGTGGATTAACCTGCCCAATGCCAGGACGATCAATTCTTCTGCTATAACTTAATTGATACGAATTTTTATCAGATGGTGTATAGGTAAAAAATGCTGAAGGGTACAATTCAAAATAATCATTTTTAAAAGGTATACTTAAATCGGTATTTGCAGCTAAATCTCTTCTAAAAGCTTCAGAATTTACATTTACATTTTCAGCTCTTAAACCTATTTGATACGACCATTTTTCTAACTTTTTACCATAAGTAGCGTAGGCAGAATAAATATCTCTGGTATAATCAAAACGTGTAGTTGTTGGTATATAGGTACCGCTTTCGTTTTGTTCACGAGCATTTGATTCGTAAAAAATACTGTTTTCGAACAAACGCGCTTGTAAACCTAGTTCTAGTTTTACAGATTCAGATAATGGATTAACATAATCTAAATTTATTGTTGTACGTGTTCTGTCTGTGTTTGTAGCTTCGTTAAAATTAGGGCGTTGAGAGTTAAAGAAGTTATTGTTTGTGTCTTGTAGTCCTTCAAAAATATTATGATCTACTTCGAGCTCAATATTATGACCTTCATCAAAATCGTGCTTATAGTTAAAGTTGTATTGTTGAGAATCGTTCTCATTTTCACCATAAGTGTTCTGAGATTCATCTGAAGAAGGATCAATTAAGTAATCTATATTTGTGTTTACTCTTACCCAGTTGTCAAAAATATTTTGATTTGTAAAAACCGAAATGGTGTTCTTGTCATCTAAATAATAGTCTAATCCTATCTTAAATAAATGCGATTTATTATTGTCTAGTACATTAAAGCTTTGCGTTATTTGTTGCTCTATTCTGTTAATACGACCGTTATTATAATTTTTAATAATACCATTACTGTAAGATCCATATAAGTTGAACTTTCCGTTTCTGTAATTGGCATCTATAGAACTGTTGAATTTTGGTTCTATATCATGAGCTAAGCTAAAATTTATGTTACCATTAAAACCTATCATGGTGTTTTTATGTAAAACAATGTTTATAATACCACTCATACCTTCAGGGTTGTATTTTGCTGATGGATTGGTGATTAATTCAACACTTTTTATAGAGGTTGAAGGAATTTGTTTTAATAATTGATCTGCAGGAATATTAGATAGTTTGCCATCTACCATTACACGCACATTTTGGTTGCCACGCATACTTATGGCTCCACTTTGCTGGTCTACGTTAACTGAAGGTAAGTTGTTCATAATTTCGCTAGCTGTAGCTCCAGCTGTTTGTAGATCTTTACCAATGTTTATTACTTTTCGGTCTACCTTTTGTTGAATAGTAGATACGTCTGCTACAATTGTAACTTCATCTAAACCTGTAGATTCTTCTTCTAGTTTTATATCGCCAAGATTTACTTTGTAATTGCCCTTTCCGAGTTTTACAGGTTCGTTAATAGTTTTGTAGCCAATAAACTGAATAGAAACAGTAATATTTCCTTCTGGAATCTGTTCTATTTTAAAATCACCACTTTCGTTTGTAATACCTCCTGTAATAACTTTGTTGTTTTGGTCTTTTACAACAATATTTACATAAGGTAAAGGTTCATTGAGTTTGGCATCAATAACGCGTCCTGAAACAGAACCGTTTTTTATGTCTTTGTTTGCATTAGGTTGGGCGCTTAAAATGGTTGTTGAAACCAAAATAAGCATCATGATGAATTGCTTCATTTTTCTGATCGTTTTTTTTGATTGATAGTTTCTTAAACTCTAGACGACTATTTTTGCATCATGTTACTCTATTTAACATTACTTAACATCTTTTTAACACATGAGCAAAAAAACACTAGTGCTTGGCGCATCTTTAAAAACCGACCGTTATTCTAACATTGTTATTCATAGATTAAGAAAGCATGGCCATGACGTTGTGGCTTTTGGTTTAAAATCTGGAAAAGTTAACGATATTTCAATTGATACTGAGTTATTGCCTTATGAAGCTGTTGATACAGTGACATTATATCTTAATCCAAAGCATCAGGAAGCATATTACGATTATGTGATTAGTCTAAATCCTAAACGGGTTATTTTTAATCTAGGTACAGAAAATCCAGAGTTTTATAACTTACTAAAAGCTCATCAAATAAATTTTGAGGTGGCTTGCTCTTTGGTATTGTTAAGTACTAGTCAGTATTAGGTTAATGGCAATAAAAGTGATAAGATTGCTTTTGGAAAATA
>NZ_JAOARH010000135.1 GCF_025210595.1 Winogradskyella sp.
ACAATTAAACTTAAAAATGAAAAAACTAAATTATTTTCTAATTGCCCTTTTATTTACACTGCCCGCATCATTATTTGCTAATGAAGGCATGTGGTTTTTAATGCATATTGAGCGTCTTAACCATAGAGATATGCAAAAAATGGGACTTCAGTTAACAGCTGAAGAAATTTACAGTATTAATAATCAAAGCTTAAAAGATGCTATTGTACAATTTAATGGAGGTTGTACAGCAAGTATTATATCTAGCAATGGTTTAGTACTTACAAATCACCATTGTGGATATAATGCTATAGCAGAATTATCAACTGCTGAACAAAACCATTTAAAGAATGGCTTTTGGGCAGGATCATTAAGTGAAGAACTTAAGCCAGAAAGTTTATACGTAAGGTTTTTTGTTAGAATGGATGACGTTAGTAAACGAATTCTTTCTAAGGTTAATGATTCTATGACAGAAAAAGAGCGTGAAGCTGCTATTAACAAAGAGATTGCTAAAATTCAAGAAGAAAATAATGAAGGAGGAAAGTATACAGTTTCTGTGAGATCTTTTTATCAAGGCAACGAATATTATTACTTTGTATATGAAGATTACAAAGATGTAAGATTAGTAGGTACACCTTCAGATAAAGTTGGTAAATATGGTGGTGATACAGACAACTGGGAGTGGCCACGTCATACAGGAGATTTCTCATTATTTAGAGTATATGCAGATGCAGATGGAAATCCTGCAGATTATTCAAAAAACAATGTGCCATTAAAAGCAAAATATCACTTACCTATTAATATAGATGGTGTAAAAGAGAATGATTTTGCTATGATTTTAGGTTATCCAGGACGTACAAACAGATGGATGCCTGCTGAAGGAATAGAGCAAAATGTTAAGTATGCTTATCCTGCTTGGGTAGAAGGTTCTAAGCGTAGTATGGACGTTATGAAAAAGTACATGGATAAAGATGAATCTATAAATCTTATGTATGCTTCAAAATACGCAGGTATAGCTAATTACTGGAAAAACCGTCAAGGTATGATTGATGCTTTAACCAAGCACAAAACAGCTGAAGCTAAGCGAAAAATTGAGAAAAAATTTAATAAGTGGGCTAACAAATCTCAGAATAAAGGTACCTACGGAGACGTTATGGAAACCATTAATAACTATTATAGCCTTACTAATAAAAAAGCACAGCACGATAATTACTTATTAGCATTATTGCGTTCTAGTAAATTTTCCATACTACCATATAGATTAGGAAGAGGTTTAGAAAACTATGTTGAATCGAATGAAGCAAAACGTAAAGAATTATCTCCTAGATTAGCATCATTCATTGAAAATTCATTTAAAGATTATCACTTACCATTAGAAAAAGAAATCTTAGCAGAACAATTAAAATTATATACTTCAAAGTCTGATTATGAATTGCCAGATTTTGTTAATGAAATAGCATCTAAAGAAGATGTTAGTACTTATGTTGAAGCTATGTTTAATCTTAGTATGTTCTCATCAAAAGAGCGTGTAGAAGCATTTTTAAACTATCCAGACGCTGATATACTAGCTAATGATCCACTTTATAAATTATCATCAGCTTTATTAGCAAAATATAGAGAAGAGCCAGAAGCAATTAAGCAGCCATTAAATGATTACCAAAAATCATTTAGATTATTAGTTGATGGATTACGTAAATCTGAAATTAGTAGAATACAATATCCTGATGCAAATTCTACACTGAGATTATCTTATGGTAAAGTAAGAGCCTTACCAAAAGACGCTAGAAATGATGCTTCTATAAATAACTACACAACCTATAAAGGTATGATTAAGAAATACAAGCCTAACGATCATGAGTTTGATTTACCGAAAGATATGCTTGAGTTTTATGAAAATAAAGACTACGGACGTTATGCTAATGATAAAGGGCAACTTCCTGTAAATTTCTTAACAGATAATGATATTACTGGAGGAAACTCAGGTTCACCTGTACTTAATGGAAAAGGTGAATTAATAGGTTTAGCGTTTGATGGTAACATTGAGGCTATGGCTGGTGATGTTATATTTGATAAAGATTTACAGCGTACAATAAATGTAGATATTAGATATGTACTTTGGCTAATAGATAATTACTCTAATGCTAAAAACATTGTAGATGAATTAACTATTATTAAGAAATAGTATTAGTTTTAATATGTAATAGAATACGTTGTTATAAAATTAACATTTTGTAACAACGTATTTTTTGTGAAATAGGCTAGAGAAATTATAGTTTTAAGGCTTTAATAGAAAAAAATCATTACGCATTACGACTTTTAATATTCGCAGTGCATAGCCTTATAATTTCAGAGATTCTTTTTTGGCGTGTAGCGTCGCGTTTGGCACTATTTAACCAAGATAGATAACCCTTACGATATCCTTTTGAGAAGTTTTGATAATTTTCAAAAGCTTTAGGATTTTCATTAAAGGCTTTTTGTAGTTCTGGTGGAATAATACCATTTTCTACATCGTCCATAGCAGTCCAAGTGCCAGTTGCTTTTGCAAGCTCAATCATTTTATATCCAGAATCGTGAATTAAACCTTCGGCTTCAAGTTCTAAAACATATTTTTTATTGAGTGCACTCCATGTGCTTTTAGGGTTTCTGGGAGTAAAATATTGTCTACGCTTTCCATTACCCAAACTTTTTACGGTTGAGTCTATCCAGCCAAAACAAAGTGCTACTTTTACAGCCTCTTCCCAACGCATAGTAGCAATACCAGTTTCTAGCTTATAGAAAATGAGATACACGGCTTTATGTTTGTTATGATTGGATAATAACCAATCGTACCAATCTGTATCACGTTCAAAGTATAGTTCTGGAAAATTGCCCATTATAATTGTTTAGATTCCACATAAAAATTACGGTCAATTTCTATTGAATTTGATTTTACAGGTTTAGACTTCCATTCAGCATTAGGAAATAGCCATTCATATTTGCCGTCAACAAGAACTTGTATAGGCATATCGAATTTTTCAACAATGTTAATCCAACGATATTTTAGGTTTCCGTCTTCAAATTTATATTCTAGAGTAGGAATCATTGTGGTTCTTAAATATTGATTGAAGAATTCGGTTAAATCGATACCTGTTTTTTTGCTGAGGTAATCTTCTATTTGCTGAGATGTTACGGTTTGATGGTAAAAATCTTTATTTATACCTCTTAGAATTTGCCGCCACTTTATATCATTTTCAATTAATTGCCTTAAAGTGTGAAGCATGTTTGCTCCTTTATAATACATATCGCTAGAACCTTCACTATTTACATTATAAGTACTAATAAGTGGTCTGTCGTTTTGTATAAGTCTCCTTGTGCCAATAACATAATCTGCAGATGCTGTTGTGCTGATAAAATAATTAACAAATAGATTTTCGGCATAGGCTGTAAACCCTTCATGAATCCACATGTCTGCTACATCTTTATTAGTAATACTATTTGCAAACCACTCATGACCACCTTCGTGCACAATTATAAAATCGAATTTTAAACCAATTCCTGTACCAGATAAATCTCTACCTAAATACCCATTTTGATAACCATTTCCATAGGTTACAGAACTTTGGTGTTCCATACCTAAATAGGGCACTTCAACGAGTTTAAAGCTGTCTTCGTAAAATGGATAAGCACCAAACCAATACTCAAAGGCTTCTATCATTCTTGGTGCTTCTTTAAATTGTTTTTTTGCCTTTTCGATATTGTAGGATAAGACCCAATAGTCTAGGTCTAAATCACCATTTTCACCTTTATAGACTTCAGAAAAGTTAACATAATCACCAATATTAACATTAACTCCGTAGTTGTTTATTGGGTTTTTAACGGTCCAGTGTGTAGTGATTGTATTATAGTGTTCTTCAATATTTTTAAGCCTTCCGTTAGAGACATTCATTAAGCCTTTTGGTATGGTTATACTAATGTCCATACTATCTACTTCATCG
>NZ_JAOARH010000022.1 GCF_025210595.1 Winogradskyella sp.
GAGTTATGGCTTTGTATAAAACAAGATTATTTTTATCGAAAATCTTTTTTAATTCTTCTGCTTCTTTTATTGCAGTAGCGTTTTTCTCAACTTCTTTTTCGCCTTTTTTTAATAAATAAACATGTCCATCAAAAAGGTTAACCTCTGTGTTTACAGTATTACCACAACTAAAAAAAAAGTAAAAAAAAATGGGTAAAATAAATCTACCCATTTTTTTGGTGTAAAAAATATTATTCACCTGTTATGATAGTTTCATAAGTCACTATAAGACCTAATACATTTTTTACTTTAATATCTACAGTAGAAATTTTAGAAATTCCACCTTGCTTGGCTGCACTTTTAATACTTGCATCTTCATCAAAAGCAAAACCTAATACAACAGTAGCAGAAGATTTACCTACTTTTGCACCAACTGGGTTACTAGTAGCTGTAACAGGCATAGTAATTGAACATGAGCTTAATGCTAAAGTCATAACTGCCACAAAAGCAGATCTTAAGAAAAATTTTTTCATATTTAATTGGTTTAAAATTATTAACCAAAGATATTAATAATAGAAAACTTCACAAGTTAGTTTGTGAATTTTTTTACAATTTTATTGAATTATATGTATCCTTAGGTAAAATGAAATTTATTAGTTGAGCTATTAAGATTCTTTGTTACCTAATAATTATAGCCCTAATTGTCTACTGGCAAATAGGTTTTTGTATATTTACTTTATGAAGCAGTTCATTATTATAAATGGCCCAAATTTGAATCTTCTAGGGAAAAGAGAACCAGAGATTTATGGTAATCAGACTTTTGAAGATTATTTTAAGACACTTCAACTAAAGTTTAGTGATGTTAAGTTAGAGTATTTTCAGTCTAATATAGAGGGAGAGTTGATAGATAAACTACAAGAAGTTGGATTTAATTATGATGGTATAATACTTAATGCTGCTGCATATACACATACTTCTGTAGGTATCGGAGATGCTATAAAAGCTATTGATACACCTGTTATAGAGGTGCATATTTCTAATACATTTTCTAGAGAAGAATTTAGACACCAATCTTATATTTCTCCAAATGCTAAAGGTGTTATACTAGGCTTTGGTTTGCAGAGTTATGAGTTGGCAATAGAGAGTTTTATAAGGTGAAAAGATTAGTACTACTTTTAGCTTGTTTTTTTGCTTCTAGCAATATAAATTCTCAAGAATTTGGTGTTAAAGGCGGTCTTAATATTACTTTTTTTAAAGCTACTGAAGATAATTTTGGTACTAATCCAAGTGAAGAAATTGGTTACTATGGAGGTGTGTTTGTTGATATTGAATTTAAAGATAAACTACATCTTCAACCAGAACTTCTATTTATTCGGATTAGGGATTTTCAATTTTTGAATGCACCTATTTATTTAGAATACGATATTAATAATAAAGCACATGTTTTAGTTGGTCCAAGTCTAAATTATTTCTTTGATTTTTTTTCTAATAAATTTAAGGTTCGAGTAGATCTCGGTTTTTCTTATGATCTAACACAAGATTTTAGTATTCATATGAAATACACTTTAGGTTTTGAAGAGCTGTCACCTAATATAATATTTCTTGGAGTAGGATATAAATTATAAAAGGAGACTGTAATAAATACTTTTATAACAGTCTCCTTTTTTGTTGTTATCTAAGAAAGCTTAGTTTTCTATAAGTGTATTACTTCATCGTAAGCATCTGCAACAGCTTCCATAACCGCTTCACTCATTGTTGGGTGTGGGTGTACTGCTTTTAATACCTCGTGTCCTGTGGTTTCTAGTTTTCTACCTAAAACAGCTTCAGCAATCATATCTGTAACTCCAGCACCAATCATGTGGCAACCTAACCATTCACCGTATTTAGCATCAAAAATCACTTTAACAAACCCTTCTTTGTTTCCTCCAGCACTAGCTTTACCTGAAGCAGAGAATGGGAACTTACCAACTTTAATGTCGTAGCCTTGTTCTTTAGCTTGTGCTTCAGTTAAACCAACACTTGCTACTTCTGGTGTACAATATGTACAGCCAGGAATATTACCGTAATCTAAAGCTTCTACATGCATACCAGCTATTTTCTCTACACACAAAATGCCTTCTGCAGATGCTACGTGAGCTAATGCTTGGCCAGGTGTAACATCACCAATAGCATAATATCCTGGAATATTAGTTTGGTAATAATCATTTACTAATATTTTATCTCTATCTACAGCAATACCTACGTCCTCTAAACCAATATTTTCTATATTAGATTTAATACCTACAGCAGATAATACAATATCAGCCTCTAATACTTCTTCTCCTTTTTTAGTCTTAACAGTTGCTTTTACTCCATTGCCAGAAGTATCTACTGAAGTTACTTCAGCTGAAGTCATTATTTTAATACCAGATTTCTTAAAACTACGCTCTAGCTGTTTAGAAACTTCATCATCTTCTACAGGAACTATCTTAGGCATATATTCTACGATGGTAACTTCTGTTCCCATAGCATTGTAGAAATAAGCAAACTCTACACCAATAGCACCAGAACCAACAACAATCATTTTCTTAGGTTGCTTATCTAAAGTCATTGCCTGTCTATAACCAATAACCTTTTTACCATCTTGAGGTAAGCTAGGTAGCTCTCTAGATCTTGCGCCAGTTGCTATAATAATATGATCAGCAGTGTACTCTTTTCCGTCTACATCAATCTTTTTGCCTGGTTTTACTTTTCCGTAACCTTCAATGACATCAATTTTATTCTTTTTCATTAAGAATTTTACACCATTGCTCATTCCTTCAGCAACACCACGACTTCGTTTTACAACTGCATCAAAATCGTGTTCAGCATCTTTTACTTTTAAACCGTAATCTTCGGCATGCTTAAGATATTCAAAAACTTGAGCAGATTTTAACAGTGCTTTAGTTGGTATACAGCCCCAATTTAAGCAAACACCACCAAGGTTTTCTTTTTCTACAATAGCAGTTTTTAATCCTAATTGAGAGGCTCTAATTGCAGTTACGTAGCCACCAGGACCACTTCCTAGTACTATAATATCATATTTACTCATGCGTAATTTTTTTGTTGAATTTTAAGCTACGAATTTACGAAATTCTATGAAGCAAATTCCAAATTATTCAAAAACAAAACTCCAAAAAATTAACAAGCGGCTTTTAGTATGATATTTTTACATTTTATTTTTAAGATGAGTGTCTTATTTAGAGGTCTTCAGTAAAATGTATTCTGTTTTTTTCTTTTGAGAATTTTTCTTTGTTATAGTCTTTAGATTTTCCTTTTGCGATTGATAAAGATTGCCAATTTTTTTCTTTAATGAGTTTACCTAAAAACACCATTTGCCCAATATGATAAGCATAATGCATCATTTGTCTATTAATAGCTTCAACTACTGTGTGTCCATGGTTTCTAATGTATATAATGTTTTCTAATTCATCATCATTTAAAGCTGTGATGGCATCAAATAAACAGTTCCAAGATTTGTTCCAGGCAATCAGAATTTCTTCTTTAGAGTTGTAAGTGTCTATGAACTCATCATCACGATTTCTCCATGTTTTTTCACCATCTTCGGTTAAAAAGTTTGTCCAACGACTAAGCATATTACCGCTAAGATGTTTAACAATTATAGCAATAGAGTTAGAATCTTCTTTGAATTCAAATTTTAATTCATCTAATGATAAAACAGATAGAGTTTTATCACCAAGACTTTTATAATATTTAAACTGTTTTATTACACTTGGTAAATAGCTAGTCATTATTTTTAGTTTCTGATGGAACAAATTTTAAAGCAACACCATTAATACAATGGCGTTTGCCAGTTGTACTTTTAGGTCCATCATTAAAAACATGACCTAAGTGCCCTCCGCAAGTTACACAATGTTCTTCAGTTCTAGCATAACCAATATTATAATCTGTAGAAAAAGCGACATTACCTTTTATTTCTCTATCAAAACTAGGCCACCCAGAGCCAGAATCATATTTGTGGTCACTTTTAAATAAAGGAGTATTGCATGCAGCACAATGATACACACCTTTGTCGTAATTTTTGTTTAAAGGACTTGAAAACGCACGTTCAGTGCCAGCCTTTCTAAGGACATAATATTCCATTTCTGTTAACTCTGCTTTCCATTCAGCTTCAGTTTTAGTAATCTTAAAAGTTTCTTTTTCTTCTGTTTCTTTTTTTTGAGCAGTGCTATCACAGCTAAATGTTATAGTAATAGCAAAAAATAAAATCAATTTTTTCATTTTAAGTTGTATTTTTGATTTGGTCGAAAACCGATAGAATTATTTACATTGAATTAAAAATTATTATAAGAATAATAATCTAAGTGACCTATAAATTATTTTAGTGTCTTAATAATATAAACAGATAGGTTCATATTAGTAATTACAAAAATTAACATTAGCTATGACTTTAAAAAAAGGAATATCAATTATAGGAATTGTTGCTTTAATTATTTCTTGTGCAACAAATCCTTTTACAGATAAAAAAACATTGGCATTTGTATCTAATGATCAATTGTTTCCAAGTGCATTTGCACAATATAATCAGGTTTTATCAGAAAGCAAGGTAATTACAGGTACTAAAGATTCAGAAATGATTACTCGTGTTGGTCAGCGTATTGCAGTTGCTGCAGAAAGATGGCTTAATGCTAATGGACATCAAGGGTATTTAGATGATTACAAATGGGAATATAAACTTATTGAGTCAGAGCAAGTAAATGCTTGGTGTATGCCTGGTGGAAAAATTGCGTTTTACACAGGAATTCTGCCTATAGCTCAAAACGAAACAGGTGTTGCAGCAATTATGGGACATGAAGTTGCTCACGCTTTAGCAAATCATGGTCAACAACGTATGAGTGCTGCATATATACAACAAGGTTTGGCTTTGGCTGGAAATGTTGCTTTGTCTAATGATCAACAAGCATTAGGAATATTTAATCAATCTTATGGTGTGGTTTCTAACGTTGCCGGAATACTTCCTTTTAGCAGAAGTCATGAAACGGAAGCAGATAAAATAGGTTTGCATTTAATGGCTATTGCAGGTTATAATCCTGATGAAGCTGCCGAATTATGGAAACGTATGAAAGCTAATAGTGGAGGACAAGCACCACCAGAATTTTTAAGTACGCATCCAAGTAATGATTCTCGTATTGCTACATTGCAAGAACTTGCGCCAAAGGCAAAAGCAGAAGCAAAAAAATATGGTGTCACTTCATTTAGACCAATAAATTAATTTTAAGTTAATATTATTTAACTATTTTCGAAGCTGTTCTTATAGAACAGCTTTTTTTATTGAGTCATTTTATAAAATGAATTAATAATTCCATAAGTATTGGGATTTCATCAAAAAAATAAGGTTAGAAACATTATGAGCGATTTTAAAAAAGGAAGTAAAAAACTACTTAATGCTTGGGCGTTTTACGATTGGGCAAATTCGGTTTATACATTAACCATAGCTTCTTCTATTTTTCCAATATTTTATTCGGCATTATTTATTTCTCAAACAGAAAAAGTTGTACCTGCTTTTGGTATGGTTTTTAAAAGCACAGCACTAATTACTTATGTTACGGCATTTACGTTTTTAGTTGTTGCTTTTTCTTCACCGATTTTATCTGGTGTTGCAGATTATGTAGGTAATAAGAAGAATTTTATGAAATTCTTCTGCTATTTAGGTTCAGCAGGTTGTATAGGTTTATATTGGTTTAGTTTAGATAGTATTCATATTAGTTTGCTATTCTATTTTATGGGACTTCTTGGGTATTGGGGAAGTTTGGTTTTTTATAATTCTTACTTGCCAGATATTGCTTATCCAGAGCAGCAAGATAGAGTGAGTGCAATAGGCTTTAGCATGGGTTATATAGGTAGTGTAATTTTATTACTTGTTAATTTGGCTATGGTAATGAAACCTGAAGTTTTCTATATAGAGGATAGTATTGGTGAAGATGGTAAAATAATTGAAACAGCTGCTCAAATAGCTATGAAAGTTTCTTTTATAACAGTTGGTTTGTGGTGGGTTCTTTTTAGTCAATACACATTTTATGTTTTACCTAAGGGTGTTTCAAAAGGTCATAAAGTAACAAAAGCAGTAATTTTTAACGGATTAAGAGAGTTAAAAATAGTTTGGGTTCAGCTAAAAGAGAATCTTAGGTTAAAAAGATATTTAGTTGCGTTTTTTGTATTTAGTATGGCTGTACAAACCATTATGCTGGTCGCTGTATATTTTGGTGAAGAAGAGATTGCTTGGGGAGGATCAGATGCAAAAACACAAGGCCTTATTACAAGTATATTAGTGATACAGCTTGTGGCAATAGTTGGTGCTATGCTTACTTCTAGGGCTTCATCTAAATTTGGAAATATAAAAACGCTAATAGTTGTTAATTTTATTTGGATGGGACTTTGTTTTTATGCCTATTTTATGGAAACTCCATTGCAATTCTATATTGCTGCGACCTTAGTAGGTCTGGTAATGGGAGGTGTACAGTCTTTGGCACGTTCTACCTATTCAAAATTTTTGCCAGAAACAGAAGACACTACGTCTTATTTTAGCTTTTTTGATGTAGCAGAAAAAATAGGTATTGTTATTGGAATGGTGATTTTTGCAACTGTTGACCAAATTACTGGTAGTATGCGTAATGCTATAGTTGTTTTGGTGGTGTTCTTTTTGGCTGGAATAATTTTA
>NZ_JAOARH010000136.1 GCF_025210595.1 Winogradskyella sp.
TTACAATTTTATTTTTGGTAATACTAAAAATGAATTTATATTTGCATCCGCTTAATTAAGCAACTGGTGCCTTAGCTCAGTTGGTAGAGCAAAGGACTGAAAATCCTTGTGTCCCTGGTTCGATTCCTGGAGGCACCACCATCAAAAAACCCAACTCTATGAGTTGGGTTTTTTGGTTAATACAAATTCTTTTTACTGGTTTAAAAGGCATTCGCAATGTTCATCAACACTTTATCAAATTCAATTCTGCTTTATATAAGCACTTGGTGTACATCTTTTTACACTCCTAAAAACTCTATTAAAGTTAGAAATATTTCTAAAACCACACATATAAGCAATTTCTACTATTGTAAAATCATTACCTTCTCTCATAAGTTTACAGGCATTTTCTACTCTAAATTCATTCAAAAACTGAATGTAAGTTTTGTTCGTTCGCTTTTTAAAATACTTACAAAAAGCATTTTTGGTCATATTAGCAACCTCAGCTATATCCTCTAAAAAAATATTCTTGTCATAATTATTTAAGGTATACTCAAACACATTACGCATTCGATCCCCTTCTACTAAACTGAATTTCTTATCATAAACAAATGAAGACAAACTTACATAATCAGCATTAACCAAATAATGCAGCAGCTTTAAGAACAATAAAAACCGCTCAAACTTTGTTGATGATTCTAACTTAAGAAATAAATCTCGAATTTCTTCAATATGAGACTGCGGCTTAAAACCATAAATTGAACGCTCAAAAAATGGCTGAATAGCTTCAATATCTTCTAGCTCAAAAAAATAATCACCAAAAGATTGTTTGGTAAAAAACAAACTCAACATATGCGAAGCCTCTATACTTTCATCACTCTTAAACACGTGTGGTACATTACTTCCTATTACCAACATATCTCCTTCTCTATAATTATTAATTGTATCACCTACTACTAACGTACCACAACCTTTTACAATATAGCTTAACTGTATCTCTTCGTGCTGATGAAGTTTATCATACAACACCTTTACCTTATCTATTTGATAAATAAGTGCTAGTTTATTAGGCTTCGGAATTACAAATGGCAGTACTTTCAACTTAAAAAATGATTATATAATATTCAAAAATAATCAATAATATATTTAACTTGATAATATTTCATCATTATAGCGTAAAAAAACATCATAAAAAACTATAGCTCTCAAGTAATTTTATACCCTAAATAAAAATATATGAAATTTAATTGGGAAGGTGTAATGCCAGCCGTGTTTACATGGTTGAAAGCGTCAAAATCTGGTGCTCTTGAAATTGACTTTGATACCACGCAAAAACAGGCTGCAGGTATTTTAAAAGTTCAAGGAAAGGGTGGAAGCAGAATGAACGGACTTGTAGGTTCTGGAACTCTGGGTGAAAATAGCTACTTGAGCGCGAATCAGCGTCTTTCCTTACTGAAATCACTTTCTGAGGTTGCTAAAGATTATGATGTGCCTTTAATCAGTGGTGCAGCAGCAGAAACTAAAGAAGAACTAGCAACAATCGTTGAAGAACTTGCAATAACTGGTGTAGACACCGTAATGGTTATGCCACCAAAAACTAAGGAACTTCCTTCTGATGACGAAATGTATGCGTACTATGAGCTAGCAGAGTCCACAGCAAGAAGTGCTGGTATATCAGTTATGCCTTATAACAATCCTGATGCAGCGGGTTATCATCCGCTTTCAACCGAGCTTCTTCTAAAACTTGCTGAACTTCCCAATATCAATGCCCTTAAAATATCTACAATTGATGTCTCAATTATTGAAACGATGCTATTGGCAAATAAAGATTTAAAAATTTTGGCAGGTGTTGATACCGTAACGGTACATGCAGGACTTGCTGGCGCATGTGGCGGAATTACAGGAGTTGGCTGTATTTTTCCCAAAGCTAGTGTTAGCATGCAGGAATATGTTTCAAATGGACAATGGGCTGAAGCAAACAAAATTTCTCAGGCAATGAATTCCATTTCGTATTTAGATGCTCAGCCACTGCTCATGGAATATCTTAAGCTTGCTATGGGAATTCATCATAATGATGTTGCTGGAGGACTTCGTACCTTTGGTAAGAAACTGTCTCAAAACCAAATAGATGATGTTCGAGCAAGATATATTCTGGCAAGAGAAAGACTTGAAGTTTTAGATTTAATTGATTAAAGCTTTTAAAATTTTAAAAAGAAAATAAAAAAGAAGTGAAGATGATTACGGGGAAAAACCAGATAGGAAATGGGATTTTTATAAGCTAAAGTGCTTTAATATAACTGTAATCACAAACACAGAAATTTCTGTGAAAATAAAAATTTCAATAACTTTAAAACGTATTAAAAAACGACATAAAACACATATATGCTAGACATAAGGCCAACTTGCGAACATTGTAAGAAATCATTACCACACGATTCTAATGAGGCCATGATTTGTTCGTTTGAATGTACCTTTTGTAAAGATTGTGTCACATCAGTGTTACAAGACGTATGTCCAAACTGCGGTGGTGGATTTACACCTCGCCCAATACGACCAAGTCATTTATTAGAGAAGTATCCTGTTTCAACAACAGTCGTTCATAAACCTGTAGATGTTGAAGCACATCAAAACCGATTAAAAGAAAAACGTAATCACACGTAATTGTAGATTACTCAAAAGCATAAAAACATGATCACAGGAAAAAATTATATAGGAAATCAAACTTCTGCTCAAGGTGATAAAACCTTTAAGACGTTCAATCCATTGTTAAACATAGAGAA
>NZ_JAOARH010000137.1 GCF_025210595.1 Winogradskyella sp.
GCTAATTGTTTCTGGTGCTTAATGATTTTTAAAAGATAAAATAAACAGCTAACAATTCCTAGAACAAGAAGCATTGACAGAATTAAGCCAAGTGTACTTCTTTTGAATGTTTCTAAGACAGGATGTTCAAAGTTTAAAATTACGCTCTCGCCATTCTTTAGATATGTAGATGCTGCATTTTTTTTCAAGCCATAGGTTGGCTGTTTTGTTGATTTAGATGAAAATAAAGTGTCTTTATTGACCAAATGATGTAGATAATAATCACTCTTAATGCCTTTGTTATTTAATTCTGAAATTAGGAGACTGTCTAGTTTTTTGTAATCTAAAGAATCTTGTTGAAAAGCAACAAAAATGGTAGATAAACCTTGAATTAGTTTTAGACTATCGCTTGCTTTTTTACCCCAAAAAACAGTATTTTTTTCTACAATACTACTATCTCTAGTGAAAGTAAGTGCAGATGATTTGTCATTTGATAATTGTGTAAATTTAGCGGATTTAATTTTTTTACTGATAGTGTCAATTTGATTAATAATAGAATCATTTTCATCAAAAAGTTTTGATATAAATTTTTCGTCTAAACTATCGATGTTATAAAAATCATCACTGTCTATTGAAAAAGCAGAGATGCTAAACTCTTGGTTTATAGTGTCCTTGGTTTTAAAAGGCACTGTGGTAGAATCAATTTCTTCATTGTTGAAATTAGTGCACTCGTCGTAACTTCTAACAAGAGTAAAGTAATTTTCTTTAGATAGTTGTGAATAATAATTTTCAACAGCTTTATCTAAACTCAATTGAATATCATTCATTACTTGCTGATTGTTTTGCTGGTAATTATGATAATTCCAATATGCCTGAATGCCAATAGTAATAACTATTACTGTTGTAATTGTGTATAAAATCCATTGGTAGCGTTTATCATTCATACTCCAAAAGTAAATGTTACAATTTAGTTCAGCGAATCGGTTAACACACGTTAACACTAGTTAACTATATAGGATGAATTTTGTGTTCATATTTGTATCATAAATAATTTGCAGAATATGAAAAAATCAGTTTTTATAGCCATTCTTTTTTTGTCTTTTTTCTCTTGCAAAGAAAAGCAAGATGATGTAGTAAAGGGTCAATTAACAGATTCAATTAAAAGAGCGCTAATAACTGAGTTAAACGAAATGAAAGCAAATGATCAAAAAAACAGATCATACATTTCTCTCGGAACTTTTAATGAAAACTTAATTGATAGCGTCAATAAGCTTTCTATTAAAGATCTTATAAGTTTTAAGCAATCTTATAGATCTGAAATTTCTAAAGCACAAGAAGATTCTCTTTGGAGTATTCAAAACAAAATAGATTTAAATAATACTAATCGGCTTTATGATATAATAAAACAGTATGGATGGGTCAATAAGACAATGTTAGATTCTATAGTAGATCCAATGATTTTTTTGTTTCATACACCAATGGAGACCATAGATAAAATGCAAACTTTACTTTTAGAAGAGGTCAATGCAAAACGATTAGAACCAATTAAGTATGCTACTTATGTAGATAACATGAGGAAAAAAGCATATGGAAAAAATCAACTTTATGGAACAGGTGATGAATTTGATCCAAAAACAAATACGATTGTTCCACCTTTTATTGAAGATGTTGAAAACACAAATTTAGAACGTATTAAGATAGGATTAGCTAAGCTAAAGAAAGGCGAATACAGAACCAGTAAATAATAAAAACAATAATTAAATTTTAAAATTATCAATCAAATGGCAACAATTATTAGAGTTTTAGTTTTGACATTATCAATGGTATTTTCTGCTGTTGGTGCTCAAGACTTTCAAGGAGTGGCGACTTACAAAACGCAACGAAAAATCGATATTAAGATGGATAGTACAAGTAATCCTGATGTGTCAAAAGAAATGCATGCTAAGATGATGGAAATGATGAAAAAGCAATTTCAGAAAACTTTTATTCTAACTTTTAATAAAGAAGAATCAATTTATAAGCAAGAGGTAGAGTTAGATAAACCAAATGTTGGTTTAGGAGGTAGCATTCAAATTGTTACCATAGGAGATGGTGGTGGATCTGATGTGCTTTATAAGAACACAAAAGAACAGCGTTATGCCGAACAAGTAGATACCTACGGAAAAATCTTTTTAGTAAAAGACCATATTGAAAAAATAGATTGGAAACTAGGTTCGGAAACCAAGTACATTGGCGAATATCCTTGCTATAAGGCGACGTATACTAAGATGGTTCCAAAGACAATAACTATATCTAGTGAAGATGGTGGAGATAATGATTTTGATACTGAGCCAGAACTAGAAGAAAGTATAGTAACGGCATGGTATACACCACAAATTCCTATAAATAATGGTCCAGACGATTATCAAGGGTTGCCAGGCTTAATTTTAGAAGTGCATGATGGAGATTTAACCGTTATATGTAGTAAAATTGTATTGAATCCAAAAGAGAAGGTTGAAATTACTGAACCTACTAAAGGTAAGGAGGTTAATCAAGAAAAATACGAAGCCATTATGGAAAAGAAAGCAAAAGAAATGATGGAGCGTTACAGACCTAAAAAGGGAGATAGAAACGATGGTAATAGCTTTAGTATTTCTATCGGTGGATAAAGCATTAACACAAGTTTAACGCAAGTTAGTTTTACATTTATCATCTAAAGAAGTCTAAACCAATATTAAAATGATTAAATTTTAATTGTCATAATTTAACTATCAGAATTAAAAAATTAACTTTAGTCATCAAATACCAAACTTTTAAGATGAAAAAGACACTTCTAACATTCTCATTATTATTTGCATTTCATTTCGCTTCAGGAAGCTTAGTTGCTCAGCAAGATTTTCAAGGTAAAGCCTATTACATGTCCAAAACTACTATGGATTTAGATGAATGGGGAGGACGAGAAATGAGCCCAGAGCAAAAAAAGCGTATCCAAGAGCGTATGAAAAGTTTTCTCGAAAAAGAATACATCTTAACGTTTAATAAAGAAGAGTCTATTTATAAAGAGGATGAGAAGTTAGAAACACCAGGAACTGGAAGGGGTTGGGGAAGTTTTGCAAGCAGTTTTACAGGTGGTCCAAAATATAAAAATGTAAAATCTCAAGAGTTATTACAAGACCAGGAGTTTTTTGGGAAACAGTTTTTAATCAAAGATGAGTTAAAAGCTCTAGAATGGAAAATGGGCACTGAAACCAAAAAAATTGGTCAGTATACTTGTTTTAAAGCTACCGCTACAAAAACTGTAGATGAATTTGATTGGAGAAGTATGAGACGACGTGGTAGAGGAAGAGACGCTAAAGATAAAAAAGAGGGAGGGAAAACTAATGATTCTATAAAAAAGGATAATGATCCTATGAGCGAAATTGAGGTGCCAAAAACCATAGAGGTCGTGGCTTGGTATACACCACAAATACCTGTCAATCAAGGGCCAGACGATTATTGGGGTTTGCCAGGTTTAATCTTAGAGGTTAATGCAGATAAAACAACTATTTTATGTACTAAGATAGTTATGAATCCAGAAGAAAAGGAGCAGATAGAAAAACCTAAAAAAGGTGATGAGGTTACTAAAACAGAGTATAATGAGATTATTACTAAGAAAATGAACGAAATGCGTGAGATGTACGGAGGTCGTAGAGGTGGTCGTTCTGGTGGAGGTAGAGGAAGAAGACATTAAAAACTTAATTATTCTACACTCATGAAGATCTTATTCATGAGCATATTAGTTAATCAATCAAAAGAAAATAATTAAAACATGAAAAAATTATTAATACTACTATGCATTGTAGTAGCAGGCAATTCTTTTGCTCAAATTAAAATGCAAGGAGTTGTAAAGGATAGTATAGGTGCTCCCTTAGAATTAGCAAATGTAATAGCAATTAATCAAGAAACTAACGGACTTGAGTCTTATGCTATAACCAATGATAAAGGAAAATATATCTTGTCTCTGGGTAAAAATGGTAAATATAAATTACAAGTAAGTTATATTGGCTTAAAGACTCATGAAGAGGTTGTTACCACAACAGAAAAAGACATCATAAAAGATTTTAATTTGTTGCCAGATAATTCTCTTGATGCTGTTGAGCTTACCTACGAAATGCCAGTAACAATAAAAGGAGACACTTTAGTCTATAATGCAGATTCTTTTAAAAATGGGTCGGAGCGAAAACTAGAAGATGTTTTAGAAAAGTTACCTGGTGTAGAAATTAATGATGATGGACAGATAGAGGTTGAAGGAAAAACAGTCTCTAAAATTATGGTAGAAGGTAAAGATTTTTTTGATGGTGATACCAAATTAGCAACAAAGAATATTCCTTCAAATGCGGTAGATAAAGTACAGGTGTTACGTAATTATGCTGAGGTTGGTCAATTAAGTGGTGTGCAGAATAATCAAGATAATGTAGCTATTAACATTAAACTTAAAGAAGGTAAAAAGAACTTTTGGTTTGGAGATGTTACCGCAGGTGTTGGTACTGCACCTTCACCAAATGACGAGTTGTATTTAGTACAACCAAAATTATTTTATTACAGTCCAAAATACAGTATCAACATTATTGGAGATATGAATAATATTGGTGAAGTTGCCTTAACTAATAGAGATTTGAGAGGTTTTGGTGGTGGATTTAGATTGCCTAGTAGAACAAGTGGTACCAGTATTAATCTAGGTAATAATGGCCTTGGTGGTTTAACCAGTATTGCTAATTCGCAAGAAGTAGTTACTAAGTTAGGATCTGCAAATTTTAGTTACTCACCAAATAAAGCTTTAGACCTTAGTGGATTTTTAATATACAATAGCAGTCGTTTAAGAACTAGAGAAGAAAGTTTCTTCGATTACATCGAAGTAGAAGATGATCCTAGCACACCAATAGATGAATCTACTAGTATTCCACCAGATGAGGAAACTGTGTCTACAGGTACAGAAGCCACTAATCAATTTATAGCTAAGTTGAGTGCTTCGTATAAGCCAAACGTTAATAATCAGTTAGATTATGATGTTTTGGCACGTACATCAGATGACGAAGAACGACAAAACCTGTTTTCTTCTGTGGTAGGAAATACAAACCAACTAGATAAGGTAAATCCTTATAGTATCAATCAAAACCTTAATTATTATTACACTTTAAATGAAAATAACATCTTTGCTTTAGAGGTGCAACATTTATTAAAGGATGAAGATCCATTTTATAATGCGTTATTGGTTAATGATCCAACAAATAATAATGATGCCTTTGATAATACAGCAGATGGATTAGGTTTAGATTTAGATCAAATGAGTTATGATGTTAACCAAGAAAGGCGTGTTAAGAGCAACCAATTAGATGCTAAATTAGATTACTATAATATTTTGAACTCTAAAAGTAATATTAACCTAACGTTAGGAACTATATTTAGCAATCAAAGGTTTAATTCTAATATTTTTCAATTTTTAGATGATGGTACACGTATAGATCCAACACCATCAGTTACGGATTTAGAAGGTAATGTATTGTCTGCTGAAAATGACGATGTAGAATATAAGTTTAGTGATGTGTATTTAGGTGTGCATTACCGTTTTAAAACTGGTAAATTCACCTTTACGCCTGGTGTGTCTTTTCATGCTTATAGTAATCAAAATACGCAAGGAGGTGATACTTATAAAGATAATTTCTTTAATGTATTACCAGATTTTGAAATGCGTATTCAGTTTAAAAAGAGTGAAGCCTTACAGTTTAACTATAATATGACTAATACTTTTACAGATGTCACCAATATTGCTGAAGGTTTAGTGCTTAATAATTATAATAGCATTCAATTTGGTGATCCTGAATTGCAAAATGCTTTATCTCATAATTTTAGGTTATTCTATAATAGTTTTAACCTCTTTAATTATACCAACGTATTTGCAGGCTTAAATTATAGTATAAATGAAGATCAAATTAGATCCTTAACCGATTTTGAAAGCGTTATAAGAACTAGTACTTACTTCAACTCTCAATTTGCAGATGAGAATGCTTCACTATTTGGTAGAGTAGAGCGTACTTTTGGGAAGTTTAGAGCACGTTTAGGAGCTAATTTTAATTATAGTAAGTTAAACCAGTTTGTTCAAGGAAGACAATCTTTAAATGAGAGTTTTACACAATCGTATTCGCCAGAGTTGCGTACTAATTTTAGAGAAGCACCAAATGTAAGATTGCGTTATAGATATACGGTTAGAGATAACGAACAAGGGAGTAATACTACAAAGTTTATTACGAGAGCACCATCTATAGAGTTTGATGCTTACATCTGGGATGCTTTAACTTTTGTTACTGAGTTTACTTATAATGAGCAAGAAAGTAATGGGCAAACAGAAATATTTAAAACTTGGGATGCATCTTTACGTTATAGAAAAGATAGAGATGCCAACTGGGAGTATTCTTTAAGAGCTTCAAACTTATTAGATATCGATTCTAATATTAGCAATGGCGCTGGTACTATTTCGGTATTTAGTTCAGAGACCTTTATTCAACCACGCTTTATTACGTTTAGGATGACTTATACATTATAAAAAAAGAGCCTTCTCTATTTTCACTACGTTTAGTGACTAGAGAAGGTCTTTTTACCCTAACTTAATTAATTATCTCTTAGCACATGTACAACACCAGTGATGGTATGTGGATTACCATCCCAATCCTCATAAGAACCACTAAAGTTAATATCTATATATTCACCAACGTCGCCTAAAGCAGTTAGATTGTATGTGATGTTATTGTTTTCATTTGAAACACTAAGGCATTCGCCAATAAAAAATCCTGTGTCATTTGTTCCCATATCAAAAATATAGTTGTTATAAGTCCCTAAATAATTAGTGTCATTTAAAATTCCATACATATAATAACAATTTTCCTGATCATTACTAGACGCAAAAATGTCTATGGTAGGACCATTGGTATTAGGGCTATTTATATAAAAACTAACTGAAATATTTTCGAAAATAATAACACTATCTCCATCATCTATAGTGTATTCTATAAATTCCGTTACTGTATTACAAGCCGTTATTGTTCCGATATCTGTTGAAGGTGACGTAAATGTATAACTAATACTATCTGTGGTTTGTAAGTTGGTATAATCACTACCTTCTACAGAGAACGTATTGTTATCTGAACATCTTAACAGGTTGATTTCAAAATCACCATTTGTTACAGCATCAGTAAACGTTTGGTTTCCATAGGTTAATTGAACATAACCATTAGTTACTGAGTTGCCATCACAAGTATTAAACGTACCGACAACCGTCTCTTGAATAACGTCAGGATTATCAGGTATAATAACTGTAATGTTAGAGTCAGTATTAAAAGGACCAATAGATTCAGTATGCAAAGGAGTATCTCCGCATAAATTATAACTGTAAACGTTAAGTACTAAACTCTCATTGCTTGGTACATAGCCACATGCTTCACCATTATCATTTGTATATCCACTTCTTGTTCCAAAAGTTGCACTAGTAATGGTTATGTTTAAGTTGTTTAATACGTTATTGTTTTCATCTGTAGCAGTCACACAAAGGGTAATTGCTTCTGCTGGAATATCACAGTTCCAAAAGCTAAAATGAGAAACTGTACCAACATACATATTACCTTGAAGCGTCGCAAAACCTTCTTCTTTCCAGTAACCGTTAGTTTCGTCAAAATACCAAAGCGGAATTGTTGCTGGTGCTATACTCATTAAACTAGCATCTACAGGAATTTTAATTTCTGAGGTTGAGCCATCAGCTAAATTTAAATCTTCACCTCCAGAACCTCTAAGCTCAACAGCAAGCATGCCTAAAGTTTGAAGCATACGTTCTGCACCATCTTCATTTTCGGCATAAAGCATTCCTGGCATTTGCATTGCCATATCCTCATCTGCTGGATCTAAATGGTGCATAATAACATCTACAGAGCCTGTATAAGTAGAACCATCTTCTTTAATAAAGTTGCCATCAAAACTTACAGAACTACCATTGTTAGCTGTTACTGTATCTGAACTTCCACTATTTACAGAACCCGTAACGGTTGCGTCTAGCATCATAATGGTGACTTTGTTTGTGCCATTAGAAGGAACGACACTTCGAGATGCGTGAATATAACCAGTTTTTTCAGCTTTAATATAGCCAAAACGCTCACTGACTGGTACATTATTTATAATGAAAATACCATTACTATCAGTCATAGCTGTTTCATTACCTATAGTTATTGTTACACCTTCAATAGGATTATGGTTTTTGTCGATAACATTACCAATAAAATCTCTTGAGATTTCATTACCAAAATATTCAGAGAAGGTGTCTGGGATATTTTCTTGTTGCTCTCCGTTGTTGTTGGAGTTATCATCATCATTTTGGCAAGCAGTAACCATTAACAATGAAAGTAAAAGCATTAAAATAAGATTTGGGAATTTTTTAATTCTTTTCATAAGTAAGTGATTTAGTTAAAAGAAAGTCTCTTAAAGACATTGTGTAGATAGAACAATTAAAATTCTGAAATTCCTACCTTTATTTAAAATAAAAAAGAGGTCTAAAATAACTACTTTTAGACCTCTTTTATGTGTTAAAGACTATGTTTTCTATATGTCAAAAGCAGCTTTTACTTTATCTACATAATCTAATTTTTCCCAAGTAAATAATTCTACATCTATAGTTTTACTATCGCCATTTGGTTGCGTAAAGGTCTTAGAAACTACTTCGTTTTGTCTTCCCATATGACCATAAGCAGCAGTTTCGCTATACATTGGTTGGCGTAATTTTAAACGACTTTCAATGGCAGCTGGTCGCATGTCAAAAATTTCAGAAACTTTTGCTGCAATTTCACCATCAGTCATGTTAAACGGACAAGTGCCGTAAGTGTCAATAAAAATTCCCATAGGTTCAACAACACCAATCGCATAACTCACTTGTACTAATACTTCATTACAAACACCAGCAGCTACTAAATTTTTAGCAATATGACGTGTGGCATAAGCAGCACTTCTATCTACCTTACTAGGATCTTTTCCTGAGAAAGCACCTCCACCATGAGCGCCTTTTCCACCATAGGTGTCCACAATAATTTTACGTCCTGTTAATCCTGTGTCACCATGAGGTCCACCAATCACAAATTTCCCTGTTGGGTTGATATGGTATTTGATGTCATCATTAAATAGGGCTTGAATACCTTCTGGTAATTGTGCAACAACTCTTGGAATTAAAACCTCTATGATGTCTTTTCTAATTTGAGCTAACATGGTCTCATCATCCCCAAAATCATCATGTTGAGTGGATACGACTATCGCATCAATACGTTGTGGTACATTATCATCACTATATTCAATAGTCACCTGACTTTTAGAATCTGGTCTTAAATATTTAATATCTTTATTTTCTCTACGTAAAGCCGCTAGTTCTATCAAAATACGATGCGATAAATCTAAGGCTAAAGGCATAAAGTTTTCAGTTTCTCGAGACGCGTAACCAAACATCATTCCTTGGTCACCAGCACCTTGTTCTTCTTTAGAAGCTCTATCTACACCACGATTGATGTCTTCTGATTGTTCATGGATTGCAGATAATACACCACAAGAATTCCCATCAAACATATATTCACCTTTGGTATAACCAATTTTATTAATGGTTTCTCTGGCAATTTTTTGTACATCTAAATAAGTTTTAGATTTTACTTCTCCAGCCAATACCACTTGTCCTGTAGTTACTAAAGTTTCACAAGCTACTTTTGAGTCTTGATCAAAAGCTAAAAAGTTATCAATTAATGCGTCACTAATTTGATCCGCAACTTTATCTGGGTGTCCTTCAGATACACTCTCTGAAGTAAATAAATATGACATAAGTCTCTATTTTGGTTTTTTAAAAATAAGAAAATTTGAATTGCTTGGTCGCTAAAGAAGTCGGTTAATTACTGCTTTAGCATTTTTTTATAAGGTTGCAATCAGACAAATTTTTCCTTTATAAACAAGTCCACAAAAGTAGAAAATTTAATTTAAACCCTTTTTACATTTTTAATTAATTAGTTAATTCGTTTTACTTAGCTTTTTTACTGTTTTAAAAAGTTAATATCTCCTTGTTTAGAGTTGATTATTTTTAATTCTGGCACTGTTTTTTTTGATTTTTTTCACATTAAAAGATTAAATTAATCGATATTTTTGTACTCAATTTCTTTTCCCTTTTTTACTCTGATTTATTTCAGAAAAAAGTTCTTTAAAAAACATAAAATAGCATTAAGCTAAATTAGGATTGGAATACTAAATTTCTAAATGAAAAACTATGCTTTTTAATAAAGTAGGTTTTGGTAAATATTAATAAGAAATATGATAAAATTAGATATAGATTTTTGGAACAAAGAATTAAGAAATAATACACCAGATGAAATTATAAATTGGACATTAAGTTTATCAAATAATAGAATAGTTACAACAAGTTTTGGTGTTTATTCTGCTGTTTTATTAAGTACTATGTCTAAGCACGATAAAGATATAAGAGTAGTGTGGTGCGATACTTTGTTTAATAGTTCTAGTACATACGATCATGCATCTAATTTAATAAACACTTATGGGCTTAATATTTTAAAGTATCACTCTGTATTAAGTAAAGAAGAGATTGAGAACACTATTGGTTTGCCAACGTTAGAAGACGATAATCATGAGCATTTTTCTGAGGTTGTAAAACTAGAACCTTTTAAAAGAGCGTTAAAAGAGCAAGATCCTGAGGTTTGGTTCACCAACATTAGAGTTAGACAGACAGAATACAGAGATAAGAAAGATATTTTAAGTTATAGTAAAGAAGGTATTCTTAAAGTAAGTCCATTTTATTACTGGACCGATAAGGAATTAGATGCCTATATTTCTGAGCATCAATTACCAAAAAACTTAGATTATTTCGATCCTATAAAAGCACTTCAGAATAGAGAGTGTGGTATACATTTAGTGTAATTAAAACCGTGTAAAAAGCATAACACTTATTTAGGCTTAACTTAACAATGGTTTTATGTTTGAATTTAATATTTGTATTGAATTTAAAACATCAATTAATCATGAAATTAATCAAAGAGAATAAATCTGAATTTAGATTTGCAGTAAAATTGTTATTGATAACTGTGGTATCTTTAGTAGCAACATTGTTTATTTAATTATTCTATTACTTTTGCTGGTAACTTTTTATTTATGAGGTACTGGCTTACCGTTTTTACATTTTTTTTAGGGTTATCATTGTTTTCTCAAAACAATGATAAGTCAGATTCATATTTCGATTTAAATTATTTTTCTGGCAATATTGCACTTCATAATAATGATATTCTTCATTTAATAAAAGGTCATCCAAATGGTGTTATTTTAAGTTGGAATAAAAAAACCTTTGGAGACCAATCTTGGCAACAACGTTATAACTATCCAGATTATGGTATTTCTTTCATTTATCAAGATTTAAAGAATGACGTTTTAGGAAAAAATTATGGGCTCTTTGCGCATTATAATTTTTACTTTTTTAAACGTAATTTAATGTTGCGTATTGGTCAAGGGCTATCCTATAATACTAATCCTTATGATAAAGTAAAAAATCATAAGAATGTAGCTTTTGGCTCACACATATTAAGCGCAACTTATCTGATGTTGAATTACAAAAAAGAACGTCTTTTTAACCGATTTGGTATGCAAACAGGTTTGTCGTTCATTCATTATTCTAATGCAAACGTAAAAGCACCAAACACAAGTGTTAATACAATTGCGTTTAATTTAGGGTTAATATATAGTTTAGATGATGAAGATTCAGAATATATTAATGATTTGGATGATGAAAAATTCTCTGAACGAATTAAATATAATATTGCATTTAGAAGCGGAATTAACCAAAGCGATGTTATAGGTAGTGGTCAGTTTCCGTTTTATATTTTTTCGGCCTATGCAGATAAACGATTAAGTCATGTTAGTGCCATACAGTTTGGTGCAGATGTCTTTTTCTCTAATTTTTTAAAGGAATTAATATACTACCAATCGGTTTCTTATCCTGAGTTAGATGTGTCTGGTGATGAAGATTACAAGCGCGTAGGCTTATTTGTGGGTCATGAGCTGTTTATTAATAAAATATCTATAGAGACGCAATTGGGTTATTATGTGTATTATCCTTTTGATTTTGAAGGGAGAACATATATGAGAATAGGCCTAAAGCGTTATTTTGGAAAGAAATTTTTCGGAGCAATGACCCTAAAGTCTCATGGAGCAAAGGCAGAAGCTGTTGAATTTGGAATTGGAGTAAGGTTATGAAAAAAACGATTTACATACTCATACTATTAATTTTTGCTTGCAATAGCGAAGATGCCAATGATTGTTTTCAAACTACAGGAACAATTATTCAAGAAGAGGCTGAAGTATCTAATTTTGAAAAAATAATTGTCAATAGAGGTGTGGAATTAATTATTACAAAGACTTCAGAATATAAAGTAATCATTGAAACAGGTGAAAATTTAATAAACGATGTAAAAGCTGAAGTTGTAGATAATCAATTAGTACTTACAGATGATAACAACTGTAACTATGTAAGAGATTATGGTAATACAAAAGTTTATGTAGAAGCTCCTAATCTAACAGAAATAATAAACTCATCGCAATACGAAGTATCTTCAAACGGTGTATTGTCGTATCAAAGTTTGCGTTTATTGTCAGAAGATTATAACCAAGATGTTGACTTTACAGTTGGTGATTTTAGGTTGTCTGTTAATAGTGAAAATTTAGAAATCTTGTCTAATAATATTTCGTCATTTTATATAGATGGAGCTACAGAAAACTTGTTTGTTGGTTTCTTTGCAGGTTCTGGCCGTTTTGAAGGAGAACATTTAGCAGCTCAACATATTGAACTAAGTCATAGAGGAAGTAATGATATGATTGTAAATCCTATTCAATCTTTAACAGGAATAATCCGCGGAACTGGAGATGTTATTGCGGTAAACGAACCGCCTTTAATAGATGTAGAACGTATTTATACAGGGCAGTTGTTTTTTGAATGATGAGAAAATCTAAATGTAACATTTATTTCTATTCATATATTCAATAATATTATATTCGTTAATATGAAAAAGATTCCAATTATTTTAGCTGTTTTATTTTTTTGCAGTACTCTTTTTTTAGTTTATGCTTTCGTTTTTAGAGGACGTGTAGTTAAGTCCGATGATCATAGAATAGCAATTCAATTATCAAAAGAGAATAAAGATTTTGCACTTAAGGAAATGAGAAGTTTTTTAGTAAGTGTACAACAAATAAATGAAGGTATAATCTATAAGGATGCAGATGCTATCTATAAAGCAGCTAAGGAGTCTGGAGGTAAAGCAGTTAATCATGCTCCAAAAGGAATCATGGCTAGCTTACCTATAGAATTTAAAAAATTAGGATTTAGTGTACATGATCAATTTGATATTATTGCAGATAGTATTTTGAAATATAAAAATTTCAATACAACTCATAGACAACTTAATACTATGCTAAAATCTTGTATCGTATGTCATAACACTTTTAAGTTTGTAGATGAGAGCAAAAACAGTAATTAGACGTTTGTCAATTCTCTAAATAGACTTTCTAAACTTGCATTTTTTTGATTAAGTTGTAGAATTTTTAATTCGTTGTCGTGGGCAAAATCAAATACATAAGAGCGCATATCTTCTTTAGTAGAAAAGGTGATTTCGTAAACAAAGCCATAAGTGTTTTTTACAGAAGCTACATTAGGCAATCTTAATAAAAAAGCATCTTCAACTCTATAGTCAAACTCAACAATAACTACTTGTTCTTGTCCTTCTCTTAAGTCTTTTAGGTATTTGTCAGCAACAACTTCACCCTTATTAATTATTATTACACGATCGCACATGGCTTCTACCTCTTGCATAATGTGTGTAGATAGAAAAACTGTTTTTTCTTTGCCAATAGTTTTTATAAGACTTCTTATTTCTATTAACTGATTTGGATCTAAACCTGTAGTGGGTTCGTCTAAGATTAACACTTCAGGATTATGTAACAAAGCATTGGCTAAACCTACACGTTGTCTGTACCCTTTAGATAATTGACCAATTTTTTTATGAGCCTCTGGTGTAAGACCAGTTAATTCAATAACCTTATTTATTCTAGACTTAGAAGTACCATAAACATTAGCATTAAAATTTAGATATTCTCTAACATATAAGTCAGTGTAAAGCGGATTGTGTTCTGGTAAATAACCAACACTTTTCTGTACATTCTTTTTTTCTGAAGTTACATCAAAATTGTTAACATTTGCAGAGCCTTCAGATGCTTCAATATAAGTAGTTAAAATTTTCATCATTGTAGATTTGCCAGCTCCATTTGGGCCAAGAAAACCAACAATTTCGGCATCGTTTACTTTAAAAGAGATATTATTAAGCGCTTTTTGATCTTTATATAATTTTGAAATGTTTTTAACTTCTATAGACATAGTAGAAAATGTTTACTCAAAAATAAGTATTAAATAATAGTATTGAGTATTTATTGTTGAATCCTTAAAACTGTAATATTAAATTTAAAAAGATTTGTTCACAATTTTGATTTGTAAAAATATTAATTACTTTAGCTAAATATAAATTAATGATACATACATCAAAAACATATTATAACTGGTTTTATTTCTTTTTAACAGAAAGAGACGAGGCTTAGTATGTTTTAATTAAAATATAATTTTTTTAAAGTCTCGATTTTGTCGAGACTTTTTTTTGCTCAAACCTTTTTAAAATGAAAATAAGTTTTGAATAAGTCTATTGCCATACAAGGAATAAGAGGGTCATTTCATCACCAAGTGGCTCAAGAATACTTCAATCCAAAAATTGAGGTTGTTGAGTGTATGTCTTTTGATGGCTCTGTAGATAAGTTGGTAAATGGAAAAACAGATACTATAGTGATGGCTTTATTGCAATGTAAGATGTTTCTAAAAAAATATCCGCATATAAAACTAGTAGAGGCTAAAGATACTGCAGATGTTGCGAAGCAGATTTTTGAAGAAAAGAAAAGAGGAATTGCTGCAATTGCAAGCAAAAATGCAGCAAAAATGTATCAGTTAAATATATTGGCAGAAGGAATACAGATCATAAAGCATAATGAAACACGCTTTGTTATTGTTAAGCGTCAAAATCATCAAGTTGAACGAAAAGGACTTAATAAGGCTTCTTTAAAATTTGAATTAGATCATAAACGTGGTAGCTTAGCTACAATACTCAACGTTATGAGTGATTGCAAATTAAACCTAACCAAAATACAGTCTTTACCAA
>NZ_JAOARH010000138.1 GCF_025210595.1 Winogradskyella sp.
AAATCCTTTATAGTTATTTTGCTTGCTTAATTTAGATTTTGAAGTCGTTAAATAATGAACATTAATGCCTTTAGCATGACATTGTTTAACTATATTTTGTCCTATTAATCCTGTTGCTCCTGTGATTAAAACAATCATTTTGCTTTCTTTTTGTAAAGATATGAAAGGTTAGAAGTGCTTTATGTTTTTTTAGTTTGGATTTAACTTTTGATTTTCTCGCTAAGACGTAAAGACGCTAAACTAAAGATGCAAAGCACTTTACTGTTCTACCGAATACTTGATACTGCTTACTGAATACCGAATATCAAGATTTCTTTTTCTGAGCTCGCAACATTTCGCGTTTTCCAGGTGGGCCAGGAAGTCGCTCTACTATAAAGCCTACTGCTTGCATGGCGCGCCTTACACTTCCTTTTGCAGAATAGGTGACCAAAACACCATTATCTTTCATGGCGTTATACATTATTTTAAAAATATCTTCTGTCCAAAGTTCTGGCTGCACTCTTGCTCCAAAAGCATCAAAATAAACGATATCAAATTCATTCTCGGCAGTAATATCCTTAAAAAAATTTTGCTGTTTTTTGAGCTTAAAGTTTGGTGTAATACCATGCTGTTCTTCCCAATTTACAGCATGTATTTTTTCAAATTCAACTTTATGATTTTCTGAAATCAACTCTACATAATTGAGTTGCTGTATCTCTTCAGTCTTCACAGGATAAGCCTCTACACCATTATAATTTATAGATTGTTGAAGTTCTTCTGCTTTTAAAAATGTAAGGAAAGCATTTAGACCAGTACCAAAACCTATTTCGATGATACTTACAGGATGAGATCCTGAAACAAATTCAGGATGGCAAGACTCCAAAAAGAAAAGCAAACCATGTTTTATAAATACATGATTTGCTTCTTGTAAGGCACCATGAATAGAATGGTATTGTTCATTCCAATCTTCGATCTGAATGGTCTTAGAACCATCTGATGTGGTGATAATCTTTCGCTTCAATTTATTTTATAAGAAGTTTTTTAATTTTTGGTATTGGACCTGTACATTCTGTCTTATGACAAGCCAAACAATTATTAATTGCACTGTTATAACGCTCTTTTAACTCAATATTAGACAGTGTATCTACAACAGATTGTTGCGCTTCTATAAATACATTAACAAAACTATTCCAAACTGGTGTTCTGCTATGTCCATTACTCATTTCTGCCGAGTGTAGTTTCATAAGATCTAATGGCATAACAACTGGTGTTTCTCCATTAATAATCTGCTGTCTCAATTGCATATTGTAAGCATACATACCATTCATGAAATTTGCCATTTCAGAAGGTTGATGCATTATCAATTCTGGCTTACTATTTTCTTTAACAACTTTAGTCTCTTCTTCATTCTTACAATTAAAACACAAAAATAAAATTGCTACTAGAGCAAAAACTCTATTGTGCAAGAAGGACTCCATCTGCTAAAAATTTGTATTCAAATTTAGGTTCTGTAATAGCTTCTATTTCTTCTTTAGATTTACCAGCATCTTCTGCATAATGTCTTAATTCATCTACAGAAGTCTCTGCTACAAAAGCCTTTCCATTTACAACAACATCTCCTTCTGCATTTAATGGCATAAAGAACCCATAATCCTTAAAACGCACCATAACTTCTTTGTCATTACCCATATCTAAAGTCATCCAACAACCTTTTTTAGAACAAACCTCAATTATCTTTCCTTTCATCTTAGCATTAACAGTGTCTCCTTTTTTCAAACCTTTATAATGCTCCATCATACGCTCAGATGATAAGGCATCTGCATCATTAATTTCCATCCCGAAAGATGCGTAAGCAATTTCTTGCTTTACTTCTTCTGTTTTTTCTTCTGTTGCAGCTTTTTCGTTTTTGCAAGACACTATAGCTAAGCCCATTGCAAAGAACAAGATTACTTTTTTCATAATTTTGATATGTTTTGGTTTTGTTTAAAAATTGAATTGCGAATTTACAAAATTTAAGGTAATATAACCTTTTATTAACCGCATTGATTTCTTATTTTTGCAGAAATTTAAACCACGCTCTTTATGGTAGAAAGTAACCCTAACGAAATCGTTATCGTAAAATCTGAAGATACTAAAATTAACAGTGTTGATTTTAATAATTTAATGTTTGGTCGCGTTTTTACAGACCATATGTTTGTATGCGATTTTGAAAATGGTAAATGGCAAACTCCTAAGATAATGCCATATCAGCCAATGACAATTGAGCCTTCTGCTAGAGTATTTCATTACGGACAAGCTGTTTTTGAAGGTATGAAAGCCTACAAAGACGACGATGGAAAAGTCTTTTTATTTAGACCTAATGAAAACTACCAAAGAATTAATAAGTCTGCAAAAAGGTTAGCAATGCCTGAGTTTCCTGAAGCTTATTTTTTTGAAGGGTTAAAAACTTTATTACAATTAGATAACGAATGGATTAAGCCAGGTCTTGGTAATTCATTATATATACGTCCTTTTGTTATTGCAACTGAGCCAGCAATTGCAGCTTCACCTGCTGAAGCTTATCGTTTTATGATTATTTGCTCACCTGCAAAGGCTTATTACAACAAACCTGTACGTGTATTATTTGCAGAGAAGTATAGTCGTTCTGCTAATGGTGGTGTAGGTTTTGCAAAAGCTGCTGGTAATTATGCATCTCAATTTTATCCAACTAGCTTAGCACAGAAAAAAGGGTTTGATCAAATTATATGGACAGATGCTTCTACACACAAATATTTAGAAGAAGCTGGCACAATGAATGTATTTTTTAGAATAGAAGATAAATTAATTACTGCACCAAATAATGATAGAATCCTAGATGGTGTAACACGTAAAAGTGTTATTCAAATCGCCAAAGATTTAGGTATTGATTGTGAGGTGAGAAACGTTAGCGTTAGTGAAATTAAAGAGGCTGCAAAAAATGGAGCTTTAAAAGAAATTTTCGGAGCTGGTACTGCTGCTGTTATTAGTCCTGTTTCAGATTTTGAACATGCTGGTGAAATCTTTAAGCTTCCTGAAAATGAAGACTCTTATGCTAAACTCTTTAAGGAAAAACTAACACACATTCAACACAATCTGGCTGAAGACAAGCATGATTGGAGATATGAGGTAAAATAATTCACATAAAAAAGCAGCCAATTGGCTGCTTTTTTTTATAACTCTAAAATTTCTTTAATATGAGGTTTAAAATAGTTAGGCCCTTTTAACACCTTACCATCTTCTCTATAGATTGGCTCACCATCTTCACCTAACTTACTCATATTGC
>NZ_JAOARH010000139.1 GCF_025210595.1 Winogradskyella sp.
CTGCAGTAGATTTTGTTAAAAAAACTTCATCATTAGACATATCTTTGAATGCTACTACTCTATAATTTTTTGGATGTATTCCTGCTTTCATCGCTAAATGCTTTAAATATTTTCGATTTTTTCGAGGTGCAAATTTAAGTAATTTTTACAATTCTACAATGTTTTTTTATTTTTTTTCGTATTGATTATGTTAGTTCTCAAAGGTAAAGACAAAACTAACTTTTCCAACACCCAACACCCAACACCCAATACCTAATGCCTAATGCCTAATGCCTAATGCCTAATGCCTAAATTATCTAATCGTTTGATGAGATTCTCACTTTCGTGGGAATTGAGTGTAACAATTTACTATCTTTGAATACTAACTAGTCAATTAACTAAAAAACCATCTCAATTATGGAACATCAAAAACCAGCAACTGGTAAATTTGCAATGAATTATGGCATCATTTTAGGTGTTGTAATGATTGCCTTAAATGTAGTAAGTTATGTAACAGGACAAGCTCTAGAAGGTGCTCAATGGCCTCAAGTAGTATATTATATCGTTTTTCCTGTTGTAATTATTTATGCTATTAGTGTATTTAAAAAACAAAATGCTAATACACTAACTCTTGGAAATGCAATTAAACTTGGTGTTGTCATAGGTGTAATAAGTGCTATTGCCTATATCTTATATGGATTATTGTTTAATTATGTTATTGACCCAGAATTTATGCCGCAAATGATGGAAGTTGCCAGAGATAAAATGATAGAGCAAAATCCTGACATGACTAAAGAACAATTAGAACAAAGTATAAAAATGATGGAAACAATGTTTAACCCATTAATTGGTTCTGCTTTTTGGATAGCTATGAGTGCTTTCTTTGGCTTAATTTGGTCTTTATTAGGCGGATTAGTAATGAGAAGTAATTCCTAATTAATGCTTAAATAATTTCTGTATTTTTGACGTCTAAGAATATTCAGACAACATCAATATGAACATATCAGTAGTTATACCACTACTTAACGAACATGAGTCTCTAAAAGAGTTACACGATTGGATTGTATCTGTGATGCAGTCCAATTCGTTTTCTTATGAGATTCTTTTTATTGATGATGGAAGCACAGACAATTCATGGAAAATAATTTCTGAGCTTAACGACAGTAATCCTAATGTAAAAGGTATCCGTTTTTTAAAGAATTTTGGCAAATCACAAGCACTTCATGCTGGTTTTGCTAAAGCAACTGGCGAAGTTATCATTACAATGGATGCAGATTTACAGGACAATCCTGATGAGATTCCTGAGCTCTATAAAATGATTACAGAGCATAGTTATGATCTCGTTTCTGGTTGGAAAAAGAAACGCTACGATTCTGTAATTGCAAAAAACCTACCATCTAAGCTATTTAATTGGGCAGCAAGAAAAACATCTGGTGTAAAATTGCACGATTTTAATTGTGGGCTTAAAGCATACAGTAATGCTGTAGTAAAACATATTGATGTTTATGGCGAAATGCATCGTTACATACCTGTGTTAGCTAAAAATGCTGGCTTTACCAATATTGGTGAAAAAGTGGTAAAACACCAAGCCAGAAAATATGGCCATACTAAGTTTGGCATGAACCGTTTTATAAACGGCTTTCTAGATCTAATAACCATTTGGTTTGTCTCGCGTTTTGGTAAACGACCTATGCATCTTTTTGGTGCACTTGGTGTTATTATGTTTATTATTGGGTTTGGCTTTGCTTTTTACTTAGGTTTAGATAAATTATTTTTTGATCCTACAGGAAGACTTATCACAGAACGGCCACAGTTTTACATTGCACTCACTACAATGATTATAGGTTCGCAACTGTTTATTGCTGGTTTCCTTGGTGAATTAATTTTAAGATCTAAACGTCACCAACAACGCTACCACATTAAAGAAGCATTAAATATCGCTTAACAAGCAGAATTATCACACAGATTTAAGCAAGCATTTTTTAAGATTGCTTACATTTGTGTAACTATAACTTTTTACTTATGATTTATATTAAACCCGAAATACTAGAGCGTGTAAACTCTTGGTTAACACCTACATTTGATAAAGATACACAAGAACAAATAAAACATATGATTGCTTCTGACCCTAAAGGATTAGAAGAAAGTTTTTATAAAAATTTAGAATTTGGTACTGGAGGAATGCGTGGCATAATGGGTCTTGGCACCAATAGAATTAACAAATATACGCTAGGAAAAAACACACAAGGATTAAGTAATTATTTAAAGCAATCTTTCCCTAATGAACAGGTTAAAGTAGCAATAGCTTACGATTGTAGACACAATAGTAAAGCTTTTGGTAAAGTTGTTGCAGATGTATTCTCTTCTAATGGCATTCAAGTGTATTTATTTGAAGATCTAAGACCAACACCAGAACTTTCGTTTGCCTTAAAACATTTAAATTGTCATTGTGGTATAGTACTAACAGCATCTCACAACCCACCAGAATACAATGGTTATAAAGTATACTGGCAAGATGGCGGACAATTAGTTCCTCCACATGATGCTGAAATTATTGCAGAAATTAATAAATTAGATTATTCTGAAATTAAATTTGAAGCTAACACAGATTTAATAGAATATATAGGGCAAGACGTTGATAATGCTTTTATAACTGCATCTGTTAAAAATGGAAGTTCTAACACAACAGCTGAAGCCAAAGCCAATCTTAATGTGGTGTTTACTTCCTTACACGGAACATCAATAATGTCTATTCCAGAAACCCTAAAACGAGCCGGTTACAGTAATGTAAATATTGTTGAAGAGCAAAAAGATCCTAATGGAGACTTTCCAACTGTGGTTTCTCCAAATCCAGAAGAACCAGAAGCTTTAAAAATGGCTATGGAATTAGCCAACAAAGTTGATGGAGATATTGTTATTGGTACAGATCCAGATTGTGATCGTTTAGGTGTTGTGGTTAGAAATTTAGAAAACGAATTGGTAATTCTAAATGGAAATCAGACTATGATATTAATGACAGATTTCTTATTAAAGCAGTGGAAGAATGAAGGAAAAATAAATGGAAATCAGTTTGTAGGATCTACAATAGTTTCTACTCCTATGATGACTGTTTTAGCAAATGCATATAATGCTGAATGTAAAATTGGCTTAACTGGGTTTAAATGGATTGCTAAAATGATTAAAGATTTCCCTGAGCTAGATTTTATAGGTGGTGGAGAAGAAAGTTTTGGATTTATGGTTGGTGATTTTGTAAGAGACAAAGATGCCGTAACCTCTACTCTTTTAGCCTGCGAAATAGCAGCACAAGCCAAGGCGGAAGGAAAAACACTCTACGAAAAATTAATCGATTTATATATAGAACACGGTTTCTACAAAGAACGATTGGTATCATTAACCAAAAAAGGCATAGAAGGTGCTCAAGAAATTAAGCAAATGATGATTGATGCCAGAGAAAATCCATTAACAGAAGTAAATGGTTCTAAAGTTGTGCGTATTGAAGATTATCAGCTCGCTATTGCAAAAGACATGACAAATGGTAACGAAGATGTGATTGATATACCAAAATCTAACGTCTTAATCTATTATACCGAAGATGGTAGTAAAATCGCGTTAAGGCCAAGTGGTACAGAACCTAAAATTAAATTCTATATCAGTGTTAATACTAAACTAGACAATATGTCTGCTTTTAAAGAAACGGAGCAGTTATTGGAAAACAAGATTGACGCTATCCTTAAGGATATGAATTTATAATGAATGGATTACATAAAAAAACTTTCTAGATTTATTTTACCATACAAACGCTATGGTATATTAAATATCATTTCAAATGTTTTTTATGCGCTTTTTAGCACACTAGCAATGGTATCGTTAATGCCTATGATTAACGTATTGTTTGGTGAAGGAGAAAAAGTAACTGAAAAACCTGTATATAATGGAATTAGCGAATTAAAAGATTATGCTGAAAATTCAATTAATTACATTATCACTACAACGTCAGAGCAGTATGGACCTCAACGTTCTTTGTTGTACATGATTGTTCTTATTATCAGTCTTTTTCTATTAAAAAACCTGTTTAATTATCTTGGGTTATACTTTATTACGTTTTTACGAAATGGTGTATTAAAAAATTTAAGAAATGAGATCTACAGTAAAGTTACGCATTTACCTATTTCATACTATTCAGAAAAGAAAAAAGGAGATATTATAGCAAGAATATCTGGAGATGTCAATGAAGTAAAAAACTCTTTACTTGCCATACTAGAGCTTATTGTTAAAGAACCTCTTACAATTTTATTTGCTATTATAACAATGTTTATGATATCAGTAAAATTAACAATATTTGTTTTTCTGTTTATACCTGTTTCAGGATTTATAATTTCTAGAATAGGAAAAAGTTTAAAGAAAAAATCAAATAGAGTACAAACAGAGCAAGGTATTTTCTTATCTACATTAGAGGAAACTTTAAGCGGTCTTAAAGTGATAAAGGGTTTTAATGCTGAAGAACGATTTAATAACGAATTTAAAAAATCTACGAATCGGTTTTATAACTTCTCTAATACATTAATGAATCGCCAAAATTTGGCATCTCCTACAAGTGAAGTCTTAGGTATTATAACCATTGCTGTATTACTTTGGTATGGAGGAAGTATGGTTCTTGTTGAAAAAACATTATCTGGTGGAGCATTTATAGGCTACATAGGTTTAGCTTGGCAAATTCTTACGCCAGCTAAAGCTATAAGTAAAGCAAGCTATAAAGTTAAAGCAGGTAATGCTGCTGCTGACCGTGTTTTAGAAATTTTAGAAACAATATCTCCTTTAGAGGATATACCAAATGCTAAGTCTAAGGATGATTTTAAATCTGAAATTAAGCTCGATAATATTTCGTTTAAATACGAAGAGGATCTGGTTCTTAAAAATTTATCAATAACAATACCTAAAGGCAAAAGCGTAGCCTTAGTTGGGCAATCTGGTAGTGGAAAAAGCACCATTGCCAATTTAGTAACGCGTTTTTACGATGTTAACGAAGGACGTATATTAATTGATGGCGAAAATATTAAAGGCTTAACAAAGTACTCTTTAAGAAATTTAATGGGTCTTGTAACTCAAGATTCTATTTTATTTAACGACACCATTAAAAACAACCTTCTTTTAGGGAAAGAGGATGCTACAGATAACGAGATTATTGAAGCACTTAACATCGCAAATGCATGGGAATTTGTAAAAGATTTACCTCAAGGTATAGAAACCAATATAGGTGATTCTGGTAATAAGCTATCTGGTGGACAAAAACAACGACTCAGCATTGCTAGAGCTGTACTAAAGAATCCACCAATAATGATCTTAGACGAAGCCACTTCTGCCCTAGATACAGAGAGCGAACGTTTAGTGCAAGATGCTTTAGAGAAAATGATGAAAAACAGAACCTCTATTGTTATTGCGCATCGCTTATCAACCATTCAAAACGCAGATGTTATTGTAGTAATGCAAAAAGGTGAAATTGTAGAACAAGGCACACATACTGAGCTTATAACCAAAAATGGTGTTTACAACAAGCTTGTAGAAATGCAAAGCTTTGATTAATTACTGAGAACTTCTTAGTGAAACACAAATTAAGAACTTCATTCTTAATTAAAACATTAACAAAACCGGAATACCCAAAATAAAAAAGGATGCATTTTACATGCATCCTTTACATAATTGTTATCAGATTTGGGGAAACTGATAACAGTTAATAGGTTAAGCTGTGTCAAACATAAAACAATTATTATTCTTAACCAAGAAAAAATTGCTTTTTATCGTGTTTTTATGCTTTTTATCGATGTTTAAAATTATAAACACTTGATTATCAACAAAAACAAAATTCATGTGAAAATAAATATTTTAACTTTAAACTTTTAGTTATTTAAAAAGTCTAAATACTAAAGTATTTTACTTGACAAACGAAACAGAATTCATATTACGCCTCCAAGATCCTAAATCTAAAGAAACAGCTTTTAGAGAATTATTAAATCTCTACAAAGAGCATTTGTATTGGCATATTAGAAAAATTGTAATTTCTCATGATGATACAGATGACGTTTTACAGAATACATTTATAAAAGTCTATCGTAGTATCGATAAATTTAAAGGAGATAGCAAACTCTACTCATGGCTATACAGAATTGCAACCAACGAATCCATTACTCACATTAACAAAAACGCAAAACGATTACAAATCTCAAACGAAGAACATCAAAATTTAGCTTTAAATAACCTAACAGCTGATGTGTATTTTGAAGGAGACGAGATACAACTAAAACTACAAAAGGCCATAGCTACATTGCCCCAAAAACAGCAATTAGTGTTTAATATGAAATATTTTGACAACCTTAAATACAAAGAAATAGCAGAAATTTTAGAAACTAGCGAAGGAGCCTTAAAAGCATCCTATCATATCGCAGTAAAAAAAATAGAAAGCTTTTTAACTACAGATTAAACCATTTTATTAATTTGAAGTCTTAGAAACAGGCACAGAAACAACTAAAAGATTCTTGCTCTTGCAGGAACAAAAGATGAAAAACGATAAGCTACATAACATAAAGTCAACAGGTTTTAAAACACCAGACAACTACTTTGAATCTTTTGAAGACAAACTCTTTGAGCGCATAAATGATGAAGCGTCTTTAAAAAAAATTAAAGACACTGGTTTTAAGGCACCAAAAGATTATTTTAAGTCTCTAGATGATAAAATTTTTGAAAAAATAAACAAGGAAGAGCAACCTGTTATAAAGCTAAACACTAGAAAAACCCTTTATTATGTCGCTGGTATTGCTGCCTCTTTAATACTATTACTCGCTATATTTATTGGAAAAGGAACAAATACTGAAGAGTTTTCGGCAGAGATGGTAGAAGCCTATTTTGAAGATAGTGATTTAGACAGCTATGAATTAGCAGAATTACTAGTTGACGCAAACATGCTTGAAGAAGATTTTACATTAACAGAAACCGAATTTAGCGAAGACAACCTAGAGTCCTATCTATTAGAAAACACAGATATTGAAACAATTTTACAACAATAAAAACATTACGATGAAACGATTAATCCCTATACTAATTCTGCTGATAAGCTTTTCAAGTTTTTCTCAAGACGGCAAAAAAATAAAAGAACGCATAAAAGCACAAAAAGTAGCATTTATAACAGATAAGCTTGCTCTTACTTCTGAAGAAGCACAACAATTCTGGCCTATTTACAATGACATAGAAGCAAAAAAAGAAGCACTAAAAAAGAAATCTGTTTCAAAAAGAAAAGCAAAAAAACCAGATGATTTAACTGAAAAAGAAGCTGAAGTCTTATTAAATGAAATGCTAGACATAGAAGACCAAAAGCATCAACTTCAAAGAGAGCTATTTACAAAATTAAGAAAGGTTATTTCTAATAAAAAAATTGTAGATTTAATGAGAGCTGAGCGAGAATTTGACCGAAAACTATTAGATAAATTAAAAGACTTTAGAGAACGAAGACAAAACAGAAAAAATTAAACAAAAAACTGTTTTAAAAGCTATTTTATGTCAACTTAAAATCGTTTCAGGATCTTATAAAAAAAATCTAAAAACAAGAGATTGATTCTGAAATAAGTTCAGAAAGATAATTTTTACTCCTTTTAAAATAGGCTTTTTTATTCTCTAAATGTAAGCTTACTTATACGACCTTTACCTCCAGCAAAAGCTATGGAATCATTTAAGAATCTAATGGTGTAAAAACCTTCATCACTAAGATGCTTCCAGGTCTCACCACCATCATTGCTATAATCTACACCTTTAAAACCAACAGCAACTAATTCTTTAGCATCACTATTGGGCACGTATTGCACACAGCTTCTGTAACCAGGACTTTTTCCGTCAGCAACAACTTGCCAAGTTTTACCACCATCCTTAGTTCTTATTTTATTTGCTAAAGCAGCATTAGGTCTTGTATAATCTCCACCTATGGCAAATCCATTTTCTTCATCATAAAAATCGATAGAATACATACCTGTAGTTTCTTTACCTTGTATAATTGGTGTATCAAAAACCTCCCAAGTTTTACCTTTATCTGGAGAATATAAAATTCTGCTTGCTTTGCCTCCTGTTGCAACCCAAGAGTGGTCTCCAACTATAGCAATATTAGTATCACTAGCAGCAAAAGCAGCTTCTCCTTCTTTGGCTTTTGGTAAACTCTCGCAAGAAATTTTATTCCATGTTTTACCTCCATTTCTGGTAATGATAATACTCATACAATCTGCTGTTGGATCTCCAATGGCAATACCTTCTTCATCGTTCCAAAAATCCATAGAATCATAAAAAACCTTAGGGTGATTTTCTTGATATACAATTTTGCTTCGTTCTACATCTACATGTAACTTATACACTAAAGCCGGATTGCCAATAGTAACACCATAGCCTGAATTTTCCCTAGCTGCTAATGCTCTAAAATTTAATTTCAATGAATCTGAAGACAAATTTGCTTTATGAATATAAAATTTTCTATCCTTTAAAGAATCTATTTGCTTACATATTTCTTGAGTCATTATAATACCTAATTCACCATTAGAGGTTAAAAAAACAGGATAAGCAAATGCATCATTTACAATTTCTAATGCTCTTACATTCAGCGCTGGATCTTGCGCAAAATCTTCAATATCTACTTTTGAAAAATTTCGAGGTTGATTTTGACTATTAGTTTTATTAAAGATAAAACCCACAAAAAATAAGATTATAAAAATGCGCATAAGTATCAATTTTGCCTAAAAATAGAAAAGCTTCACGATATAACCGCAAAGCTTTTCAAATTAACAACAATCAAAATAATCAAAAATTTACAAACATGGTTTTATAACATTGTAAAACAATAAACCACAAACAGTTAACTCAATCTCTTTTTTTATGCTTTCTTCTCATACTTCGACGCTTTATAGCATCATTAATAATCTTTGTAAGCTGTTCTTTTTGCTTATCGTTACATAATGCTCTCACTTTTTTAAAATGTTTGAACATTTCAATATCTTTTTCCTTTTCACCCTTGGCTATTAAATCTCCTATGGAATCTAAATAAGATTGCGTCACATTCTCATCAGACACTTTAGAATACATTGCTTTTTTTAAACCCATATTCTTTTTAAATAAAGACTTCATATTATCAAAATGAGCAGTTTTCATAGAATCATATGCTGCCATTTGCTTTTCATCAAAATTTAATTTTTTAGCAATAGAAAATTTATAATCATGATCTCTGTGTCCTCTTTTACTCATATAATGCACAAGAAAATATCCATTAGAAATCATAAGAAATATGAGTA
>NZ_JAOARH010000001.1 GCF_025210595.1 Winogradskyella sp.
GCAAGCATGCCTTGAGTATGTTAAAGAAAAAATGAATACTAATTGTGTTAGGCATTCAAAATTATTAGGCAAGCCCATTAAGAAAATAGCAGTTCTAGGAGGTTCGGGTAGCTTTGCTATAGGAGCTGCAAAAGCTTCAGGAGCAGATCTTTTAGTTACAGCAGACCTTAAATATCACGATTTTTTTAGTGCAGAAAATGATATAGTACTAGCAGATATAGGCCATTATGAAAGCGAACAGTTCACAAAATCATTTTTAGTAGACTATCTCTCGAAAAAAATCACTAATTTTGCAATCATTTTATCAAAGACAAATACAAATCCGGTAAAGTATTTATAATTATGGCGAAAAAAGCTGAAGCTACTGTAGAAGACCGTTTAAGAGCGTTATACGATTTACAATTAATTGACTCTAGAGTAGACGAAATAAGAAATGTCAGAGGAGAACTTCCTTTAGAAGTTAGAGATTTAGAAGACGAAGTTGAAGGGTTGAATACTAGATTAGAGAAATTAAATGATAGTCTTGCTATTATTGATGACGAAATTAAAGGAAAAAAGAATTTAATTGAAGAAGCCAAAGCTTTAATCAAAAAATATAGTGAGCAACAAAACAATGTTAGAAATAACAGAGAATATAACTCACTAACCAAAGAGATTGAATTTCAGGAATTAGAAATTCAATTAGCCGAAAAGCATATTAAAGAATTTAAGGTTCAGATAGAGCAGAAGAAAGAGGTTATTTCTTCAACAAAAGATCGTTTAAAAGATCGCAAAGAACATTTAAAGCACAAAAAAGGTGAGTTAAATGAAATCTTAAAGGAAACTGAGAAAGAAGAAGAAGCACTTATTGCTAAGTCTGAAGATTTCCAAAAGAAAATTGATGAGCGTTTAGTGAAAGCTTATTTAAGAATAAGAAATAATGTAAAAAACGGTTTAGCTGTTGTGCCAATTGAGCGTGGAGCATCTGGTGGTTCATTCTTTACAATTCCGCCACAAGTACAAGTAGAAATTGCCTCTCGTAAAAAAGTAATTACTGATGAGCATAGTGGTCGTATTTTAGTAGATGCTGTTTTAGCAGAAGAAGAAAAGATAAAAATGGATAAGTTATTTGCCAAGTTGAGTAAATAAAAATTGCCAAGAATATATCTAAAGCCTTCACAATTTGTGAAGGCTTTTTTTGTGATTCAAAAAATAACTTGTCATATTTTTAGTTTTAATCTAGAAGCATTATAGTAAGTATATAATTTATGAAGAAAATTTTTATAACGTATCTAATAGTTTGCTTACTATGCTTTAGTTGTAAAACTGAAACAAAAAATACACCTCAAGACATTTATCAAAAAACTTCAAACGAATTTATAAGTAAACTTTTAGAGCTAAGAGATTTTAATTGTAACTGTATTATAGAGCCTAAAAAAAAAATTATTAGACAATATCGATAACCCAATAGTAGAAAACAATTTTAGGTCTCAATTGATGTTATAGGTTAATGTGCTATCAGATTCAGAATTAGATAGTTTAAACAATCTTTCTCGAAACGTTAATTTAAATAACATTATATCTAATTATAGTTACAAACTAATTTCACAAAAACAAATAAACTCAATAATAACAAACAATAATATAGAAGATAGGTTGCGTATTATGGACAGTTTATGCCCAAAAGGTTTTATAACATTAACCAAACCATTTTTTAATAAAACTTTGGATACTGTTTTTATTGAAATTAATGAAATGCCATATTCTTGCCTTTCAGGTTATTTAGCTTCTTACTACTATATTAATAATGATTGGATAATACATGATTAAAAATTATAACACTTTACTTTAAGGAATCGTAATTTTATACGTCTATTAGAAAAAGAAAAACCGAAATTAATTAAAAACATTCCGTTTTTACGGAACTCTAAAGATGAAAAAAGCACTCCTTATTTTTAGTATATTATTATGCTTTAGTTGCCAAAACCAAGCACAAACTAGTCCAAAACAGCAAAAGATTATTAATGCAAAACCTGTTGAAGTTCCTATGGAAGACGGAAAGGCAAAAGCCTATTTTGCTAGTGGATGTTTTTGGTGTGTAGAAGCAATTTATGAAAGCGTAAAAGGTGTAGATGAAGTGATTAGTGGTTTTTCTGGTGGGCACACAGATGACATTACTTACGAGAAAAGTCACTCAGGTAAAACAGGCCACGCAGAAGCTGTGGAGGTAATTTACGATCCGGAGGTAGTGAGTTTTTCTACTTTAGTAGACGTGTATTTTGGTTCACAGAATCCAACACAAGTTAATGGGCAAGAAAACGACCATGGCCCTCAATATCGCTCAATAATCTTTTATCAAAATGATGAGCAAAAAAAGATTATAGAAGAAAAAAAATCTGCTTTAGCAAAACAACTAGATGCTAAAATAGCAGCAGAAGTATATCCATTTCAAAAGTTTTATCCAGTTTCTGCTTATCATCAAGATTTTGTAAAGCGAAACCCAAATCAAGGCTATGTTAGAGCGGTTTCGATACCAAGACTAAACCGATTTAAAGCTAAATTTCCTGAATTATTAAAAGAAGAAAAAAAGAATTAAGTTGTATTTATCCTACAAGGTCAGTAAGACCTTGTAGGTCTTATAGTTAAATTTTTGTAGCCTTTATTTCAAATAACATAGGAAATAACTGATTCTTCATCTTATACAAGCCATTGTCTTGTTTTACTAAATCAGGAAATACATCATAAGGACTTTCGTCATGCTCGTTGAGATATTCAATTTGCAAACCAGCTTCAATAAGCGCATTAATAACTTCACTTAGTCCATGATTCCAACCATACTCTTTAGTAATCATTTTTGATGATTGGTCAGCATAAGTGCCTTCATATTCCTCATAAATAACTTCGTCTTGGTTGTAATGGTAACGCATTTTTAGCTCATCGTCAAGATAATCAAACATCCAAAGTATAGGGTGAAATTCAACAATGTAAAATGTGCCTCCAACATTCAATCTTTCGGCAATCATTTTAGCCCAAGGTTTTAAATCTGGCAACCACCCAACAACACCATAGCTAGTAAAAATAATATCAAAAGTTTTTGTGACATGCTTTGAGGTGTCTAAGACATTACAACAAACAAATTCAGCATTAAGATTCAGTTCATCATTTAGTTGTTTTGCTAATTTTATACCTTCATCGCTTAAATCCACACCAACACATTTGGCACCCATTCTAGCCCAGCTCAAAGTATCTTGCCCAAAATGACATTGAAGGTGTAATAAGGATTTTCCATTAACGTCACCTAGAGCTTTTAATTCATAAGGCATTAATGATGTTTTACCAGCTTTAAAAGCTTTCATATTATACATTTCACTTTGTGCATGTATGCCTACCTTTTTATTCCATGTAGATTTATTGGTTTCAAAATACTTGTTGGTATCGTCCATTTTTTAATAACTTTTTACGTCTTCCTTTTGTGAGAATAAGGTTGAGTTTTAATTTAGCATCTAAATTAAAATAACTTTTTTAATATGAAACCTTTATATCTTAGTCTTATCTGTGTTCTAATAGTTTTAACTTGTCAGTCAGATAAGAAAAAAGAAGATGTTTTAGGTGAAGAAAAAACACAGTTAACCACAGCTGAAAAAATAGCCGTTGCGCATGGTATAGAAAATTGGGATAATGTTAAAAATGTTGAATTTACTTTTAAAGTTATAAGAGATGGTAGATCTGGACATGGCCGAAGATGGGTTTGGGACACAAAAACAGGTGAAATAAGTTTAGGTTCTTCTTTGGGTGCTTTAAAATATAATAGGAATAAAATAGATAGTATCTCTTTAGATGCTGATAAAGCCTTTATTAATGATAAGTATTGGCTTTTGGTACCATTTCAATTGGTTTGGGATACGACTGCAACAATTTCTGAGTCAAAGAAAATGGTATCACCTATTAAAAAAGATACTTTACAAATGATAACGATTACGTATCCAAACGAAGGTGGCTATACACCAGGTGATGCCTATGATATATATTATGATAAAAATTATATGATTAAAGAATGGGTGTTTAGGGAAGGTAATTCTAAAGAGCCAACGCTTACCAACACTTTCGAAAATTATCAAGATTTTAATGGTATTAAGATTGCTATAGATCATAAAAAAGAAGGTGGTAACTGGAATTTGAATTTTACCGATGTAAGTATAACTGTAGAGTAATTCTAAATTTAATTTTTTGGCATTACTTTTGTAATCTATAATGTAAGTTTCACGTAAGTCTTTCCGACTATAAACGTATAGCTTACATTTTCCGCACTTGTGCGTCTATATATATTCTCTAGCGCTTTGTTTCAAGGCGCTTTTTTTTATGAAACACTTTTTTTTAAACAACTTCCTATAAAAAATATCTAGTAGAAATAATGCTGAAGAATTTCAGTATCTAAAACTTGTTTTAAAGCGTAATCGAATTATTGCTGTTGAAAAAGTAGTATAATAACATTTTAAGCAATTTTTTTCAACATTAAATTTATATATTAAATCCTTATTTTTGTTTCAAACCGAAAAAATCAATCTCACATTGACCAATTATAAAGAAGGCATAGTTTATGCCAAAGAACAAGATACACTAGACGAATTATCTAAATATAGACAACAATTTCATATTCCAAAAGACAAACATGGAAATGAGCTTATTTACCTATGCGGTAATTCCCTAGGATTGCAACCAAAATCCACCAAAGATTATATTAATCAAGAGTTAAACGACTGGGCAAACTTAGGAGTAGAAGGTCATACGGAGGCCAAAAATCCTTGGATGCCATACCATGAGTTTTTAACTGAAGCAACAGCTAAATTAGTAGGCGCAAAACCTATTGAAGTAGTAACAATGAATTCGTTGACAGCTAATCTTCATTTTATGATGGCTTCTTTTTATAAACCAACTAAGGAACGTTATAAAATTGTTATTGAAAGCGATGCATTTCCTAGTGATAAATACGCTGTAGAATCTCAATTACGTCATCATGGTTTTGATGATAAAGAAGGGCTTATTCTTTGGGAACCTAGAGCTAACGAAGAGCTTTTACAATACGAAGATTTAGAAGATATTCTTAAAGAACATGGTCATGAAATTGCTTTGATTATGGTTGGTGGAGTGAATTATTACACTGGGCAGTTTTTAGATTTTAAACGAATTACAACATTAGGTCATAGTTATGGTTGTATGGTAGGTTTTGATTGTGCACATGGTGCCGGAAATGTTAATTTAGACTTGCATAATTCAGGAGCAGATTTTGCTGTATGGTGTACTTATAAATATTTGAACTCCGGACCAGGAAGTTTATCAGGTTGTTTTGTACACGAACGCCATGCTTACGATAAAAGCTTAAACCGATTTACAGGTTGGTGGAGCCATAACAAGGAAACACGTTTTAATATGAGGCATGAGTTTGATGTGTTGCCAGGTGCTGAAGGTTGGCAACTTAGTAATCCACCTATATTATCTATGGCAGCTATAAAAGCATCGTTAGATATGTTTAATGAAGTAGGAATAGATAAACTTGTGGAGAAATCTAAAAAACTTACAGGTTATTTTGAGTTTTTGCTAAAAGAGTTAGGCGAAGATGTTATACGAATCATTACACCTTCAAACCCCAAAGAACGAGGTTGTCAATTATCTATCCAAGTTTTAAATGCAGATAAAAAATTACATCAAAAATTAACTGAAGCAGGAGTAATAAGTGACTGGAGAGAGCCAGACGTTATTCGTTGTGCTCCTGTTCCAATGTACAATACATTTGAAGATGTATACAGAATGGTTGAAAAATTAAAACATATTTTAAATGAGTAAAAAAGAAAACATACTCATCATTGGCGCAGGTTTGTGTGGTTCACTCCTAGCCTTAAGATTAGCGCAAAGAGGTTATAACGTAAATGTTTATGAAAGCAGACCAGATTTGCGTGTCACAGATATTTCTGCTGGAAAATCTATAAACCTAGCCTTATCAGACAGAGGTTTTAAAGCTTTACGTTTAGCAGGAGTTGAAGACAAAGCAAGAGCTATCTGCATTCCAATGAAAGGACGATTAATCCATGATATTGAAGGCAATACCTTTGCCTCTAATTATTCTGGTCGTGATAATGAATATATCAACTCTATTTCTAGAGGTGATTTGAATGGTATGCTATTAACTGAAGCTGATCAATTTGACAACCTGAGCATCCATTTTAATAAAGAATGTACCAGTGTTGATTTAGATACAAATACAGTCTTTTTCAAAGACACTAAAAATAATGAAGAATTTAGCATTACTTCCGATGTTATTTTTGGAACAGATGGTGCCGGATCGGAATTAAGAAAAAGCTACTTTTTACAACGTAAATTCTTATTCAGTTTTTCTCAAAACTTTTTAACCCATGGTTATAAAGAATTAGAGATTCCTGCTTCAGCAGATGGTGATCATCAAATCAGTAAAGATTATTTACACATTTGGCCTCGTGGCGACTATATGCTCATTGCCTTAGCTAACTTAGACGGAAGTTTTACGGTTACTTTGTTCTTAGGACATGAAGAAGGCGCATATCATTTTAAAGGTTTAGACACCGAAGCTAAAATCAAAGCCTTCTTCCAAGAACAATTCCCAGATGCATTAGCATTGATACCAAATATTGCAGAAGAATTTGCCAATAATCCAACAGGAGCTTTGGGTACTATCAAATGTTCACC
>NZ_JAOARH010000140.1 GCF_025210595.1 Winogradskyella sp.
CAAAAAGAAATCGCATTTTGAATATGCTGGAGCAGCAGGCGGATTTATAGATAAATATGGATACCCTTTTTGTCGTGGTCGTATTTTTGACACTATTGAAGAAGATACAGGTCAATACAATGATACTATTGAAATTTTATGGGCTTCTGGTGCTTGCTTCTTTATAAAAAATGAAGTTTTTAAAACCCTAAATGGGTTTGATGACACCTACTTTGCACACATGGAAGAAATTGATCTTTGTTGGCGTGCCTTTAATGCTAATTATAACACAAAATACGTTGGCTCATCAACAGTTTATCATGTAGGTGGTGCAACTTTAAGTAACACAAACCCAAGAAAAACATATCTTAATTTTAGAAATAGTTTATTCACGCTTGTTAAAAACACTGATTCTAATGTCTTTGCAAGAACTTTTATAAGAATGGTTCTCGATGGCATAGCAGGAATACGATTTTTACTTCAGCTAAAACCAAAATTCTTAGTTGCTATTCTAAAAGCTCATTTTTCTTTTTATAAAAATTTAAATCGAATTTTAAAGCAACGTAAACAACTACCAAAACGTAAAAATTATTACAAAACCAAGTCTATAGTTTGGTCTTATTATGTAAAAAAGAACAAAACATTTTAATTGTTTATAAAACTGTTAAAAAATATGTTAATTCATGCACGCTCATCTGTTCTTTTCGATAATTTTGATATGTTATTATTAACAATTTAAACTGAAACCTGATTATGAAGAAATTAATGTCATTAAGCGTTTGCGCTATGTTATTATTTGCTTCTTGCGTATCTAAAAAAGAATATTTAGCGCTTGAAGAAAAACACAAAGAAACTCAAGATCTATTAAATAGTGCTACAGTAAAACTGAACAAATGTCTTTCTGATGCTGCTGCCGCTAATGCCAGAGTAGAAACCATGAAAGATCAGTTGGCAGATATGCGTCGTAGTAACGATGCCTTAATAAAAAGCTCTCAAGATTTAACAGAATTGACGAGTAAAGGCGCTGAAAATTTAGAAAAATCATTAGAAAGTTTAAGAGAAAGTAATTTAAAAATTACACGCCTTCAAGATGCTTTATCACGTAAGGATAGTGTAACACTTGCTATAGTAACCAGTTTAAAAAAGGAAGTTGGCATCAACGACCCAGATATTGAAGTTAATGTAGAAAAAGGTGTGGTATTTATTTCTATTGCAGATAAGCTTTTATTTAAAAGTGGAAGCTATAACGTAACTGATAGAGCAAAAGAAGTTCTTGGTAAAGTGGCAACTGTAATTAATGGTAAGCCAAATTTTGAAGCGATGGTAGAATCACATACAGACAATGTACCATACAGCAAACCGCCTTTATTAGATAATTGGGATTTAAGTGTAAAACGAGCAACATCTGTAGTACGTGTTTTAGAAGAGCTTAATGTAAATCCTGAAAAACTAATAGCAGCAGGACGCAGTTCTTATGTACCTTTAGCAGAAAACGATACTGCTGAAAATAAAGCAAAAAACAGAAGAACTCGCATTATTGTACTACCAAAAATTGATGAATTCTACGAAATGATAGAAGAAGAAATGAAGAATCTTTCTGAAGGAAATTAATTCTTTAAATTTATGATATAATAAAACCCAATGCTTTCACATTGGGTTTTTTGTTAATCTTTTATAACTGATATAAGTTCTGGCAATAATGCTATAGCTGTTAAAACCACAACATTACTTTTATTTTTAGAGTTTTTATCTACGTTTTCTGAAGTATCTGTTTTAATCACCTCTTTATCCTTATTAGGAATTCTAATCATTACAACTGAATTTTCTGAATCCTCAACAAAATTTTCGTTTGCAAATTTGTAAGCGAGTTCAATACCATCTTCTTCAAATGTTTTTATACTCGATTTAGGATTCTCAATAGCATAAAGAAACTTTTTTATATCCGAACCATTTGCCTGATTAAGTATTACTCCACTATATTTTGAATACGCAACAATACTCACTAAATCTTTTTCTGAGAGACGTTTAGATAGTAATTTAAATGCTTGTTTTAGAATAACACTATCCTCTGCATTAAAATTATCTTTGTAAGTTTCAATAAGAAATGTAACATTCTTTGTTTCTGTAGAATCTGAAGAAACACTGTAGTGTTCTATAATAAAAGCTATAAGGTCATCTAAGGCAATTGATTCGGTTTCAATATTCTTATCTTGGGAGAAACTTGCTATGCAAAACATAAATGTAAGTATGCATACTATTAGATTTTTCATTGGTTTGGTATTTAAAGTTGATATAAACCTACATACCTAATCAAATTAATAAAACCTACAATGAGTAAACGAAGTATTTCAGTGAGTATTCTATCTTAAAACCGATGTTATGGTTTTATTGCGTTGTATTTTACCGTTTACAGTTTCTATAAACTTATCGGTAATATATATATGTTTAGGCACTTCAAACTTAGTAAGTCCTTTTACATACCTAATTCTATTTGCAATACTTTCTACTGAATCTCTAGGATGCTCTACAATTAAAACAAGACGTTCTCCCAAAGTTTCATCGGCTTCTCCTGCAACTATAAAACGTTCATCAATAACAGCTTGTAACTTGCTTTCTATTTGCTCTGGGAACAATTTTACACCTCCGGAATTAATGACATTATCAAATCGACCTAATAATTGAAAACTTGTTTCTGTTTTTAGATCTACAATATCATTGGTTACCAATGGTTCATTTACTAATTTAGAAGCATTAATTACCAAACGCCCTCTTTCGTCTTGAGAAAAACTCACATTAGGTAAAGCTTTAAAGAAGGTATCACCTTCAGAAACCTTAGAAGGTAACTGTCTAACAGCTACATGTGTCACAGTTTCTGTCATGCCATAGGTTTCAAAAAATCTTGAATCACAATTTTTAATTCGCTCTAACAAAGGTTGTGTTACTTTAGAACCACCTACAATAATCGTTTTTATATTATAAGTATAATTAATGGTATGCTTTAATTGCAAAGGCACCATAGCGCAAAAATCATAATGGTTTTCGTAATCGAAAATTGGATGCGAACTTGGCTCTACATGATCTATCTCTAAGCCTAAAATCATAGCTCTTACCAACATCATTTTACCAGCTATATAATGACTTGGTAAACAATGTAAGGCTGTATTACCAGGCTCTAAACAAAAAAAATCTCCTGTTGCTATGGCAGAATTTACCATGGCTTGTTTCTTTAATTTTATCTGCTTTGGTTGTCCTGTAGAACCCGATGTATTAACGTACAAATAGTCATTATCATTAAGCCAATCTATTAAAAAGTTGCCTGTTTCCTTTTCGTAAGCTTCACCTTCTTTTATAAGGCTGTAAGCAACCTCTTTTAAATCATTTTGATTGTAATGTAAACCATTTAACTTAAACCGATTATGAACTTTGTCGTATTTTGGTGTCATCTACTCTATAATTTTATAGTCTTCCTTTAACGGTTTAGAAACTTTACCAAACAAGCGTTCTTGCCAATTTTTCCAACCATATCGTTTAGATAAAATAAGTAACATAATTGGATAAACCACAAGCACAGGAATTAAAATTTCTCCAACAATACTCATCGTTGGCTCTGCTGTGCTCTTAAAAATAGCATCGGTTTGCAAAGCTGTCCAATCTGCCGTTACCAAAAGTGATGCTAAAAGGTTATTACCTAAATGAAATCCTAGAGCAAGTTCTAATCCGTCATCCATTAAGGTCATAATTCCTAATAATAAGCCTGTACCAATATAGAAGATCATCATTTTCCAAAAGCCTATGTTAGCAACTTCAGGATTTGCAGAGTGAGCAATACCAAATAGTATTGATGTTAATATTAACGGAAACCATTTATTTTTTACTATTACACCAATATGTTGCATTAAATACCCTCTAAACAAATACTCTTCTAACCCTATTTGAAAAGGAAACAAAATAATACTTACAGCAAATAAAATAGCAAATTTACCTGGATTAAACTGATATACAATTCCAGAAGAATCTATAGAATATCCGATTAAGAAAGTACCAACAGTAAATATAAAAACCATCATAAATGAAAAGAATACTCTTCCGTAGTCGATCTTATTTCTTGCAGTAGTTAAAGATAAAATACTTCTTTGATGCACATATTTCACCATTAAAAACAATAACCCTAAAAGAAATGCAAATGGTAACAAATTAATAGCTAAGTTTAAGCTAGAAGGTATACCTTTCATCATTTCATAAGCTGCTTCCATATCTGATGGATCTGTAAATAAATAAATGACAAAATTTAACAGAAAAATGCCTGCAACTAAAATTGTAGTAAGGATAAACATCCATAATTCTCGCTGTCCTTTATAGGCTTGTTGTATATAATTCATTCGTGTAAGTTAAAATTCCAATCTTCTTTTATATTGTAGTGCAAAGTACCATTTTTTACAGTTAATGGCGAAGGAAAATTATTAGTAAACAAACTTCCTGTACCTAAACCTTGAGGCAAACTACTCTTAAGTGTGTATGTCCATTGCGCAATTGCATTTAATCCTACATTACTTTCTAGAGCACTTGTTATCCACCATTTAATATTTAATTCTTCAGCAATATTAATCCATTGTTGACTTCCGCTAAATCCGCCAACCAAACTCGGCTTTAAAATAATATATTGTGGTTGTATTGTTTTAAGCAGTTCTTGCTTTTCTTCTAATCTAAACACACCTATTAATTCTTCATCTAAAGCAATTGGCAATGGAGTAACTTCACAGAGTTTAGCCATATCATCAAAGTGCTTAGGTTTTATAGGTTGTTCTATAGAGTGTAATTTATATTCTGAAAGGCGTTTTAATTTTTCTAAAGCATCCTCTTTTGAAAATGCTCCATTAGCATCAACTCGGAGTTCAATATCAGAAACCGAAAATTCTTTTCTTATGGATTTAAGGATATTTAATTCCGTCTGAAAATCAATAGCTCCAATTTTAAGCTTTATACAATCAAAACCAGCTTCAATTTTATCTTTGATTTGCTCTCGCATAAAGGTTTCGCTTCCCATCCAAACCAATCCGTTTATTGATATATTATCTTTCCCTTTTGTAAAATTTGAAGGAAATAAAGTAAAAGTATCGCTACTTTCTAATGATTTAAAAGCCATCTCCAAACCAAACTGAATGCTTGGAAATTCTATAAGCTCATTAACCAACTCTCTAAGTTCTATATGAATATTGCTACAAGCCCATTTCAATTTCTCTTCATAATCTGGTCTGTCATCTATAGAAAGTCCTCTTAAAATACCACATTCACCTACTCCTATTTTTCCATTGTGTTCAAGGTAAATAAACCAAGTTTCTTTTGTTGTCATTACACCACGAGATGTGCCACTTGGTCTTTTAAAATTAAGTATGTATTTCTGATATTTTGCTGTTATCATCGTTATATTTTATGATGTATACTTAATTGCAACTGTCCTTTACCCCAAGTATTCGTTTTTTGATTCATCCAACCTAATTGAAAACGAATTTTAGAATTAAGTACATAACCTACTCCTAAATAAGTTCTGTTTCTATCAAAAAACTGGACTTCACGTCCATCACCTATATCAGTTTGCCCATTAATAAACAACTCATTATATAGTGCTAAATAATAAGCCTTAGGATTTAGTTCTTTACTATTTATTGGCACATTTAAAAACAAATTATAACGGTAACGCGTTCTAAAATCTTGATCTTCTACAAAACGCTGCTCATATCTAAAACGATGAGTTAAATAAAATCTATTACCCAATTTTTGCGGAATTAATGCTTCTTGATAAATACGGCTTTCAATAGATGTATCATTACTATTACCATATTGTCCTGAAGTTACATTACCATAACCTAAGGTAAACTTAATTCCGGCATCTTTTGGAGAATAGGTGATGCCAGATCGCAATAATAATTGCTCCATATCTCCTAAACCTTGCCAATCTCTATATTGAAAGTCTCCTTGAATTCCCCATGAACTATTTTTAAACTGATGGCTATAAAAGTACATATACCAAGCACCTGTCTGAGATTCATCTATTTGCGCAAAACTATTACTTAAACTAAAGAATGTAATAAGGATAATTAATTTTAATTTCATGTGTGTTACTCTATTTTTGAAATTGTAAAAATACATATCTACTTAATTTCTTTTAAGTAATTATTCTAAAAAACCTTATTTTTAAAGAAAAACTAATGCCAGATTTCCCTAATATCATCCTATATGCCATTCCGTTTTTTGTCTTTGCGATGCTACTAGAGTTGTATGTTACAACCAGAGAACAACTAAAACATATTAAAGGCTACGAACCAAAAGATGCTTTTGCATCAATCTCAATGGGTTTAGGAAATGTTATACTAGGCTTTGCTAGTAAAGCTATTGTGTTATTGGCTTTTTTTGGGGTTTATGACAACTTAAGATTGTTTACGATTCCTGTAGCTTGGTGGTCTTTTGCATTGCTGTTTTTCGCTGATGATTTGGCTTATTATTGGTTTCATCGCATATCGCACGAATGTCGTTTGTTTTGGGCATCTCACGTTGTACACCATTCGTCTGAACATTATAATCTAAGTACAGCTTTAAGACAAACATGGTCTGGTGGTTTTTACACGTTTATTTTTTGGATATGGCTTCCGTTATTAGGCTTTCATCCTGCAATGATAATGTTACAAATGTCTATTAGTTTGTTATATCAATTTTGGATACATACTGAAGCTATTGATAAAATGCCAAAATGGTTTGAAGCTATTTTTAATACTCCATCTCACCATCGTGTACATCATGGTAGCAACCCTATTTATTTAGATCGTAACCATGCCGGAATTTTAATTATTTGGGACAAACTCTTCGGTACTTTTCAACCGGAATTAAAAGAAGAAAAAGTGAAATATGGCTTGGTTAAAAATATAAATACGTTTAACCCAGTAAAAATTGCTTTTTTAGAATGGCTTTACATGTTTAAAGATGCTTTTACTGGTGAAAAATCTTTTAAAAATCGTTTATTGTATTTAATAAAACCACCTGGTTGGAAACATGATGGTACTGGTAAAGTTAGTGATGATTTAAGAGAAGAATGGTTAAATTCAACTAGTAACATTCAGTCACAAAAATCGATCATTAAAAAACAAAATAAGAGATAGTAAAAGATTCTTTTCATAAACTATCTATAATCATAATAAAGCCTTAGAATTAGAGATCTATACTATCACCAATTTTGAGCAACATTAAATCTTTATTCTTATCTATGAATTGCTGTTTAGCTTCTTCATGATTAATCTCTATATAACCAAAAGTATCAAAATGGTAACCTAATACTTTGTTACATTCTACAAAATCACTCGCCATGATAGCATCTTCTATTCCCATAGTAAAATTGTCTCCAATTGGTAAAATTGCTAAATCTAAATTGAATTGTTCTCCAATCAGCTTCATATCATAAGTCAATGCGGTATCACCTGCAATATATATGTTTTTTTCTGCCTGAATCACAAAACCTCCTGGTTGACCTCCATATTTACCATCTGGAAACGATGACGTATGTATAGCATTAACATATTTTACCTTACCAAAATCAAAATTCCAAGAACCACCGTGATTCATTGGATGTCCTTTAAATCCTAAATTTTGATAATGCACTACTATCTCATAATTAGAAACTATCACTGCATCTGTGCGCTTTGCTATAGCTTCTACATCTAATATATGATCTTGATGTGCATGTGTTAAAAGTATATAATCAGCTTTAATACTTTCAATGTCTATATTTGATGCCTTTTCATTACCACTTATAAATGGGTCTACAAGAATATGAATATCGCTAATCTGAATACCTAAACAGGCATGACCATAAAATGTAATTTTCATTATTTTAAATTTTATAGGTTGAAATTTTTGTTCTAAAACTATTGTAAAATCATGAATTGTCGTTTTTTTCTCCCACTACTCATCATAATAAACTCACCGTTTTGATAAGTTCCAAAATAAGGTAAATAGAAGGTTTTCCCTTTGTTGTCTTGTACTTTACTATACACAACTTCACCTGAATTATTGTAAACAATATCATATAGTGATGTAGACTCAAACCAGCCCTTAGAAACTTTAGTTCTTCCGTCTTCCTTTTCTAAAAGATTTTTTCCAGAATTAAGCAACACGTGTAATTCATCATTCTTTAAAAATGCATTGTATGATGGTACATTAGCGCGTTTAAAAATGCTTCTTCCCCATTCTAAACTTCCTGTAGCATTAAATTTTAAAATTAATATATCATCATAATGATAAATGGTTTGCCAATAACCACCACCCATACCATTGCTAACATAGGTTTGAGTAATGTAAAATTCTTCTGCTAATAAATAGGTGTTACCTTGAGAGTCTTCAATAATATAATCTACATAAAAATTGCTAAGCTCTTTTCCTTTTTTCTTCTTTCTAGATCCACGCTTTTCTCCAAACAAATCCTCATAAACATCTAGCGGCAATTCATAACTTTTTTTATTTTTTACAGAAAAATTTCCGGAATCTATTACAAAATTACAACCACCTTTTATACGACCTGTACGTTCTTCGGAATAAAAACCAATTAAATGTAATTTATTATCTAAAATAGAAATATTCAAATTTTTTATAAACAATTCTGGTAGGTTTACTGTTAATTCTTCGTTATTCTCTTTACTAACTTTATTGAGTATAAAATCGTAATTGGCAGCCCCTTTTTTCTTTTCTTTTTTGCCACTCTTATAAAGTTTTCCCAAAACAAAAACCTGAGCATCATCATTTACAGAAATATCATTATGACTAAAATATTTATCCTTATGCTTTTGATAACTTTTTTGATATACTAAATCTAAAGTTTTAGCATCAAACACCCTAACAGCATAATCATTTACATCTTTAAAACTATTATCTGTTACCATAGCAAAATAATTACCGCTAGGAGATATAGCAAAATTGGTTTGCCTATCGTGCCTGTTTCCAAAAAGCTTACGCTTTTTTGCAACATTAGCTTCAAATAATTTTGTTTTGGTATGCGCACCATTCTTTAAATTAAAAGTATGACAATACACAATGCGCTCTTTGGCTTTAGGCGAAAATACTGTAACAACTTTTATTTGATTGCCATAGACTGCCTCACCTATGTAACGCTCTTTTTTATGACTATCTACTAATACGCTGTGTTGTTTTGTTAGGCTCTGATCAAAAACATCAAACATTAAATGCTTCTTGCTTTCCCTTACTATACCTGTTAGTCTTTCATCTGAAGTATGAATTGCTAAAACATCTGTAGATTTAACTTTATCCTTATATTCAGCACTTTCCCTAACAGATAAACTAGTTTTTTGAGCTTGGATAAATGAAAAAATAAATACGAAAATGAATAAGAAAAGATTTTTCATGAAAATATTTTTGAGTTTTTAGTTTAAAGCATCAAAATAAAAAAACTTAAACATCTTTTATATAAATTTAAGAAGCAATCCAACCTTTATGTAATTATGTATCTAATACAAAATGTAGCCAATACCTAGCAGAAAAGCAAAAAGAAATGTTGTTAAAGCCAAAATCTTTAATTGGCTATCAAAATCATTAGGTTGCTGTGCTGCTTTTATCTTTTTAAGATGAATTATAAGAGGTACAAATGCTATGAGATACATAAAATTATAGGGCTCAACATAATACAATATTGAAAATATAACCGTAATTAACATAGCTCCTACAATAAGAGAGAAATGATATTGCTTGGCACGTTTAATACCTAATTTAACTGCCAAGGTAATTTTACCAGCATTTGCATCTGCATCTAAATCTCTCATATTATTTAGATTTAAAACACCTACACTTAGCAATCCTAGAGCAATTGCAGGAAGCAAAACAACATGATCTATTGTATGAACATAAAGCACATAACCACCAATGGTACTTAAAAGCCCAAAAAACACAAATACAAAAACATCTCCCAATGCTCTATAACCATAAGGAGAATCACCCATTGTATAATTTAATGCAGCATAAACTGAAACACCACCAAGAAACATAAAAAGTAGTACAAATGAAAAATTGGTTGGCCCAAATGCAACCCAAATAAGAGCAAGTGATAGTATAATAACAACTATAATGTTAAACCTAATGGCATCGAACATTTCTTCTGGTGTAATCTCACCACTTTGAATAGCTCTTGCAGGTCCAACACGCTCATCATTATCGGCTCCATTAACACTATCTCCGTAATCATTAGCTAAATTAGATAGTATTTGTAAGCTAATCGTTGTTAAAATTGCAAATGCTAAAACCCACCAATTAAAGTGCCCATTATAATAGGCATAACAAGAACCTAAAATAATACCAGAGACTGAAAGTGGTAGTGTTCTAAGTCTCATAGCTTTTAGCCATGGTTTAATTTCGTTCATTCAAAGAAGATTAAGGAATCCATTTTTTAGGAAAGTTAGGCTTCCTTTTTTCTAAGAAAGCATCTCTACCTTCTTTTGCTTCGTCTGTCATATATGCTAAACGTGTTGCTTCACCTGCAAATACTTGCTGACCTACCATACCATCATCTGTTAGGTTCATGGCAAACTTCAGCATTTTAATAGATGTTGGTGATTTTGCTAATATCTCTTGTGCCCATTCATATGCAGTAGTTTCTAATTCAGCGTGTGGAATTACTGCATTAACCATACCCATTTCGTAAGCTTCTTGTGCAGAGTAATTTCTTCCTAAGAAAAATATTTCTCTAGCCTTCTTCTGTCCTACCATTTTGGCTAAATACGCTGATCCATAACCTCCGTCAAAACTTGTAACATCGGCATCTGTTTGCTTAAAAATGGCATGCTCTTTACTTGCCAGTGTTAAATCACAAACCACATGCAAACTATGTCCACCACCAACTGCCCAACCTGGCACAACTGCAATAACTGCTTTTGGCATAAAACGAATAAGACGCTGAACTTCTAAAATGTTTAAGCGATGATAACCATCGTCTCCAACATAACCTTGATGACCTCTTGCTTTTTGATCACCACCTGAACAAAAACTCCAAATTCCATCTTTAGACGATGGGCCTTCAGCACTTAATAATACTACTCCGATTGAAGTATCTTCATTAGCATCATAAAATGCGTCATAAAGTTCTGAAGTTGTTTTAGGTCTAAAAGCATTTCGTACATCTGGACGATTAAATGCTATTCTTGCAACTCCATTGCATTTATGATATGTGATATCTTCATAAGATTTGGCAACTTTCCAATCTATATGACTCATAATTTTTCTTTATTTAGTCAGCAAAAATAAGGAAATAATCATAATGAATTGTATTCTATTCTATATTTGATTTTTTTATTTTTCCTTAAAAAATACACACATCACACTGATTATATGAGCATTAACTTCTTCTCTTTATAGTCACAACATCCTACTTATTAGATTTATACTAAGAACTAAAAACAATTAAATTCTTAAAAGCTTACTCTTTGTGACCAAATTATAAAACACGTGTCTAAATTTAGCTATAAGCATTAAACATAATGCTTAAAACACTAATAAACACACCTAAAAATATGGGAATTGCACATACGGAATTAGCTTCAAAAATTATAAAACAAACCTCTACAGAGTTTGGCATTACACATTTTATTAATAATGTTGTGGTTATTGAATTTAACGAAGGTACTCACATAGATTTAAAAGCCGTAAAACCAATACTAAATAATATAAAATCTCATTATGGTTCAACCAAACCATTTGGTATAGTCGCTAATAGAATTAACTCCTATTCCATTTCAATATTAGATCTTAATAAAGCAAGACAAATAATACCAAATTTAGCGGCTTATGGCATTGTAAGTTACAACAAAGCTACTCAAATGAATGCTCAAATAGAAAGTAGTGTCTGCCAATGGAAAGACATTTGTTTTGATAACCTTTTTGAAGGATTTAACACCATTCAAAAAAGAGTTGAAAATCAAACTTTAATTAACTCAAACTAATCTTATACCAGAAGTCTCAATTACAATTAGCTTATCTTTATAAAGAGAACCTATCGCTTTTTTAAAGCTCTTTTTACTCATTTGTAACTGATCCTTTATTTCTTCTGGATCTGATTTATCGTGTAAAGGTAAAAAGCCACTATTATCTTTTAATTCATTTAAGATAAACTCAGCATTAGGTTCAATATTTCTGTAGCCTATTTGACTTAAAGCAATATCTAATTTATTATCGTGACGTATTTTCTTCACAATACCTTTAAGCCTATCACCGACACTAATATCTTTATAGATATCATCCTTAAATACAAGTCCTAAATGCTTTTTGTTTACAATAACATTCATTCCTATTTCAGATGGATGAGACACAATGATATCTACTTCTTCAAATTTAGAAACCGAAAGTTCTTTATTATCTAAAAAACGATTTGTTTTACTTGATGCCACTAAACGCTCTGTCTCTTCATCTAAATAGCAATACACTAAATACCAACCACCAGCTTTCATTTTAAAAGCTTGCTCCTTAAAAGGACAGAATAATTCTTTTACTAATCCCCAATCTAAAAAGGCTCCGAATTTTGTGACCTGATTGCATCGAAGCAAAGCAAAATCTCCTTTTTTAACAAATGGCTTATCTGTGGTAGCTACAGGTCGCTCTTCATTATCTAAATAGACAAACACGTCTAACTTATCACCTATTTCAAATTCTTCTGGAACATAGCGATTTGGTAATAAAACTTCTCCTTGATCACCATCTCCAAGAAACAAACCTGGTTCTGTGTCTCTTAATATTTCTAGTGTATTGTATTCACCTAAATGTATCATAACTGCAAAGGTAGCGATAAGTTACAAGTTGCAAATAAAAAGTAAAAAGTTTCGAAAATAAAAAAGACCTTTCTATGCTAGAAAGGTCTTTTCGTTATCTATTAATAAGATCTACTAGTAAATAGATGCTTTATCAAAATGAGTACATAATAAATAGTACACTACTGCTCTATACTTGTTTCTGTTAGATTGACCATAAGTATCCATAACAGATGCAATAGCACCATCTAAATCATCGCTTTCGCTTAGACCTAATTTTTTAATTAAATAGTTGTTCTTTACTGTTGCTAATTCTCCTTCATCTGAACCTGATACTGTAGAAGAATCTGCATTATAAATTGAAGGACCTAAACCTACTGTTACTTTTTTTAACAAATCCATATCTGGATTTACTCCACATTTATCTTTTAAATCAGCTGCATACTTTTCAATTAATTCGTCTCTTTTACTCATTTTATTATTTTGTTTTAGGTTAAATAAATTGTCTCACTAAATATAAGTATTTTTTAGACACTGTAATGTTAGGGAGGTCACATATTAAAATATATTTAACGATATATTATTTTATAAATTTAAAATAATCGATAAGGATTTGGTCATTACTGCTAGATGGTGTAAAAACTTCTAATAGTCTAGGTCTTTCAGACACATCATAAAAAGATGCTAGCGTGTCTTTTAATGTGGTTTCGTCAGAAGCGTTTACATAATCAAAACCATACATTTCGCATAAATGTTTAGCCGTTAATTGATGCTTAGTTTCAAAATACGTATCAAAGTTTTCAGTATTCTTATGACCTGGTAAAATTCTAAAAATACCTCCTCCATTATTGTTAACCACAATTATTCTAAAATCTTTAGGAATATAATTATTCCACAAAGCATTACTATCATAGAAAAAACTCAAATCACCTGTAATAAAGGTAACGCGTTGTTCACTAACTAATGCTGCTCCAATAGCTGTACTTGTACTACCATCTATACCACTTGTTCCTCTATTACAAAATACTGTAACGCTACTTTTTAACTGAAATAATTGTGTGTAACGTATTGCAGAACTATTACTTACCTGTAGTTGACTATATTCAGGAATACTTTTTAATATAGAATTAAACACCGTAAAATCTGAAAACGAAATATTACTTAAGTAATCATCATGAAGTTTACGTCGCTTGTCTCTAACTTTTATCCAACTTGTTTTATAAGCACTTCCTATTTGAGGTGTCCGTGATAAGAATGACTTAAAAAACGTATTTGGTTTAAGTTTTATATGCTTATCTAAACAGAAAAATGTATCATTTGCTTTAAACAAATCTACATGCCAATGATACCTTGGTTTATATTGTCTTAAAAAAGCCTTTATCTTTTTAGAAACTATTAAACCTCCTAAAGTTAAAAGAACATCTGGCTGTAATGATCTAAATTCACCTTCCTCTAAAGGAGCTATTATCTTATCTATTTCTGGAAAGAAATTCTGATGGTGTAAATTAGATGTTGTTTCTGTAAAAACCACAACGCTATCATCATCTCCTATTTTTTGCAACCATTGTTCTTCTATTGAATTTGGTTGAAGTACACCAACCAATATCATTTTGCGCTTTGCAGACTGCCATATCTCTGATAAGCTTTCAATTTCAGATTCATCAATTTCCTCTGATATGTCAGTAATACTAAATGGTTTTGGATTAAAGCTTAGTGCATTTACTGTTTCATACAAAGGCTCATCAAATGGTATGTTAATATGGACTGGTCCAGATTTTATTCTAGATATGGTAATAGCATCATGTATTTCAGACTCATTATAAGATTGTATGTCTTCTTGAAGCCTTAAAAAGTGTTCGAGTTTGTTCTCTATACTCTTCATTATTGGCAACTCATCTTCTAAAGTACTATGGTTGTTTTCTTTTAAATCTAACTTTAGATTAGCATTATACAACACGTGTTCACCATATACATTTTTCTGTTTTATGGTTTGCCCATCACCAATGTCTATTAGATGTTTTGGTCTGTCGGCAGATAAAACTAATAAAGGAATTCTACTGTAATAAGCCTCTGAAATTGCAGGATAATAGTTTAATAATGCACTACCAGATGTACAAACTACAGCTACAGGTTCTTGCAGTTGTTGAGCAATACCCAATGCAAAAAAAGCAGCACAACGTTCATCGACTATACTGTAACACTTAAAAAAATCATCGTATGTAAAACCAATGGTCAGCGGAGCATTACGGCTACCAGGTGAAATAACAATATGCTTTACATTATGCGTTTTACATAAGGTAACAACCGTTTGAGACAAAGGAATTTTAGAGTACTTCATCTAATTAAATTTTATCAACAAGCTGTGGTTTGGTTATTTAGTTACTCAGACAGGTACATACTATTGTATGTTAAATGCCCATTATGGGCTTTCATAAGTCCATCTTCTATGTTGCCAAAGGGAAGAAACTTTTTTTAAAATTCAAAATCATTTATCCAAAACATTACCCATGGTCTTTGTTTTGTTTACAGTTTCTATCCACTCGTTTTCTGGAACTGAATCTTTAGTAATACCACCACCAACATAGATTAAAGCTTTATCGTCTTTTAACTGTAAGCAACGTAAATTAACATAAAAATTAGAGTGCTTTTTTACAACAGCATAGGCATTATTCTCAACGTTACGTCTGTTTGTGTTTCTGGTTTTGGATGTTTTTAAATTCAATTCACCAAGAAAACCTGTATAAAATTCACGATTATAATTTTCTTCTTTTAAAATAAAATCTTTTGCTTCTTGCTTAGGAAATCCGCAAACTGCAGGTGTAGGATGTAAGGTATTGATTATAGATTTTACACTACAACCTTCTTTTATGTTACTTCTTATATAAGTTTTAAGATGAACAAGATTGCCTGCTCTTACAGTATCTACTTCAGAAACATTTATTTGATTTGTATAAGGCTCTATCTGTTCTACAATATAGTCAGTAACAATTTGTTGTTCATCATATTCTTTAGGTGTCCAAAATATTTGCTCGTTTTGAGAATAAGATTGTGTACCAGCTAACGAAATGGTTGTTAAGCGCTTTCCTTCTACTTTAAATAACAACTCTGGCGTAGCACCTAACCACAAACCTACTTTAGGATGGTACCAGCAATAGACCATTGCATTGTTATAGGCATTAAAAAGCCGCTTAAAAATTGCTATTGGCTGACTAGATTTTAATGGTTTTTCTACTTTTCTAGATAAAACCACCTTTTCCAGATTACCACTTTTTATCGCAGAAACCCCTTTTGAAACCAATTCTATATGTGCTTCTTTATTTTCATTAATTAAAGAAGAGGCTTCAAAATTGTGATCAGTATCTAATTCAGAGACTTCTAGTTGATGATGTTGGCAATGCTCTTGAGGAAGTAAAACACAATCATCATTTAAATTAAAAGGAGCAAAAGCAAATCCACTTTCAGAAAAATCTGAAGTTGTATATAATTCGTTATTATCTTGCAACCAACATTTAATAGTAGAATCAACTGGTCTACTATAGACTACAAATGGTAATTTGTTTTTATATTGATTTTCTAAAGCTTCAAAAAAAGAATCTACTGTCATTAACCTATGCCTTATTTGGTAATGATATTGTAGACAAACGACATACAGAAATTAAGTTATCATTATCATCTGTAACTCTAATATCTAATAATTGTGTGGTACGCCCTTTATGCAAAAAAGTAGCTTTAGCATAGATATAGCCTTCTTTTACACTTTTAAGATGATTGGCTGTAATTTCTGTTCCTCTAACAAAATATTTTTCTAAATCTGTAAACATATGAGACGCAAAACTACCAACACTTTCAGCCAATGCAGCTGTAGCTCCACCATGCAAAACACCGTCTGGTTGATGTACTTTTGGTGTTACCGGCATTCTGGCCACCAAAAAATCTTCACCATAATCTACCATTTCTATTTCTAAAGTTTCTAATAAAGTATTCTTAGACACTTCATTAGCTTTAGCCAAAATCATTTCCTTAGATAATTGCATATAAAAAGTTTAATTTTATCATCAATCACAAAAATACTGAAACTACAACGAACAATGAATTCAGAAGAAAAAGAAATTACATATATAACTAACAACTCTTACTCTACTTTAAATACGCTCACAACAACTACAAAAAACGTTTGGTTTGTATGCCATGGCATGGGCTATTTAAGTCGTTATTTCTTACGTTATTTTAAAAACCTAAATCCTGAAGAAAACTATTTTATTGCACCACAAGCGCCTAATAAATACTACATTCAACCCAAAATGCATGTAGGTGCCAATTGGTTAACAAGAGACGAAACTAAAGTTGGCATGCAAAACATTCTCAATTATTTTGATGGTATTTTTAAAGCTGAAAATATTCCAAATAATCTTAATTTTATTGTTTTTGGGTATTCGCAAGGTGTGAGTGTAGCGATGAGATATTTAGCATTTAGAAAAATACAATGCTCGCAATTGGTATTACATTCAGGCGGAATACCAATAGAACTAGCTGCTAAAGATTTTGAATACTTAAATGAGCACGCTAAAGTAAAGCTCATATATGGTACAGAAGACGAGTATTTAGACCAAGCACGTATAGAACAAGAAATCCAAAGAGCTAAAGAATTATTTGGAGATAGAGTCACTATACTTCCTTTTGAAGGTAAACACGTGGTTAATGTAGGTTATATAAATGATTTGGTATGAAAATAAAAGCACCAACACTAGAAAACAAACGTGTAAAACTAAGCCTCTTAGACCTTAGTAATTATAAAAAACTTGGCAATATAGCACAAGAAAAAGACCTCATCTTTTATTCACCTTCTGATATTTCTACACCCGAAAAATTAAGAGATTACGTACTACTGGCTGTTGATGGCTATTACCATAAAACTATCATTCCTTTTATTATA